>JBDGSW010000033.1:0-10553 GCA_042217345.1 Haloarculaceae archaeon
GTACTTGAACATCTTGGTGTAGTACTCGAAGGCCTCCGGGTCCAGGCCCTGCTGCTCGAAGCCCTCGACCAGCGCGTCGTAGCGGTGCTCGCGCTGCCCCCCGGAAACGAGCTCCATGGAGGGGTGCATCATGTCGAAGCCCGTCGAGACGTCCGGGTCGTCCTCGCGGTCCATGATGTAGAACGGCTTGATCTCGCTGGGCCAGTCGGTGATGAAGTAGTGCTCGCCGACGGCCTCGCCGAGGGCGTGTTCGGCCTCGGTCGACAGGTCGTCGCCCCACACGAGCGGCTCCTCGAGCGCGCCCGTCGCGTTGATCTCGTCGATGGCCTCCTGGTAGGTCAGCCGGGGGAACGCGCCCTCCGGGACCGCGAACTCGTCGGCCAGCCCGAGCGCCTCGAGCTGCTCCTCGCAGTTCTCGGCGACCGCCTCGTAGGCCGCGGTGACGATCGCCTCGCAGACGTCCATCGCCTCGGCGTCGTCGATGAACGCCGACTCGAAGTCGATCGAGGTGGCCTCGTTGAGGTGCCGCGGCGTGTTGTGCTCCTCGGCGCGGAAGATCGGGCCGATCTCGAAGACCCGCTCGAGCCCGGAACCGACCATCAGCTGCTTGAACAGCTGCGGGCTCTGGTTCATGAACGCCTCGCGGCCGAAGTAGGTGATCGGGAACAGCTCGGTGCCGCCCTCCGTGCCCGTGGCGACGATCTTCGGCGTGTTGATCTCGGTGGCGTGGAGGTCGCGGAACGCTTCCCTGACCGCGCGCAGCACTTCCGCGCGGATCTCGAAGATGGCCTTGACCTCGTCCTTGCGGAGGTCCAGCGTTCGGTTGTCCAGCCGGGTCGACAGCTCGGCGTCGACCTTGCCCGAGGGATCGAGGGGGAGTTCGGGGTCGGCCTCGGCGAGCACGTCGATCGACTCGGGGACGATCTCGACGCCCGTCGGGGCGCGCTCTTCGGCCTCGACGTCGCCGGTGACCGCGACGACGGACTCGCGGTGGACGTCCAGGGCGCGCTCGACGAGATCGTCGTCCATCTCGTCTTTCTCGAGTTTGACCTGGATCTTGCCGGTGGTGTCCCGGAGGATCAGAAACGCGATCCCACCGAGGTCCCGGATCTCGTGCACCCAGCCGGCGACCGTGACGTGATCGCCCGGCTCGGCGTCGGCGGTGTACGTTCGCCCTTCCATGGGATGGCGTTTCGGACAGCGGGACTTAAGCGCAGTTGTTCGCGGGCGGCCGGCGCCGCCCCGAGTGCGCGAGGAGCCGGCAAACGGCCCGGAGTACTTAAAGTACCGTCTCAAACGGCCAGTATATTATTGGGGGTCTCTCCGAGAGAACGCCCATGGAATTCGGCACGCCGACCCTTCCCACGGTCGAGATCGAAGACGTCGAGGGCATCGTCGGCGGCGGCCTGTTCGGGGCGCTACAGGGCGGAGCGATCATGCAACTGCTACACCTGAAGCTCGTCAGCGACCTCGGGGCGCTGATCGGCCGGCCGACGTACGCCAACGGCTGGCTGCTCATGTTCGTCCTCGGGGTCGTCCTGGCGGTCCCGTTCCTGGTGTTCGTCGCCGGCTCGATCAACACCTTCGTCAACAAGGTCATCATGCTCTCGAGCCGCAGCGAGATCCTCCAGAAGGTGCTGGTGCCGCTGTTGAACATCTCCGCGCTGGGCGTGACCGCCTACACCCTGGGCCAGATCTACGGGCTCGGCATCGGCCTCCTGCACGTGGTCCTCGTTCCCGTGATCCTGACGTACGTGCTGGGCTACTCGGTCCCGATGCTGTACGGCCTGGCGTTCCCCGCGGTCGCCGTCGTGCTCAGCTGGGTCGTCTACGGCAGCATGATGGGACTCGTCTACGGCCTGACGAAGGAAGCCTGAGCGGCCGACCACTGTTCTCGCCGATTCGTCCGTCGTCTCGCCAGCCTGGCGGCCCCGCCGTGGCCGTGGGCCGCCACCCTCCGGAGCGCAACCGCGATCCGCAGTCCGCACTCCGCAGTCCAGGATGCTCCGCCGGCCGTGTTCCGGAACGTCCCACCGTCAACTATCCGGGAGGCCCCGTCGTCCGTTGCCCGGGCGCGCCGGCCGGTGTCGAACTGCCACGGCCGCCCCGGTCGCTGACTGCAGTGCGCCGATCGACGGAACGAACGCAGCACTGAACGGGAAGCTGCCCGCCCCAGCGCGACGCTCCCGGAGCGTCGCCGCAGATGCCGTCGGCCGTCGGGGGTGTCACCGCGGGCCGGGAGCCGCAGTCAACAAGCGGCGAGCGGGCTGATCGGCGGATCTGGCCGAGTGCGCGAGAAACAGCCGGCGTTTAGAAGTGGTCTTCGAGTTCGTCCCGCCCGGCGCGCACCAGGCTGCCGACGACCGCGCCGGCGCCGGCGTCCACGGTCACCAGGAAGGCGATGCCGAGGCCGACGAGCAGGTTCTTGCGACCGCCGTAGACGTCGAAGTACATCGACAGCGGCGGGAGGAAGCTCCCCGACAGCGTCGGCGGCTCGAGGTACATCCCGATGAAGCCGCCGATGAGGATCGTCACGAACCCGGCGACCAGCCCGCCGATCAGCCCCGCGACGAGCCCGTTGACGATCCCCCGCACCGAGCCGCCGGCCATGTAGCTCGCCAGGAAGCCGCCGATGATCCCGCCGCCGGTGACGGCCAGCAGCGACACCATCAGCGCGTTGATGTTGATCAGCACGATCAGGAAGGCACTCACGCCCACCGCCTTCTTGCTCACGGAGAGGTCACGATCCGGCCGCCAGGCCGTCACCTCGCCGAGCGCAGTCTGTGACATGCCCTGGCAGTGACGCTCGGGCGCCTAATACTCCCTGGCCTATATACGCGGTTGTTTAAGTATGGCCGGAGAAATTCGGCCCGCGAAGGTCGTCGGCGATCAGTGAGCTTCCTTCGCGCCGGCGACCGTCTCGGCGACAGCGTCGACGCCCTCGTCGTGGACCAGGTCGCCGACGACGATCACGTCCGACTCGGCGGCCATCTGGTGGGCCGAGTCGTAATCGTGGATACCACCACCGTAAAACAGCGTCGCGTCGTCGAGGACGTCGTGGGCCGCCCGGACCTTCGCGGGATCGCCCAGCATCCCCGAGTACTCCACGTAGACGATCTCCTGGCCGAACATCCGCTCGGCGACTTCGGCGTAGGCCGCCACCTCGTCGGCGTCCAGGTCGCAGTTGGCTTGCGTGTAGGTCGCGACCGACGCCTCCGGGTTGAGGACGATGTACGCCTCCGTCCAGGTGCGCTCCCAGTCGATCTCGTCGTCGAGGCGGACCCACTCCTTGTGCGCGCCGGTGACCCACGTGATGTCGCCGGCGTTGAACACCGTCGGCACGAGGTAGCCGTCCAGGGCGTCGCTGTGGACGACCGAACTGGTGTTGCTCGGCTCGATGTACAGCGGCACGTCGTGTTCGCCGCAGGCCTCGACCACCCGAGACATCTTCTCGCCGGTCATCCCAGTCGTCCCGCCGACCGCGATGGCGTCCGTGCCGGTCCGGCAGACGTCGGCGAACGTCTCGCCGTCGACCAGCTCCTTGTCGGGGTCCACCTTGAGAACGTGGTCCCACTCCGTCCAGTCACCGCTCATACGCGCCCCAATTCCACCCTCCGTCAAAACTGTTCGGAAACGACTGATACGTCGCCCGGCTCAGTCGCCCGCGGCGCCGGCGTCCTCGGGCGCGACCTGGGACTGCCACTCGCGCAGCTGGTCGGCGCTGACGCCCTGGACCCGCGCCGCCACGTCGTCGGCGTCGACTGTCTGGAGGTCCGACAGCGTCTCGACGTCGGCGTCGGCGAGCTTCTCGGCCGTCCGCTCGCCCAGGCCGTCCAGGTCCACCAGGTCGTCGACGGACTGGCGCGCCCGGTACTCTTCGTAATTGCAGATCGGACAGCCCAGCTCCCACGGCTCGTCGCCGTTGTGGACCACGAGTTCCGGCAGGTCGTGCTCGTCGCAGTACTCGTCGGTCACCTCGATCTCGCCGCGGCGCGGCAGCGGCAGCGAGTACTCACAATCCGGGTACCGGGTACACCCCACGAGCCGCGAGCCGCTTCGCAGCTGCTTGATCGCCAGCTCGCCGCCCTCGTCCGAGCCACAGTCCGGACACTCGCCGATCACGCGGTCCTCGCTCTCGTCGGCCTCCTCGGCCTTGCACTGCGGGCAGCCGTGGACGAACGTGTCCCGGCCGGCGAGCATCTTCACCGTCCGCAGGCCGTGCTCCTCACAGGTCTCGTCGAGCAGCTGCGGTTTGCCGTTGCTCGGCAGCGGCAGCGTGTACCGGCAGTCCGGGAAGCCGTCGCAGCCGACGAAGTGCGAGCCGTGGCGGCTCTTCCGGAGCAGCAGGTCGTGGTCGCTCTCCGGACAGGGCCCCAGGGTGCGGTCGGCCTTCAGCGACTGCTGGAGGTGGTCGCCGACGTCCTCTCGCGACTCGTGCAGCGCGTCGAAGACCGCCTCCAGCACCTCGCGGGACTCGTCGGTCACGTCGTCGAGGCTCGCCTCGCCGCTGGCGATGGCGGCCATGTCGGCCTCGAGCTCGGCGGTCATCTCCTCGCTGACGATGAGGTCGGCGAACTCCTCGGCGGCCGCGACGACCGCTTTCGCCAGCGTCGTCGGCCGCGGCGGGTCGCTCTCGATGTACCCGCGGTCGTAGAGCTTCTCGATGGTGTTGTGCCGGGTCGCCTTCGTCCCCAGCCCCAGCGACTCCATCTTCTCGATGAGCCGCGACTGGCCGTACCGCCGGGGCGGCTGGGTCTGCTTCGCTTCGAGCTCGACGTCGGTCAGCTCCAGGTCCTCGCCCTCCTTGACGTCGGGGACGAAGTTCTCGCTCGCGCTGGAGTACGGATACACCGCGTGGTAGCCCGGCTCGACCAGGCGCTTGCCGTTTGCCTTCAGCGAGCAGCCGTTGGCGTCGGCGACGACGCGCAGGTGCTCCCAGGTCGCCGGCTCGGCCACCGTGGCGAAGAACCGACGGACCACGAGCTCGAAGATCTCCCACTCGTCGTCGTCGAGTTCACCCCGGTTCGGCAGCTCGCCGGTCGGGTGGATCGGCGGGTGGTCGGTCGTCTCCTCGTCGCCCTCGGTGGGCTCGATCTCCTCGAGGTCCAGCAGCGCGTCGGCGTCCTCGCCGAAGGTCGCGTCGCCGACGAACGCCTCCAGGAGCTCCTCGGGGTCCAGGTCCTCCGGGTAGACGGTGTTGTCCGTCCGGGGGTAGGTCATGTACCCCGAGGTGTACAGCTCCTCGGCGATGCTCATCGCCCGCTGGGCCGAGTACCCCAGCGAGCCCGCGGCGCTGATGAACGCCGTGGTGTTGAACGGCGTGGGCGGGTCGTCCGTCCGCGTCCGACGCCGGACCTCGGTGACGGTCGCCGCCGAGGCGTCGAGCAGGCGCTCGTGCGCGTCGTTCGCGTCGGCCTCGTTCCAGACGCGCTCGGCCTCGGTGCCGTCGTCGTCGTAGAAGTACTGGGCCTCGAAGGCCTGTTCGCCCTTGTGGAGGTCGGCGAACAGCTCCCAGTAGTCCTCGGGATCGAACGCCTCGATCTCGCGCTCGCGGTCGACGATCAGCTTCAGCGTCGGCGACTGGACCCGCCCGACGGAGATGAAGTCCTCGCCGAGCTGGCGGGCCGACAGCGACAGGAACCGCGTCAGCGCCGCCCCCCAGATCAGGTCGATGACCTGGCGGGCCTCGCCCGCTTCGGCGAGGTCGAAGTCCAGGTCGTCCGGGTCCGCGAAGGCGTCCTTCACTTCGCGCTCGGTGATCGAGGAGAAGCGCACGCGCTTGATCGGCGCGTCGGACTCGTCGCGGATGATCTCGTAGGCCTCCTTGCCGATGAGCTCGCCCTCGCGGTCGTAGTCGGTCGCGATGACGGCCTCGTCGGCGCCCCGCGCCAGCTCGCGCAGCGTCTGGACGATGTTCTCCTTGGTCGGTTGCTTGACGATCTCGGCGTCGATCAGCTCGACGGGCTGGACGTCGCGCCAGTCGTCGTACTCGGGCGGGAAGTCCACCCCGACGACGTGGCCCGACAGGCCGACGACGCGCTTGTCGCCCCACCGGTAGACGTTCACGCCGTTGCGGCGCTTGGCCTGGGCGCTGTTCTCGCTGAGGATCTCGGCGATGCGCCGCGCGGCGTTGTCCTTCTCCGTGATGATCAACTCCACGTCGACTCACCTCCCCGGTCGCGGGCACTCATTACTCGCTTTTAAGCGCAGCCGCGTTCTAAAGCTTTCGCAGCCGAGAAATCGCCGGACGGCGAGGGGCCAAGGCGCGTGCGCGAGGGCGTGCGTGGACGGGTGTGTACGCTCGCCCGAGCCGAGTCAGGGCGCCCAGCGTCGCCCAACTGGTCTCGCTCGACGCCCCCGTTCCTCGCCCACCCGCTGAACGATAGAACTGGGTACACCTAGCGGACGCCGAGATACCCGGCGGCCTAGGTTGCGATTTTCTCGGTGGTCGCCGTGACGAGCTGTCCTGCTTTGCGCTCCATATCGGCGTGTCGTATCGTGACGACCGTCCACGGATTCACGTAGCTCTCTCGCGGCAGCTCACCGGACGCGAAGTCGTCGTCGGTGAGCGGGATCGCAACCGGCCGTCGCGTCGTCGTGGCCGCCGCGTAGAGCGCTTCTTCGTCGTGAAACGGGTGCGTGCGGTCGCTCAGACAGACGTATGGCCGAAACTCGTGATCCGCGAGGAGATCAGGGCCCTTCACGACCGCACCTCGCTCGTAGCCGCCGTTCATTCCTCGTCGCCGTAGTAGTCGTCCGTCGTCGAAGCGGAGCTGGCGTTCATCTGCGCCGCGTACGAGGCGAGACGGTCGTCCGCTGCGATAGCCCAGTATCGGCCGCGGTGGCGAACGAGACCGCGGTCCTCCAGGCGGGAGAGCGCCGCGCCGACGCTGCCGCGCTTGATGCCGGTCGCTTCGTGGAGTTCCGTCTGCGTGAACGCCTTGTCGTCGTTGTCGGCGAGGAAGTGCAGCAGCCGATACGGCTGTGTCCCCTCCTGGAGATCGAGCGCATCTACGGGTTCCTCGTCGAACCGATCGATGCTGATGGGCATGCGTAATAGAACGCAATACACTGTAATAACACTGTGGGACACCAGGGCTGGAGGCACTGACTGTCTGTAGACGCGAAAACGGCCTAACCGTCAGTCGAAGCGCGCGACAATAGGTTTCAGAGGATAGCCTGAACGACGAACCGGAACTGAACCCGACAGTCCATCGGCGCCGATGAAACCTAGCCTTCCAGTTCGTCCCGCAGCAGTTGATTCACGTCGCCGGGGTCCGCGCTTCCGCCCGTCTTCTGCATCACCTGGCCGACCAGGAAGTTGATCGCGCCGCCCTCGCCGTCGTGGTAGTCTTCGACGGCGTCGGGGTTCTCGTCGATGGCCTCGGTCACGGCCGCCGCGACCGCGTCGCCGCTGGTCTTGCCCAGGCCCTCGGCCTCGACGATTTCGTCGGGATCCTCGCCCTCGTCGAGCATCCGCCGGAGGACCGTCTCGCGGGCGTTCTTGGCCGTGATCTCGTCGCCGGCGACGAGCTCGACCAGCCGCTTGACCTCGTCGAGCCGATCCGCGACGTCCGTGATCTCCATGTCGCGGTAGTTCAGCTCGCCGAGCAGGTTGTCTGCGACCCACGTCGCGGCCAGGTCCGGGTCGTACTCGCTGGCGACGTCCTCGAAGAAGTCCGCGACCTGCTTCGTGCTAGTGAGCTTCGAGGCTGCCTCGTCGTTCAGGCCGTACTCGGCCTCGAAGCGCTCGCGGCGGGCGTCGGGCAGCTCCGGGATGGCGATCTCCGCTTTCCAGTCTGCGACCTGCAGCGGCGGGAGGTCGGCCTCCCGGAAGTAGCGGTAGTCCTTTTCCTCCTCCTTCGAGCGCATCGAGACCGTGTTGCCGTGGGTCTCGTTGAAGTGGCGGGTCTCCTGCTCGACGGCGCGGCCGGACTCGATGAGCTTCTTCTGGCGGGAGCGCTCGAACGAGAGGGCCTTCTCGGCGCCCTTGTGGCTGGAGATGTTCTTGACCTCCGTGCGGTTGGCACGCTCGAGGACCGCCTCGTCGATCTCGCCGTCGTCGCCGACCTCGCTTTCGGGAACCATCGAGAGGTTGGCGTCGATCCGCAGCGAGCCGTCGCGCGTGGGGTCGAACACGCCCAGGTAGGAGAGCACCTCCTCGAGCTTCTCGAGGAACGCGCGGACCTCCGCGGGGTCGCGGAAGTCCGGCTCGGTGACGATCTCCATCAGCGGCGTGCCGGCGCGGTTGTAGTCGATCAGCGTGTAGTCGGCGCGCTCGATCGAGACCGTGCGGGTGTCGACGCTCTCGGTGCCTTCACGGACGTGCTTGATGCTGCCCGGGTCCTCTTCGAGGTGCGCGCGGCGGATGGCGACGGTGCGGCGCTCCCCCGCGACGGCGAACTCCAGCTCGCCGTCCTGGCAGATCGGCGCGTCGTACTGGGTGATCTGGAAGTTCCGGGGGAGGTCGGGGTAGAAGTAGTTCTTCCGGTGGAAGGTCGTCTCCGCAGGGATCGTGGCGTCGATGGCCTTGCCGACCTTGACGGCGGCCTCGACGGCGCCCTCGTTGAGGACGGGGAGCGCGCCGGGCAGGCCCAGACAGGTCGGGCAGGTGTGGGTGTTGGGCTCGGCGTCGGCGACGTCGGTCGAACAGCCGCAGAAGATCTTCGTCGCGGTCTCGAGCTGGACGTGGACCTCAAGCCCGATGACGGCGGCGAGATCGCCCGCTTCGGCAGCCTGTGCGGTCATTGGTCGTGGTTGGCCAGCGGGTGGCTAAAGGCTAACGACCCCGTACCGGCCGGCCGCGCGCGCCAGCCCAAGACCACTCTCAGCCGTCGGCGGGCGCCCGTAACGACGCCTCGGCGGCGAACCGCTCGAAGTTCGCGAACACCCGCTTCGCCGGTTCCGTCTCCGCGTGGCGCGACTCGGTGACCGTCGCGAGCAACTCCTCGACGCGTTCGTCGGCCAACTCCCCGCGCTTGTTCTCGGTCACCCACGCGGCGGTCTCGCGGTCGTACTCGGGGTGGAACTGGACGCCGAAGGCGTTTCGCACGCGGAACGACTGGATTGCGCGGTCGTTCTCGGCCAGCAGCGTCGCGCCCTCGGGCAGGCCGGTCACGTCGTCGGAGTGGGACTCGAAGGCCACGAAGCGCTCCGGAACTCCCTCGAAGATCGGCGCGTCGGCGACGCGGTCGATCTCGCGGTAGCCCAGTTCGTACGCGCCCGCGTCGGCGACGGTGCCGCCGGTGGCGGTCGCCAGTAGCTGGTGGCCCCAGCAGACGCCCAGGACGGGGACGCCGCGCTCGACGGCGTCCGCGACCCACCCCCGCACGTCCGCAATCCACGGCTCGTCCCAGTAGACCGACGTCTGGGAACCGCTGATCACCACGCCGTCGTACGGCCAGCCGGCGAACCCGTCGACCGCAGAGACGGCCGGCAGCTCCCCCTCGCTCGCTTCGAACGCCGTCACCTCCGCCTCGAACGCCCGCCGGAAGTTCCGCCGGGCCGGCGTCTCTCCGACTGACGCGTCCAGCAGCGCGAGTTTCGCAGCCATTATTGTATAGTATGCCCACGGCTGTGAAATACTTTCGCGTTTCACCCGTCCGGCCCGGGCGCTCGCGGTCGACCCCCCTTTGTCCGCCGCCGTATCTATCAGAAGGTATGTGATTGTCTGACGTAAGTTTATGACGGCAGAGCGGTCTGTATGGTGTATGGCGAGCGGCAATCGCGTCGAGGAACTCGAATCGCGGGTGCAAGAACTGGAGGCGACCGTCGACGGGCTGACCGACGAGCTCGTCGAGTGTAAGGTCCGCATCAGGGAACTGGAGAACCTGGTCGACGGCGACGTCGCGCTCGACCAGCTGACCGGGGCGTCGACCACGGCCGCCGACGCGCCCGAATCGGACGCGGCAGGCACCGAGGCGGCCGAGGAGGACGAGCGGGCCGAAGCGCCTAAATCAGAGGCGCCCGAGGATGAGGCCGACGCGGACTCCGAGTCGAGCGACATCATCATCGCCTGACCGGGGCCGCCCACGAGCACCCCATGCACATCAAAGAGCTCGTCCTTGACAACTTCAAGAGCTTCGGCCGCAAGACCCGCATTCCGTTTTACGAGGACTTCACCGTCGTCACCGGCCCGAACGGCTCCGGGAAGTCCAACATCATCGACTCGGTCCTGTTCGCGCTCGGCCTGGCCCGTACCTCGGGCATTCGCGCCGAGAAGCTGACGGACCTCATTTACAACCCCGGCCACCAGGACGGCGACCCCGAGAGCGACAAGCAGCGCGAGGCAAGCGTCGAGGTCATCCTCGACAACGCCGACGGCAAGCTCCCGCGGTCGGCCGTCGTCAACGCCGCCGGCACCGAAGACGTCGGCGACGTCGACGAGATTTCAGTGAAGCGCCGCGTCAAGGAGACCGAGGACAACTACTACTCCTATTACTACATCAACGGCCGCTCGGTGAACCTCTCGGACATCCGGGACCTGCTCGCGCAGGCGGGCGTCGCCCCCGAGGGGTACAACGTCGTCATGCAGGGCGACGTCACCGAGATCA
>JBDGSW010000050.1:0-10359 GCA_042217345.1 Haloarculaceae archaeon
GGTTCAAATCCCAGCCAGCGCACTTCTCCGACGACTGTTTCGCGAGCGACCGCCGTGCGTGTCGCGAGCCTTGTCGTCGGATGACGTCGTCCTCGGAATTGAGCCCTGCCAGTCCCAGCCCGGGGAGCGACCCGGAACGTCTGGCGCCGGTTCACCTCCCAGCCAGCGCACCCGAAGTCTGAACGCGGACTTACGCGGAGCGCGAGTTTGCGGGCGAAAAAGCGCCGCTAGAGGAGTCCGCGACGGTCACTCGGCGGAGGACGACTGCTCGGTGGACGATCCCGAGGACCCAGCGCCGCTCGACGACCCCTGGCCCTCGTTGATCTCGACGGTCGTGCTCTCGGACGTCGAGCCGCGCTGGGCGGCGTGGCCCTGCCGTCGCGAGCGGCCGTCGCCGACGTCCATCGGGAGCATGCGGCGGATGTCGTCGGCGATGGACTCGACGCGGTGGCGGACGGTCTTTGCCTCCTCCTCGAAGTGCTCGACGTTGCGCTGGACGTGGTGGACGCGGTCGCGGGGGATCTGCAGCATCAGATCGTTGCCCTGGTCGTCCTTGCCGGTCTGGACGACCCAGTGGTCGCGCACGTACAGCACCTGCTCGTTTTTGACCGTCTGGCTGGTCGTCCCCTCCTCGGGGTCCTCGTAGACGATCGTCGCCTGGCCAAGCTCGACCGGGAGTTCCATCTCTGATTCGGACATGGTCCACTCGACGTACGGCGCCGGGACGGTTATCCGCTGTGTCCCTCGGCGTTCTGAGAGGTGCACGCCGGCGTCTGTGGCTTGCATGTGCAAGCCAGCGGCGCGAAGTGCGCACCCGCAGTCAGTCTCGGCAGGTCGTCGCCACGTGGTTGGCGCCGTCGGATCCGATCGTGATCGCGAGTTCGAGCGTCGGACTGGCCGAACACGTCGTGGTTCCCCAGGCGCGGACGGGGCCGCCCGCTGGGGCGAGGGTGTAGACGACGGTCGCGTTGCGATCGGGGACTTCGTAGGTCGCGCCGCGGCCGGACCCCGGTGGGAGGCGGTAGTCGTGGCGTTCGACGGCCCCACTCCGGACCGTGACGTTCGTCGCGCCGTCGAGGGCGCCGCGTGGCAGGGCGGCCGGGGCCGCGACCGCGACGGTCCGCTCGGTGCCGTTGCGATAGGTCACGTCGACGCCGTCGAGCGATCCGGTCACGAGGAGGAGCGAGACGTCGTATGCGCGGTCGGCATCGTTGTGCACCGTCACGGAGACGTTCCCGGTGGGCGGGGCCGCGGCGTCAGGCGCGGTGCACCCGGCGACGAGCAAGAGGCAGGCGAGCAAGGCGGGGACGACGGCCGAGCGGTGGGGGATCACGGCGATCCTGCACGCGCGAGGACCGTAAGTAGCGTCGGTTCGGCCCGGCGGGCGAGCCAAAACACACATTCCCGGGGGTGCGATAGGGCGGGTATGATAGGCGTCGTCGGCGGCGGGATCGCGGGACTGGCCGCGGCCTACCGGCTCCAGCGCGCGGGCCGGGAAGTGGCAGTCTACGAGCAGCGGCCGGACCTGGGGGGGCTCGCGGCGGTCTACGAGACGCGGGGCGATCCCATCGAGCAGTACTACCACCACCTCTCCAAATCCGAGGAGACCATCGTCGAGCTGCTGGGCGATCTCGGCCTCGGCGAGGACCTCGAGTGGCGCGTCGGCAAGAACGGCTACTACGTCGACGGCGTCGTCCACCCGCTGGACACGCCCTGGGAGATCCTGGCCTACCCGCACCTCTCGCTGTACGACAAGTTCCGCCTGGGGATGCTCACCCTCGAGGTCGACGTCCGCGGCGGCGTCCCGAAATTCGACGCCTACGAGGAGCTGGCGGCCTACGAGGACGTTCCGATCAGGGAGTTCCTCCTCGAGCACACCACTCGCTCGGTGTACGAGAACTTCTGGAAGCCGCTGCTGTCCGCGAAGTTCGGCAGCCGCAAGGAGGACGTCAGCGCCGCGTGGCTGCTCGGGCGCGTGAAGTTCCGCGGCGAGCGCGACCTCCTGCGCGGGGAGATCCTGGGGTACCTCCGGAGCGGCTTCGGCCGGTTCGTCGACGCGCTGGTCGAGGCGGTCGGCCGCGAGCACGTGACCACGGGCGCACGCGTGGAGGAATTACGTACGGCCGACGGCGCGGTCGACGCCCTCACGGTCGAAACGGCGGAGGGTACGACCACCGAGCCCGTCGACGCGGTCGTCGTCGCGGCGATGCCGAACGTCCTGGAGGAGTTGACCGGCTACCCCTGCGACATCGACTTCCAGGGGACGGTCTGTTCGGTCTGGAGCCTCGAGGAGTCGCTGACCGACACCTACTGGCTGAACCTCGCCGACGAGGCGCCCTTCGGCGTGTTCATCGAGCACACGAACTTCGTCCCGCCCGAGCGCTACGGCGGCGAGCACCTCTACTACACCGCCAGCTACGTCCAGGATCCCACGGAGGAACTATGGCAGCTCGACGACGAGGCCGTCGAGGCCCGCTGGCGCGCAGGCATCGCCGACCTGTTCCCGCAGTTCGACCCCGACTCGGTCAACTGGGTCGAGACCGCACGCAACCCGCGGACAGCGCCCGTCTACGAGCGGGGCTACCTCGACATGGTGGTTCCGTACGACCTCTCGGACGCGGTCGCCGACGGGGTCTTCTACGCGGGCATGGCTTCGCGAGCACAGTACCCCGAGCGCAGCCTCAACGGCGCGATCGAGGCGGGCTTCGCCGCCGCGGACGCGATCACCGACGGGAGCCCCGACTATCAGCCGGTCGCCGGGGGACCTGACGCCCGGGTCTCCGAGTGAGCGGTCGGCACCGGGCCAGACTCAAACGGGAATTTGACCGTCCACAATGGAGTTTATGCTGGGCCCGTATGTAGCGGGTATGAAGCGACGAACGGTCCTCGCGAAGACGGGCGCGCTGGGCGCGGGCGCGCTGACCGCGGGCTGCGCACAGCGCGCCGGCGACCGCGGCGCCCCGCCCGACGACGGAACCGATCCCGGCTCGGACGACGACGAGACAGACACCATGCCAGACGACGAAACCCCCACGACCGATCGCTTCGCGGGCGATCCCTGCCCCTCCTTCGACGAGAGCGCCGACCGCACGGTCTGTGCGCACACCGTGGACCCGAACGCGGCGGCCGTCTACCTCACCGCCTCCGAGCAGGTGTTCGCGCCGACGACCGGCGACCACTCCGTCGAGATGATCCAGTTCGACCTGCACAACGAGGGTGACGAGAACGTCGGCCTGAACCCCTACGCCTGGGGGATCGAACGACAGAGCCACGACGGGTGGGAGCACGTCGCGCCGGACGTCCACATCGAACCCTGGACGGAGCTCGCGCCGGGCGAGACCTACACTTGGGTCCTGAGCGTGCAGGAACATCCCTCCCCGCACGCGCCGCGGACTCAACAGATCGTCCAGGACCTCCAGTCCGGAACCTACGCGTTCGACGTCACCTGCCTGCGGGACGACGGTTCGAAAGAGGCGACGCGGATCGAAGCGGTCGCGCTGTTCGCGGTCGAGCGCCAGTGACGTGAGAACGACGGAAGTGACCTAGTCGTCGCGCGCGCCGGGCGCCCGATCGACGTCGACCTCGTCGGGTTCGTCCTGTCCGCCGACGACGACCTCGCCGTCGGCCGTCTCGACGTAGACGTCGTCGGCGAAGCCGCCCTCGGCGTGGGGGTGTTCGGGGTCGTCGAGTTTCGCCGGGGTCGAAGGGGCCTCGGGGAGCCCGCCGGCGGGCGCGAACTCGCCGAGCGGGTCGTCGATCGTGATGTCGTGGCGCTCGAAGAACTCGCGGTAGCGCTCGTAGTGGGCCTCCAGTTCGTCGGTGGGGAACTCCATCATCTCCGTCCAGCCGTGGTTGTAGAAGTCGAAGGTGCCCAGAACGTGGGAGATCTCCCGGGCCTCGGCCTCGGGGTAGCCCTCGTCGAGCGCGGCGACGTAGACGTCGTTGGAGGCGTCGAAGAAGGCCTCCAGGTGGGCGCGGCGCGGTTCGCGCTGGTCCGGCTCGACCATCTCCAGGAAGTAGTTGGTGTGGAGGTCGACGAGCTTGTCGTTGACGCGCGGGCCGACGACCGGGAGCGTCAGCGCCTGCTTGGCCGCGAAGTGAGTGACGTTCTGCCGGATTTTCATGCGGGGTGGTTCGGACGCAGCGGCCTAAAACGTCCCGGTGGGGCGGGCGCAAGCCGGCCGGGCCGGGATCGCGCCGCGGCGACGTGATATCAGTTCGCGAACATCGCGGAGATAGCAATGCACATTAGGCCCGGTATGCAACCGTCGGGACATGAGCGCGTCGCACGTGATTATCGGTGACGGCATCGCGGGGAGCTCCGCCGCGGAGACGATCCGCGAACACGACCCCGAGGCCGACGTCACGGTCATCACCGAGGAGGGAGAGGCGCTATACAATCGGATTCTCATCAAGGAGTTCGCCAAGGGCAAGCTCCCGGAGGCGCCCATCTCCATCCACGACCCCGAGTGGTACGCCGAACGCGACATCGACCTGGCGCTCGACACCGTCGTCACCGAGGTCGACACCGACGCCCACGCGGTCCACACCCACGACAGCGGCACTTACGAGTACGACAAGCTCCTGATCGCGACCGGCGGCACGCCCGCCCAGCTCCCGGTCGACCACTCCGACGCCGCGGGCGTCCACCACTTCTGGACCTTCGAGGACGCCCGCGCCATCCGCGAACACGCCGCCGAGGCCGACTCGGGCATCGTCGTCGGCGCCGGCCTGCTCGGGATCGACCTCGCGGCGATCTGCGCCACCCAGGAGGTCGACGCCCACTACCTCATGCGGGGCAACCGCTGGTGGCGCTACGCCCTCTCGCTGGAGGGCGCCGAGATCGTCCACGACGCGCTCGTCGAGAAGGGCGTCACGCCCGTGTTCGACTCCGGGATCGACCACTTCACGGTCGACGACGACGGTCACGTCACCGGCGCGGTCGATCCGAACGGCGAGGCCTACGACGGCGAGTTCGTCGGCGTCGCGATCGGTCTGGACTTCAACACGGAGTTCCTCGACGGGACGGACGTCGAACTCGACGACGGGATCGTCGTCGACGAGCACATGCAGACGACCGTCGAGGACGTCTACGCCGCCGGCGACGTCACGCAGTTCCACGACGTGATCCTGAACGACCGCGCCCAGAACGGCGCCTGGGGCTCGGCCAAAGAACAGGGCGCCGTCGCCGGCGAGAACATGGTCGCCGACGACGATCACGAGACCTTCCGCTGGGTCTCCTCGTACTCGATCACGCACTTCGAGTTCCCCTTCCTCTCCTTTGGCCACCCAACCCTCGGCGAGGAGTACGCCGAGCGCAAGTACTCCGACACCGAGTGGCGCCGCCTGGCGTTCAAGGACGACAAGCTCGTCGGCGGCGTCCTCATCGGCGACCTGGCCCCCCAGTCGAAGTTCAAGCAGCTCATCCGCGAGGAACGCCCCGTCGCCGACCAGCAAGAGGTCCTGCTCGCCGAGGAGGTGGACCTCGACGACCTCGACGTCCCCGCGACCGCCGAGACCGAGTGACACGTCGACCCGGGCCGCAACCGCTCGACCGCCCCTTGCCGTTTGCGAGCGCTTTTACCGCGGGGCGCGGTTTGCCATCCCATGGCAGCCATCAGCGTCGAGCGCGACGACGACGAACCCATCGCGACGATCACTATCTCGAACCCCGAGCGCAAGAACGCCCTGAGCCAGGCGGGCATGCAGGAACTCGCCGAGGCGTTCGGCGACCTCCACGGCGACGACGACGTGCGCTGCGTCGTCCTCACCGGCGAGGGCGACGCCTTCTGTTCGGGCGCGGACCTCTCGTCGGTCGGCACGACGCCCACCGCCGAGTCCATCGACCGCAACTTCCACGAGGCTGTCCGCCAGATCATGACCGCCTCGGTGCCGGTGATCGCCAAGGTCGACGGCCCCGCCGTCGGCGCCGGCGCCTCAGTGGCCACCGCCTGTGACTTCGTCTACGCCAGCAAGTCCGCCCGGATCGGCTTCCTGTTCTCGAACATCGGCCTGACCGCCGACTCCGGCGCGACGTTCATCCTCCCCCGGCTCGTCGGCGTCCAGAAGGCGATGGACCTGCTGGTCTCCGGGGACGTCCTCGACGCCGAACAAGCCGACGAGATCGGGCTGCTGACCGAGGTCGTGGCCGACGGCCACCTCGACGAGCGCGTGCGCGAGCGCGCGGTCGAGGTGGCCAACGGGCCGACGCGGGCGTACGCGTCGATCCGGCGGCTGCTCTTGCGCTCGAACGGGAACAGCCTCGAGGAGCAACTGGACATGGAGGCCCGCGAGCAAGAGCGGATGTTCCAGACGGCCGACGTCATGGAGGGGATCGGGGCGTTCGTCGAGGACCGCGAGCCGGAGTTCCAGGGCAAGTAGGCGGGCGTACCGAAGGCGTTTTTGCCGGGCCACGCCGACTCGGCTGGTATGGACGGTGGCGGGAGTAGCGACATGACCCTGGCGTTCGACCTCGACGCGCTCCAGCAGCTGGCCCAGCCTGACGCGGTCTTCAACGACACGCGTCAGTGGAGCGAGTACGTCGGCGTGGTATCCGAGCAGCCGACCTACGTCGTGACCAACTTCACGCGAAAGCACCGCATCCGACAGGACTTCTTCTCCGGCCCGCGCGGACGCGAGGAGAGCCTCTCGAACGTGAAGGCCCAGTTCGAGACGGAACGGCACGTCTTCGTCGGCACCGACGACGAGGACGAGCGGCTGGCCGAGGCCGTCGGGTGGGAGTACCTCGACGTCGAGGACGCCGCCGCGGCCGCCGGGTGGGAACTCGGCGAGCCCGAATCGCCCGAGCCCGAACCCGAGGACAGCCGCGACGACTGGCCCTGATTGTCCCGCGCGGTCCGCGTCGTTTAACCGACCCGGGTGCGAACGCACCCGACATGCCCGAACCGCGCGTGCCCGGCGGCGACGACGCCACCCTGGAGCTGTCCTGCGGCGAGACCGTCTCCGCGTACGACCTCGACATGGGCACGCGCGAGTTCGACTGCGACTGCGGCGCGACCCACGCCGTCGTCGTCGACGCCCATCCGCTCTCCCGGTTCGTCCCCGAGTCGCTGGCCGACGTGCTGCGCGCCACGGTCGAGCCCGCCGACGACTTCGACTCGTTCTCGACGGCCCACGTGATGGGGATGGTGATGGAGGAGTTCCCCGAGGCCGTCGCCACCGCCGACGTCGCCGAGGACGGGCGCGTGGGCTACGCCCTGGTCTGGGTGACGGACTTCGACTCCCGGCGGCTCCACGAGGTCGTCGTCGAGCTCCTGGTCGAACTGATGGAACACGCCATGAGCCACGCCGGTGACGACGGGGCCATGGCCGAGTTCGAAGCACGGATGCTCGAGTTCGACGTCGGCGAGTTCGTCGAGCAGTACCGCAAGGAACGCGACTTCGAGTCCGAACACGACACCGCGGTCTGACCCGACCGCCGACGGCAGATCTGTCTGACACGTCAGTGAATCCGATATACGCCCGGGGAGAAATCGCCACCCGCGCGTGGTGCGGCGTCGTCTGACGGGCGTCTGACGACGTTTGAAGTTCGCGCCGTCCCACGTCAACAACATGCACAGCCGTCACGGCGAGTTCGAGCGGATCAGGGCCGTCCTCTCGGACGCCGACGCCGACGAGCCCCTGACGGCGCGGGAGATCCTGGAGGTGCTCGCCGAGCACGGCGAGGAGTTCGACAGCGCCCACCGCGTCGCGACCGTGCTGGGGCGCTACGCCGACACCGACGCCGTCGAAGTCATCCGCGAGCAGCCCTACCGCTACCGCTTCCGGACCGACGGCTCGTAGGCGACCGCAAGACGTATCCCCCGGCCCGGCCCCGACACGGACGATGTCCCGCGGGAGTGACTGGTCGGTCGCCGCGCTGGACGCCCGCCGAGCCGTCGTCGCGGTGACGGTCGTCGCAGTGCTCTCCCGCCTGGTCGCGCTGGGCGCGCGCCCGGTCCACTGGGACGAGGCACGCGTCGGCTACTGGATCCTCCGTTCGGCCGCGACCGGCGACTGGGCGTACCACCCGATCATCCACGGCCCGTTCGTCCAGCACGCAGACCGGTTCGTCTTCGCCTTGCTGGGGGCGAACCCGTTCACCCTACGCCTGCCGGTCGCGCTCGTCGGCGGCCTGCTGCCGCTGGCGGCACTGCTCTTTCGCACCCGCCTGGACGACGCCGAGACGGTCGCCCTGGCGGTCGTGCTGGCGGCCAATCCCGTTCTCCTGTACTACTCGCGCTTTCTCCGCAGCGACGTCCCCCTGGCCGCGTTCACGTTCGTCGCCCTGGGTGCGGCGATCCAGTGGTTCGACACCAACCGCCCCCGGTGGCTGGTGGTGGCCGCCGCCTCGCTCGCGCTCGCGGCGACGACCAAGGAGAACGTCTTCCTCTATCTCCTCGCGTGGGCGGGCGGGGCGGGTCTGGTGCTGGCGCGATCGGTCGTCGCCGACGCGGCCGCAGCCGACTGGCAGCCGGGGCCGCCCGCCGAGAGTCTGCTGGCGCGCGCGCGTCGGCTCGCGGGCCGGCTCCGGCGCGCCCGGGTACACCTCGTCGCGGCCGCCGTGCTCGCGGGCGCGATCCTCGTCCTGTGCTACGCGCCGCGGTCGGGGACGCCGGGGGAACTGGGGCTCTGGCGGGCAGTATCCCACCCCGATCGGCTCCCGGCGCTGGTTCGCACCGCGACCCTGGACTCGTGGTCGAAGCTCGCCGACCTCTGGCTGTCCGAATCCCTCCGCGAGCATTCGTACCTGCTGTACGCGGGCTACTACCTGCTGGTGCTGGCGGTGGGCGCAGCCGCGACGGTCGCGGCCGCCCTGGTCGGCGTCGGCGACGGTCGGGGGCGCCCCCTCGTCGCCTTCTGTGGGTGGTGGGGGCTGGCGAGCCTCGTCGGCTACCCCTACGTCGCGGACATCCTGGCGCCGTGGCTGGCCGTCCACGTCGTGATCGCGCTGGCGGTCCCGGCCGCCGTCGGGCTCGCCGCGGTCGCGCGGGCGGCGAGCGTCGCCGCGGCCGTCGACGACAGGCGGACGCGGGCCGCCTTCCTCGGGCTGCTCGCGGTGAGCGGATTGTTCGTCGCGGGCGCCGCGGGCACGACCAGCTACGTCTCCCCGCCCCACGAGACGAGCGTGCTCGCCCAGGGCGCCCAGCCCGGCACGGACCTCAACCCGACGATGCGGGCGGCCGCGGCAGCTGCGCGGGCGGACGCCGACGGGCCGGACGTGCTCTACGTCGGTCGACTGGCGGTCGCGAACGAGTCCGCCAACGACGACTTCGCGGCGGCGCCGAATTGGTACCACCGGCTGCCGCTGCCCTGGTACACCGAGGCCGCCGGCCTCGACGTCGCGAGCGTCCGGGAGCCGGCCGGGATCGGCGCGGATCCGCCGCCGGTAGTGATCGCGCCGGTCGGCCGGCGCGAGGCCGTCGCCGCCCGGCTGTCCGGGTATCGCGCCCACCGCGAGAGCCTCTTCCTGTGGGACCGCAACCGCACGCTGTCGGCGCTGTGGGTCCGCCACGAGCTGACGGCGCGCTCGGTCGTCATCTTCATTGCACGTGACGACCTCCGGACGGATAGCGACTGATCCTGCGGGCGAATCTCCGGGCGCGATCCGGGCCGAGTGTGACGAGGGAGCGATACGAATTTCGAAATTCGACTACGACGTTCGCAGTTCATCGCCGGGCTTATTACGATGTGCGAACTGGCCACTGGTAATGACAGACGGAGCAGGCGACGACCGCACAATCTTGCTCATCGGGAGCGGCCCGATCAAGATCGGACAGGCGGCGGAGTTCGACTACTCCGGGGCGCAGGCCTGCCGCGCGCTGCGCGAGGAGGGCGCGCGGGTGGTCCTGGTGAACTCGAACCCGGCCACGATCATGACGGACCCGGACATGGCCGACAAGGTGTACATCGAGCCGATCAACACCGAGGCCATCGCCGAGATCATCCGGAAGGAACGGCCCGACGGCGTCATCGCGGGCCTCGGCGGCCAGACCGGCCTGAACGTCACCGCCGAACTCGCCGAGGAGGGGGTCCTCGAGGAGCACGACGTCGAGATCATGGGCACGCCGCTCGACACCATTTACGCCACGGAGGACCGCGATCAGTTCCGCCAGCGCATGGAGTCCATCGACGAGCCCGTCCCCGAGTCGGTCACGATCGAGGCCGTCGACGAGGTCGAGGACGCCGTCGAGACGGTCGGGGGCCTGCCGGTCATCATGCGGACCACCTACACGCTCGGAGGCGCCGGCTCGGGCGTCATCGGCGAGATGGACGAGCTGAAAGACGCCGTCCGCAAGGGGTTGAACCTCTCGCGGGACAACCGCGTGATGATCACCGAGTCCATCGACGGCTGGATCG
>JBDGSW010000043.1:0-10334 GCA_042217345.1 Haloarculaceae archaeon
CGACGTCCTCGCAGACGCAGAGCTCCTCGGGCAGCCCGCACGTCGAGCAGACTTTCGACATTACAGCCCGAGCGTACGAATGGCACCTATTAAACACTGTCGGGGAGGCGGAAGCAACCTCGTCTCCCGGTTTCGCGGCCCGTTCGGCCGCGATCCGTGGTGCTTGCTCACAGGCGGCCCAGCCCGGCTCGCTCGCGGACCAGGTCGTCGACGCGGCCGACCACGTCGGCGGCGACCGCCTCGCGCGCCTCGCCGGCGTAGCGCGCGCGCTCGACTGCATCGAACACCGCGCGGACGCGCTCGTCGGCGTTGACGGCCGCGAGGTACTGCCGGCGGGTCTCGCCGGGCCGGCGAGGGCGGTGCTCGCGCGCGAGCACGAACTCCAGGCGGGCGGCCGCCCGTTCGAGGTCGCTCGCCGGGTCGGCGCGCGGCTGCCACCGGAGCCACACCGCCCGGTAGGCCCGCTCGCCGAGTCCGAGGCGCCGGGCCCCCGCGAGCGCGCCCGCGAGCACGACCGCGCCAAGGAGGAACTCCTGGCGGGATGGCGGCTCGGGGAGCGGGAGGCCGCCGGTGGCGTTCGCCCGCGTCGTCGTCGGCGGGGCGGTCGGGGTCGCAGCCGTCGGCCCGCCGGGTGTGGTCTCGCCCGGCCCCGACGTCGTCGTGTCGTCGGTCGTCGGCGTCGCGGTCCGGGCGTCCGTCCCCGACGTCGGGGTGGGCGTGGGCGTCGGCGTGCCGCTGGAGCCGTTGGCGCCGCCGGCGTCGTCGAGCTGTGCGTTCTCGGCGGCGATGCGCGGTTCGGCCGGCGTCGGATCGAACTTCCGCCAGCCGACGCCGGGGAAGTACACCTCGACCCAGGCGTGGCTGTCCAGTCCGCGGACGGTCCACTCGTCGGGCCCCGAGTGCTCGCCCGACGTGTAGCCGACGACGAACCGCGCGGGGACGCCCTGGGTCCGCAGCATGGTCACCATCGTCGTCGCGAAGTACGTGCAGTACCCCTCGCGCATGTCGAACAGAAACGCGGCCGCGACGTCGCCGTCCGGCCGCGTCACGTCGAGGGAGTAGCCCCGGTTGCGCTGGAGCCACCGCTCGATCGCCCGGGCGCGCTCGTAGGGCGTCCGCGCGCCCGCCCGCTCGAGGATCCGGTCGGTCTTGCGTGCGACCCGATCGGGCGTGCTCGCCGGTAGCTGCGTGTAGCGATCGACGATCCCCTCGGGGTAGTCCGTCCCGGCGCGGTTCAGCTCCGTGGACGTGGCGCGTGGCCGCCGGCTCTCCACGGTGTAGGTCGCGCCGGAGCTGAAAGCGCGGTCCGGCCGGACGCCGCTGAGGTCGGTCACCTGCGTGCGACCCGCCGCGTCGCCCCCGACTGAGACCGGCTTCCAGGCCGCCGGCATCGCCGCCAGCCGCGACTCGACGACGACGCGCTGGGTCAGCGTCGCCGCCCGCCCCGGCGGGTCGGCGAGCCGACCCGGGTACGCGACCGTGCCGCCGGTACGAACCCACCCGTCACCCGTGTAGCGGTCGAACGCCCCCACGCGCCAGTACGCCGGCTCGTCGGCGTGGACGGTGAACCGGACGTCGGGCGAGAGGCTGATCGCCCCCTGGACGGTGACGCGCTGGCTCGAGCCCACGAGGTTCCCCTCGACGGTCCCGGCCCCGCCGGCGCCGAACAAAGCGAGCGGCTGGCCCGCCCCGCCGGGGACGACGCTGACCACCGACGTCAGGACGACCACGCCCGCGAGGAGGATGGCCACCCACTCCGCGCTCGCCAGGTCGCCCCCGTAGTTGGCGAGCCGGCCGAAGCCGACGGTCCCGACCGCCCCGACGGCGCCGACCAGCGCGACCGTCGCGTCGACGTCCCCGGTGAGGATCAGGAAGCAAAGCGTCGCCCCGCCGACGCCCACCGCGGCCACGTAGCGCCGCCGCAGTGCCAGGTACCACGTCAAAAACGTCGGCGCGGGCGCGATCGCCAGCACCCACAGCTCGATCTTCTGCAGGCGCAGCACCGACAGTCCCGTCAGCATCGCGAACACGTCGTCGAGCACCTGTCCGAAGTCCACGACCAGGTCGGCCGGCAGCGCCGACGCGTACACCCACAGCCCCCCGGCCAGGACGACCGCGCCGATCAGCAGCGCCGTCCGCTCGCCGAGGACGGCCGACAGCCCGGTCCCGGCCAGCAGCACCAGCAGCACCACCGCCAGTAGCGTTCCGGGGTCGCCGACGACGTCGACGATCCCGTAGAGGGCGTAGGCGAACGAGAACACCAGCGCCAACGCCGACAGCAGTGCCAGCGGACGCGGCCCGAGCCAGTCCCGGAGGGTCCTGTCGCTCTGCGCTCGCTCCCGGGCGGCCGGCCGCCGGGTCGGTGCGTCGGCGCTCACGCGCGCACCCCCTCGGAGTCGATCGATTCGAGCGCGCCCGAATCCAGGTCGAGCGCGTGGGTGCGGCCGTCGACGCTCACGCGCACCTGGCCGTCGGCGCGGGCGTCGACGATCACGGCGCTATCCTCGTGTGTTCCCTCGTCGAGCCGGCCCGGGCCGGTCCGCGCGAGCAGCTCGAGCAGGCGCCGGCGATGGTCGGCGCCGCGTCCGGCGGGCACCGACCCCGCCGGACAGGTGATCCCGACGGACGCGCCCGCCTCGAGCGCGAGGAGTGCGACGCTGGCGGCGGCCGACGCCATCTCGTCGGCGCGGCCCTCGGCGGCGGCCGCGGCGATCACGACCCGGTCGTCCTCGTCCTCGCTGCCGTCGAACTGCCTGACGACGAGGTCGTCGCCCGGCCGCTTGGCGCTGGTCTTCCAGTGGACGTCGCGGAGGGGATCCCCGGGTTCGTACTCGCGCACGGCGGCGAACGCCTGGCGCTCGGTGGCGGCCCCCCGCTGAAACAGCCCGGCGAACGCCGCGGCGCCGCGCAGATCGACGACCCGCGGGTACACCAGCACCGTCGCGGTCCCATCGGGTTCGACCGTCTCGACGAACGCCCCGAGTACGTCGGTGACGACGAGCCGGGCCGGTCCGAGCGTCCACTCCCCGCGCTCGCCGAGTTCGACCTCGTAGCCGACGGTCGCGGGCAGGCTCGCCCGCAGCTCGTCGGTCGCCGGGTCGAGCCCCTGGGGAATCGAGTCACGCAGGCGCGCCACGCCGCCGCCGTCGACGGTCAGCTCGACGGTGCGCGTCTCGCCCGGGAAGCCGGCCGCGGGGTCACGCCGGGTGACGGTCGGTTCCTCGGCCGTCCACAGCTGGGCGGCGCCGATCGCCAGGGCGGCCAGCGCGGGGGCGGCGACGGCATTGAGCGCGCGCGTGCCGGCGGTGAACGCCATGCCGACGGCCAGCACGACCAGGGCGGCCAGCCCGACCGCCCGGATCGTCGGTCTCATTCGACGGGGACGGTTTCGAGGGCGTCCGTGACCACGTCGGCGCCCGTGCGGTCGGCCGTGGCCGTCTGGACGCGGTGGACCGTGACGGCGCGAGCCTCCGTCTGGACGTCGTCGGGGAGCACGTAGTCCCGGCCGGAGATCGCGGCGCGGGCCTGGGCGGCGCGCAACAGCGCGATCGACCCGCGGGGGCTGACCCCCAGCTGGGCCTCCTCGCGGGTGTAGCGCGCCAGTCGCGTGACGTACTCGCGGACGGGGCGCTCGACGGTCACGCGCGAGACGGCCGCGCGCGCCTCCCGGAGGTCGGCCAGCGTCGCGACCGCTTCGAGCGTCTCGATGGGGTGGTCGCCGACGACGCGGTCGAGCATCGCCGCCTCGTCGGCCTCGTCGGGATAGCCCAGGTGGAGCTTCTTCATGAAGCGGTCGAGCTCGGCCATCGGGAGCTCGTACGTGCGGTCGCCCTCGACGCTGTTTTGCGTCGCGATGACGGTGAACGGATCGGGCACCTCGTGGGTCTCCCCGTCGACGGTGACCTGCTCCTCGTTCATCGCCTCCAGGAGCGCGCTCTGGGTCTTGGGCGGTGCGCGGTTGATCTCGTCGCCCAGGACCACGTTGGCGAAGACGGGACCGGGGCGGAACTCGAACGCCTGCTCGCGCTGGTCGAAGACGTTGACGCCCGTGACGTCGGAGGGCAGCAGGTCGGGCGTGAACTGGACGCGCTTGAACGAGCCGTCGAAGGAGGCGGCGACCGAGCGGGCGAGCATCGTCTTCCCGACCCCGGGGACGTCCTCGAGGAGGACGTGCCCGCGGCCGAGCAGCGCGGTGAGGATGTGGTCGATCTCCTCACCGTGGCCGACGATGACCCGGGAGACGTTGTCTGCGACCCGGCGGGCGAGCGCGCCCGCCGCGGCGACGGCCTCGTCGGCCTGGCGACCGGGTGCTGATGTGTCTGCGTCAGTCATGGCTTGGTTCGGGGGGACGGTGATCGATCGCGGGCGGGTACCCAAATCTGTCCGCCCGGCAACCAAATGTCTTCCCCACCGCGACCGGCCGAGGCGCGGACTGGCTCGCGCGCCCGTCGGCGTTCGGGCGAAGTCACACCCCCACAGTGGCCGCGCGAGTACCTAATTCTGCTGGGTCCGGCGGCCCCTACCACGCCTTGCAGTCGACACAGACCAGCGCGTCGCCGTCGCGCCAGCGCCGCCGCACCCGCTCCCCGCAGGACTCGCAGGCGACCGGGTCGCGCGACCACGCGTAGGTCGTCTCCGCCGGCTCGACGGCGTCGGGGTCGACCGCCTGGTCGGCCGACCCGGTTTCGTCCTCGTCGGCGCTTCGCTCGGCCTCGCCGCTCGCAGATTCCGAGGCCTCGCTGTCTCGCGGGTCGTCCCTCCCCGCTCGACTCGCCGAGGACTCACTTCGTTCGTCCTCGCTTCGCTCGGCCTCGCTCTCCAGAAAGTCGTCGAGCGACGAGTCGTCCATGTCCTGCGCTGAGTCCGCCGGCGTCTTAGCGGTGGCGACCGCGCCGGCCCCCGCCCGCGAATCACCTACAGCCAAGTACCGTGCGCGGGAACGCCCGGGTATGATCACGCTTGCGACGAGCACGGCCGACCTCCTGGCGAACGTCTCGAGCGACCCGCTGGGCGTCGTGCTGCTGCTCTGTGGCGTCGTGCTGTTCGCCTTCACCTTCCTGCTGGGCGCGTACCTCTCGCTGGGCGCGCTTGTCGACCTCGTGACGCCGGACGTCAGCTGAGGGCCGCCCCGGCCAGTTCGACAGCCCGCTCCAGATCGGGCCCGAGCGGTGCGCCGACGACCACGCCGTCGGCGTACTCGAGGAGCTTCTCTAGCTGGCGCTCCACCTGCGTGGGCGTGCCGGTCACGCTGAAGGCGTCGACGAACTCGTCGGTGACGAGCCCGAACGCCTCGCGGTAGGCCCCGTTCTCGATGGCGGCGCCGATCTCGCCGGCGCGCTCGCGGTCGAGCCCGTGGCGCTCCAGGACGGGCGGGGCCGCCCCGCCGGCGATGAACGCCACCGGCGGGCGCGCGGCCTCGCGGGCAGCCGCCTCTTCCTCGGCGACGCTGACGCTCGCGTACGCGGTGAACTCGAAGTCGCCGCGCTCGGCGGGCCGTTCGGCTAGCCCGTCGGCGACCTGCTGGGCGGCCCAGGCGACGTCGTCCGGATGCGAGCCGTTGAACAGGACGCCGTCAGCGTGTTTCGCGCTCATCCCGAGCATCCCGGGACCCTGGGCGGCGACGTACACCGGAATCGTCCCGGGGACCTCGTACTCCAGCTCGGCGCCCGCCGCGCGGAAGGTCCCGTCGGCGTCGACCGCCTCGCCCGCCCAGAGGTCCCGGGCGGCCGAGAACGTCTCGAGGACGCGCCGCAGCGGGCGGTCGCGCTCGACCCCCAGCGCCGACAGCGTCGATCGGTCGCCGGGCCCGATCCCGAAGACGGCGCGGCCGTCGCTGACCTCCTGGATCGTCGCGACCCGGGAGGCCAGCGTCACAGGGTGTGCGTCGTAGGGGTTGGCCGCAGCGGGCCCGAGGCGGACGTCATCGGTCGCCGCGGCGATCCGGTCGAGCGCGACGAACGGGTCGCGATTGAAGTAGTGACTGGCGGCAAAGACCGTGTCGAACCCCTCGCGTTCGGCGCGATCGGCGAGGTCGGCGATCCGCTCCAAGGGGTGTTCGGGAGTGAGTTCGATCGCTCTCATGGCTCGTACTCCCACTGCTCGAGCGCCTGGCGGACGACGTCACCCTCGCGCTCGCGGAAGAGCTGGTCAGACCCCTCGTGGTCGCCGAACGACCAGTCGCGGACGACGGTCACGGGCGTCCCGCCCGCGCCCTCGCCGGCGACGAGGTTCGCCGCTGACGCCAGTTCGTCGACGACGGCCTGGACGGTCACGTCGAGTTCGCGCCCGTCGCGGTCGCGCTCGCCCCGCCAGTCCCGACACGCCGGCATTCCCGCCCAGCCGACGGCCACGCCGCGCTGGCCCAGCCGGAAGGGCCGCCCGGAGGTGTCGGTGACGATCACCGGCGCGTCCAGGCGCTCGGCGAGCGCTCGCGCGCTGGCCGTGGGATCCTCGGGCAGCAAGAGCAGGTCGGCGTCGGGGACGTTCGAGCGGTCGATGCCCGCGTTGACCGTCACGTGCCCGAAGCGGGTGACGGTCAGCAGGAAGGGCGCCTCCGTCAGCAGCGCCTCGCTCTCGGCGAGGACGGCCTGGGCGAACCGCGGATCCTTGTCCTCGCCGGTGAGGCGCTCGAGCCGCGCGGCGATTGCCGCGGCGCGCTCGCCGGCCGGGAAGTCCGCGAGGTCGGCCTGGCGACCCTCGGCCTTCGAGACGACCGTGCTGGCGACCAGCACGACGTCGTCCGGCCGCAGGTCGACCCGGTCGGCGATCAGGTCCGCCAGGTCGTCGCCCGGCCGCACCTCGGGCACCCCGGGGACCGCGAAGACGTTCATACCCACTCTCGGTACCGGCCCGAGTATAAGGGGCCCGAAACGAGCAAGTCCGGCCAAAACCGGATATATATGCCGACAATCGCGCGCGGGCGAGTCCGTCACCGGTCACGCGGCGCCGCGTCCCGACGACGACACTTCAACGGCCGGACGATGCCGGCCTAAAATCGATATCCTGACAATTACACATTTCCGGCAGTTTTTAAGTAGGATACTTAAAGAACCGGCTGCTTCCGACAGCCTTCATATCAGTAATAGCGAATGATTGAAGGGGGCGCTCGATCGAGGTGCAGGTAGGTGGTGCACATGACCACGACGACTCGACCCCGGCTGACGCGCGGCGGCGTCGACCCGGTGGTGCTGGTGCCGACGCTGCTTTTGATCGCCGCCGAGGTGTGGTTCCTCGCGACGCGGGCCCAGTCGGTGCTGATTCCGCTGATCTGGATGGCGCCGATGGACCTGTTCCTGTTGGTGTACGCTGTCGACGAGACGCTGGCACTGTCGGAGGTGGCGATCGTGCTGTTGGCCGCCCGCCTGCTGTTCCTCCCGATCTTGCTGGTGGCGCGGCTGAACAGCCTCCTGCTGTTCTACGCGCTGTTCATGGCGCCGGTCGACGTGTTGATCGTCGCATACGCCATCCGCGCCGCCGGCCGGCGCCTTGGCTCTAGCGCGACGCCGACCTGATCGCGGTCGCCCCCGCGCTTTTCGTCCGCCCGATCGACTCACCGCTATGGAGGAGATCCACGTCGTCACCTGCCTGCTCCGCAATCGCGGCGACGTCCTGCTGTTGTCCCGGTCAGACCAGGTCGGCTCCTACGCTGGTCGCTGGGGTGGCGTGGCGGGACACGCCGAGGGCGATCCGGACGCCGCCGCCCGCCAGGAGATCGCCGAGGAGGCCGGCCTCGCCGACGCCGTGACGCTCGTCCGCCGGGGCGAGTCCTTCGCCGTCGAAGACACCGATCTCGAGACGCGCTGGGTCGTCCACCCGTACCTGTTCGACTGCGACGCCCGCGACGTGACGCTCAACGAGGAGACCACCGAGTACGCGTGGGTCCCGCCCACGGAGATCCTGCGCCGCGATACCGTCCCGGACCTCTGGACGACCTACGACCGGGTGCGCTCCACTGTCGAGACGGTGGCCGGCGACCGCGAACACGGCTCGGCGTTTCTCTCGCTGCGCGCCCTCGAAGTCCTGCGCGACGAGGCCGCGCTGGCCGCCGAGCGCGGCGCCGCCGACTGGCAGTCCCTCGCGGCGCTGGCCCGCGAGCTCCGGGGCGCCCGGCCGACCATGACCGTCGTCGCGAACCGGATCAACCGGGCGATGGCCGGGGCTGCGACCGACGAGACGCCAGCGGCGGTCGAGCGAGCGGCCACCGAGGCGCTTCGGACCGCCGCTGACGCCGACGGGGCGGCGGCCGCCGCGGCTGCCGACCGGCTCGACGGCGGGCGGATCGCCACGCTCTCGCGCTCGGGGACGGTCGAAACCGCCCTCGACCGCGCCGATCCGGCGGCCGTGCTGGTCGCCGAGTCCCGACCCGGCGGCGAGGGCGTCGGCGTCGCCGAGCGCCTGGCCGCCGACGGGATCGACGTCACGCTCGTCCCCGACGCCGGGCTGGCCTGGAAACTTGCCGACGGGGAGTGGGACGCCGTGCTCGTGGGCGCCGACTCGGTGCTGGCGGACGGCCGCCTGGTCAACAAGGTCGGCACCCGCGCGGCCGCGCTAGCTGGTGCCCACGAAGGCATCGACGTCCTGGCAGTCGCGGCGACCGACAAGATCAGTCCGGGGACCGAGCCGCACCTGGAATCGGGCGATCCGGCCGAACTCTACGACGGCGCGGCCGACCTCTCGGTGTCGGCCCCGCTGTTCGACGTGACGCCCGCCGATCTGCTGGACGGTCTCTGCACCGAGGACGGCGTGCTCGACGCTGACGGGATCGAATCGGAGGCGGCCGCCCACCGCGAGCGAGCGGGCTGGGACGAGTGACGGTCTCCGGGAGAACCGGCTGACGCCCGCGAGACGCAACGCCCAAATCGACGCGCCGGGTATGCCCGACGGGCGGCGGTGACGAGGGTTACCCCCACCGAGCCCCGTGTGACGAGGATTCATTCCCGAGCCGCCCTTCCTAGAATGCGATTAAGGAAACACCTCAGACACGCCGCAGTCCGGCGATTTGGGGCTTAAAAGGGTCCAGTGATATATAGGAGAACGGCGTATCTCCGGGTACGGTCGACTGAGAGCCCGTGAGGGGACGGGAGGTTCGACCGGAGGTGACACGATGAGACTGCAACAGCCACCGACGGGACGCGGGACGCTCGAATTGGAAACACTCGGCACCTACGACGAGGTACCGACGCACGTCGACGCCTGTCCGAACTGCGACAGCCTGGTCGTCGACGGCCAGGGCCTGCTCGGCTGCGTCGACTGCAGCTGGCACGGCATCGTCGCGTAAGCGGCGGAACTGCCGCTCGCCGTTCTCCACCGAGTTCGACCAGTCGGAAGCGCCCCGACTCTGGCCGAGAAAACGAATCGTCGCGAGCATCCGCGCCGCCTGCGGCGGCGCGGTTCGCTCCGCGCGAACGGAGTGAGCGCGGAGGTGTTTTTGGTCCAGATTTTTACGAGGTGGGTGCGCGGAGCGCACCCGCCGACGTAAAAAGGTGGTTAGTCGTCAGCGGGCGTCGCGCCGGAGCTGCCGCCTTCGGCCTTCTTCTTCGTGTGGGGCAGCTTGCCGCCGTCGGCGAGGATCTGGCGCTCGCGCTCGGAGGCGTCGAGCTGTGCGGTGGCCTCCCAGTCGCCGTTGACGCGGATGGTAAACTCCTCTTTGCCCGAGCGGACGGCCTCGGCGACGTCGTCGACGATCTCGACGTCGTCGCCCTGGTCGATCTTCTCGTAGGTGTCCTCGTCGATCGTCAGCGGGACGATCCCGAAGTTGAACAGGTTCGCCTTGTGGATGCGGGCGAAGCTCTGGGCGAGGACGCCCTCGATGCCGAGGTACATCGGACACAGGGCCGCGTGCTCGCGCGAGGAACCCTGGCCGTAGTTCTCGCCGGCGACGAGGAAGCCGCCGTCGCTCTCCAGGGCGCGCTCGGCGAACGTCTCGTCGACGCGCGAGAGCGTGAACTCCGAGAGCTTGGGGACGTTCGACCGGTACATCAGGATGTCCTGCGTGGCCGGGATGATGTGGTCGGTCGTGATGTTGTCCTCCATCTTCAGCAGGGCGGGCCCTTCGATGTCTTCGCCCATCGGGTCCTTCAGCGGGACGTCGCCGATGTTCGGGCCCTTGACGAGCTCGTCGTCCACGGGGTCGTCGGGCGTGATGATGTCGTTCTCGGCGCCCTCGTACTGATCGGGGAGCTCGAAGTCCGGCGCGTCCAGGTCACCGAGCTCGTCGGCCAGGTCGCGCGGGTCGACGATCTCGCCCTTGATGGCGGCGGCGGTGGCGACCTCGGGCGAACAGAGGTAGACGTTGTCGTCCTCGATGCCCGAGCGGCCCTCGAAGTTGCGGTTGA
>JBDGSW010000115.1:0-10314 GCA_042217345.1 Haloarculaceae archaeon
CACCCCCTGCGAGATCGAGGGCATCCGCGCCCTGCAGGACTTCGAGTGGGACTACCAGGCCCAGGAGGCCGGCCTCCGGGCCGTCGAGTACCGCATCGCCCTGATGTGCACGAAGAACTTCAACTACCAGCGCCTCATGGGCGAGCAACTCGAGGAAAAACGGGGCATCAGCCCCGAGGAGATCGGCAAGCTCGACGTCCTCGACGGCGAGATGCGCGTCTACGACCACGACGGCGGCGAGTTGCTGATCGAGGACATCGAGCAGTTCCACGGCGCCGCGCTGAAGGGCTGTGACGAGTGTGCGGACTTCACGGGCTACTGCGCGGACCTCACCGTGGGGTCGGTCGGGTCCAGCGACGAGTACTCGTCGGTCATCGTCCGCACCGAGCAGGGGCTAAACGCCTGGGAGCTGACCGAGCCCGATCTGGACTATCACGACCTGGAGGACCGCGGCGCCATCGGCGGCCTGCAGAGCTGGGACAAGAAGAAGGCCTTCGACTCCCTACAGCGGCCGTTCGACCCCGACGCCCCGCGGTTCATCGACTACACCGACCACGCCGACCACTACGAGACCGAGCTGAACCCCCACGAGGCCGACCACTAGGTCGCCTCGCCGGCCCGCTCGACGGTCGCCGCCACCGCGGCCGCCCTCCGACGGAAAAAGCCTTTACCCGCTGAGTGACCTACTTCGGGGTAACTGACCATGGTACTCGACAATCTCGGGAGTTCGCTCCGGGGGACGCTGAACGATCTCCGGGGGAAATCTCGGATCAGCGAGGAGGACATCGACAAGGTCGTCAAGGAGATCCAGCGCTCGCTGTTGCAGGCCGACGTCGACACCGGCCTGGTGATGGAGCTGTCCGACTCGATCAAGACCCGGGCGCTGGAGGAGGAACCGCCGAGCAGCACCTCCGCCCGGGACTGGGTGCTCCGGGTCGTCTACGAGGAACTCGTCGCGCTGGTCGGCGAGTCGACCGACCTCCCGCTCGAACCGCAGACGATCATGCTCGCCGGCCTCCAGGGGTCGGGCAAGACCACCACCGCCGCCAAGATGGCGTGGTGGTTCTCGAAGAAGGGCCTGCGCCCCGCGGTCATCCAGACCGACACCTTCCGGCCCGGCGCCTACGACCAGGCGAAACAGATGTGCGAGCGCGCCGAGGTCGACTTCTACGGTAACCCCGACAACGACGACCCGGTCGACATCGCCCGCACGGGGCTGGAAGAGACCGCCGAGGCCGACGTCCGCATCGTCGACACCGCCGGCCGCCACGCCCTGGAGGACGACCTCATCGACGAGCTCGAAGAGATCGAGGCCGTCGTCCAGCCCGACCGCAACCTGCTGGTGCTCGACGCCGCCATCGGGCAGGGCGCGAAGGATCAGGCCAAGCGGTTCAACGACGCCGTCGGAATCGACGGCGTGGCCATCACCAAGCTCGACGGGACCGCAAAGGGTGGCGGCGCGCTCGCTGCTGTCAACGAGACCGATTCGTCGATCGCGTTCCTGGGGACCGGCGAGACCGTCCAGGACATCGAGCGCTTCGAGCCCTCCGGGTTCATCTCCCGGCTGCTGGGCATGGGCGACCTCAAGCAGCTCACCGAGCGCGTCGAGCGCGCCATGGAGGAGACCCAGGCCGAAGAGGAGGACTGGGATCCCGAGCAGATGCTCGAGGGCGAGTTCACGCTGAAGGACATGCGCCACCAGATGACGGCCATGGACAAGATGGGGCCGCTCGACCAGGTGATGGACATGATCCCGGGCCTCGGCGGCGGCCTCATGGACCAGCTGCCCGACGACGCCATGGACGTCACCAAAGACCGCATGCGCACCTTCGACGTCGTCATGGACTCGATGACCGAGGCCGAACTGGAACACCCCCGCGCGATCGGTGCCGACCAGATCAAGCGCATCGCCCGCGGCTCCGGAACGTCCGAAGAGCGCGTCCGCGAACTCTTAGAGCAGCACCGCATGATGTCCAAGACCCTCAACCAGTTCCAGGGGATGGGCGACGCCGACATGGAGCGCATGATGAAGAAGATGGGCGGCGGCGGTGGCGGCGGCATGGGCGGGATGGGTCCCTTCTAACGCACCTTTTTACTTTGGGGGGTTCGCTCCGCGAACCCCCCTCGCAAAAATCTGCACCAAAAACACCTCGGCTCGACCGGAGGTCGAGCCGAGTGAACCGCGCGCCGGAGGCGCGCGGATGCTCGCCGCGACAGGGGACGCTCCTACGTCTCCGCCGTCTCTTACTCGCTGTCTTCGCTCGTGTCGATTCCGAGCGCCCGGTTCACGCCGCAGAACCGCGTCCGGTAGTTCGTCGCCAGCACCGCTGCGCCCGCGACCGCGAGCAGCCCCGTCGCGCGCTTGCCGCTCGTGAGCGATCGCAGCGCGACCAGCGCGAGGACGACCGCCAGTATCCCTCTGACCGTTCGATCGAGTCCGCCGACGTTGTTCTCCATGGTCGGCCGTCGATAAGGGCGCGCCCGCCGTAAAACTGTGACCTCGCCAGTTCGGGCCGGGCCGCGCCGGGCCTACTCGGCGCGCTCGCGGGCGGCCGCGCCGTCGTTGTACCCGTCGACGACGGCCTGGATCGACTCGGTGTGGGTCGCGACCGCGGGAGCCGTCAGGGGCGAGACGCTGACCTCGCCCTCGACCAGGGCGCGGCGGTCGCTGCCGACGGGGTAGCGCTCGCGGAGGTCGTCGTTCGGCGGGAACGGGCTCTCCCAGCCGACGGTGCCGGGCCAGACGACGTCCTGCAGGGCGATGTCGTGCTCGTCGTCGTCGATCCCGTGGTCGACCTGCAGGTCGTAGTCGTGGTGGGGCTCGGTCACCTGCATCGGCGAGTCGGCGACGTCGACCGGGGCGTTGACGTTCAGAAAGTCCGCGTCGGCGAACGCGTCGGCGTCGGTCGCGCGAGCGACCAGTTCGGCGGCGACGCGGGCCGGCCGGCCGAACTCGTAGTCCTCGGGCGGGGAGACGAAGAAATCGCGGGCGTGGTACGCCGAGATGGCGATCCCGGGCGTGCCGAGGAACGCGGCCTCGATGCAGGCGCCGACGGTGCCCGAGCGGCCGACGACGTAGTTGCCGGCGTTGGGGCCGTGGTTGCAGCCCGAGACGACCAGGTCGAACGCGGTGTCGAGGCCGCGCAGACCGTAGGCCACGCAGTCGGCGGGCGTGCCGTCGATGGCGTAGCCCCAGGGGTGGTCCTCGCGGGAGGTGCGGTGGGTGCGCGTGCGGCCGGTGCCCGACTGGTTCTCGGCGGGGGCGACGACGGTGACGTCGGCGACGCCGGTCAGTTCCTCGTAGAGGGCGGCCAGCCCGGGGGCGTCGATCCCGTCGTCGTTGGTCAACAGCACGTGAGGGGTGCTCATTCGAGTGCGGGAGAGATGGGCGGCGGCCACGTCTGTCTTTCGGGCCGGCCCGCGGGCAGGAAAACGGATCCGCGGCGCCCGTCCGCTCACGCCTCGGCTTCGCGGCCGAGCGCCCTGGCGATGGCGAGTACGAACCCCATCCCGCGCTGGACCTCGGGGTCGCGCATCGACCGGGCCAGTCCGAGCAGGCCGGGCGCCTCCGCGGGCTGGCCCTCGGCCTCGCCGACCGCGCGAAGGACCGACTCCAGCCCGTCGGCGACGTCGTCGTCGGCCGCGACGTCGGCGAGTTCGCCCAGGCGCGTCCCGGTCGCGGTCAGCGACTCGACCATGGTGTCGTCGAAGGCGGCGGTCGCCAGCGCGGCCACGTCGGCCAGCGCCAGCAGGTCGTCGAGCGTGCCCGAGCGCTGCAGGCGCGCCAGTCCCTCGATCGCGTCGGCCAGGTCGGCGGCGTTCTCGCCGGCGGCTTCGCCAAGCTGGGCGAGTTCGGGTGTGGCCGCACCGTCGGCCGCGGCGCCGAGGTTCGTGCCCGTCGCGGCCAACGTCTGGACCATCTCGTCGTCCAGCGCCGCGCCGGCCAGCGCCGCCGTGTCCATGGCGTCGTTGACGCCCGCGAGGTTCCGCACGAATCGGGCGACCTCCTCGGGGCGCTCGGCGATGGCCGCCCGGACCTCCGGCGGGAGGTCCGCGCTGGCGGCCTGCTCGGCGTCGCCGACCGTGTGGACGTTCTCGGGTGGCTGTTCCTCAGACGGTCCGTCCTCGGGCGCCTGCTCGTCGGCGTCGGATTCGGACACCGCGATCACCTCAGAGCAGCCCCCTGGCGGTCAGCCAGTAGGACTCGTTGTACCCGAGCTTCGACCAGTGCAGCGGTTTCGAGGGCTCGCGGACCGTCGGCTCGCTGCCGTACTCGAAGTCGACGAACGTCGCCTCGTCCATGCCGGACTCGATGAAGCAGATCGTCTTGCCGTCGTAGGACGCCGTCGGGACCTCCCCGCGGACGGCGCTGGCGAGGCGTTCGGCGACGACGCCAGCCTCGTAGTGGGCGACGCTGCCGGCCTTGCTCGTCGGCACGTCGGCCACGTCGCCGATGGCGTACACGTCCTCGGCGGCGGCGGCTTCCAGCGAGTGCCTGTCGACGTCGACCCAGCCGTCCTCGCCCAGGCCGGCCTCGGTGACCAGGTCGCTGCCGGCGTGGGGCGGAATGGCCACGAGCAGGTCGTAGTCCAGTTCCTTGCCCTCCATCGAGTGGAGCACGCCGGCCTCGGGGTCGACCTCGTCGGCGTTGAAGAAGGTCTCCAGCCCGATGTCGCGGGCGGCGAACTCCTCGGTCGCCCAGTCGGCGATCGAGCGGATGCCGTGAGCGCGCTGGATCGGGTAGGTGTAAGTGAGATCGACGTCTTCGCGGCGCCCGCGCTCGCGCAGCCAGTCGTCGGCCATCAGCACGAACTCGACGGGCGCGGCCGGGCACATGTGTGGCACACCGATCACCGAGAGCACGAGGTGGCCCTCGGTGAAGTCGGCGAGCGCGTCGCGCAGGGTCTCGGCGCCGTCGGGCCCGTAGAAGTGGTGGCCGCCCTCGGTGAGGCCGGGGACCTCCTCGGGGACGAGCTCGGCGCCCATCGCGAGCACGAGGTGGTCGTAGGTCGTGGCGGGCCCGTCGCGAAGCGTCAGGCGCTTTCGGTCGGTGTCGACGGCCGTCACGCGGTCGTCGCGGATCTCGATGCGGCGGTCGACCAGCTCGGCGAGCGGGCGGCTCGCGTCGGCGACGGTCTTCTTCCCGAACGGGACGTACAGGAAGGTCGGTTTGTAGACGTGCTCGGGGCCGTCCGAGACGAGCGTCACGCTGACGTCGCCGGCCGCGAGTTCGGTTTGCAGGTCGTCGGCGAGGCGGTTGGCGAGGACGGTCCCGCCCGTGCCGCCGCCGACGATCACGATGTGTTCTGTCATGGTTGGTGGTGGTCGCTCGAAAATCGGTTCGGCGTCGGACTCAGTTGATCCGGACGTAAATGCTCCAGTAGTCGTCGTGGTCGACGATCTCGACCAGCTCGTGGCCGGCCTCCTCGAGCCATTCGGGGACGTCGTCCTTCGAGCCGCTGTCGGAGGTCTGCAGTTCGATCACGGTGCCGGGATCGACTTTCTTGACCTTGCCGATGAGGTCCATCAGCGGGCCGGGGCAGGTCGCGCCGCGGCTGTCGATCGTCACGTCGGGGTCGGTGGCAGTTTCGCTCATGATTAGTGTGCGGTGAATTGCGGTTGGCGCGCGATGCTACACGAAGACGACTTGCTTGTCCCGTGCGCGTTTCAGGAAGCCGGCGACGCCCAGCGTGTCGTCGAAGACGTCGACGTAGTCCTCCAGCGTCGTGTCCAGCAGGTCCATCGCCATTTCGCAGGCGTAGAGTTTCAGCGGGCCGATCTCCTTGGCCTGGGCGAACTGCTCGGTGAACAGCGGGACGTCGACGTCCTCGGCCGAGAGCATGGCCGCGCCGACGGGACCGACGTCGAAGTCGCCGCTCTCGACGGTCTCTCGGTCGAACGCCAACAGCCCGTCCATGGTGACGAACACCTCGACGGGGACGTCCGACGCCGCCGCGACGGAGCCGATGGTACTCACGGCCTGGACCCGGGCGAGCTCGTTGGACGCCAGGACGATCGCGTAGCCTGTCATGGTCTGGTCACGAGTGGGACTTCGACGAGTCGGTCGATAATAATGTATACAAATTCCAATACTCTGGGAATCTCTCGCGGCGGTGACGGGTGACGGGCATTTTTAGGGGCGGCGGTCGTTGCCCCTGGCACATGACCGTCCGGGAGGTGGCCGCCGAGGCCTACCGCGAAGGGTTGCCGGCGCTCTCTGGCAGCGCGGTGGGCGGGCTCCTCGCGGGCGTGCTGCTCGGGGGCATGCGCGCGGAGTTCCGGGCGATTCCCGGCTTGCTGGTGCTCGTGCCCGCACTGCTGGCCACCCGCGGGAACGTCTACGGCTCGCTGGGCGCCCGGCTGGGCACCGCGTTACACCAGGGGCTGGTCGAGCCGCGCGTGCGCACCGACGACGACCGCCTCCAGCGAGCCGTCGCGGCCGCGATCACCAGCGGGCTGATCGCCAGCGCGTTCGCCGCCGTCGCGGCCTATCTCGTGCTCGTGCGGCTCGGTCGGCCCCACGCGCCGCTGGTCGCGCTGCTCGCGATCGCGCTGGTGGCGGGGCTGCTCTCGGGGGCCGCGCTGTCGCTGATCGTCGTCGGCGTGGTGTTCGCGGGGTATCGCCGCGGGTACAACCCCGACACGCTGGTCGGGCCGGTGGTGACGACCGCGGGCGACGTCTTCGGCGTCGCCTTCCTGTTGCTCGCGGTGCGGCTCGTCCTGGCGGCGGGTGGTGTCTGATGGCGACCGACTGGACCGTGCGGGCGATCCTGCGCGCGGCGCTGCCGGTGTTGCTCGCGCTCACGCTCGTCGAGATCGGCAGCGGCCTCGTGCTGGGGAGCTTCCAGGCGGACCTGCTGCGCTACCCGACGCTGCTGGTGCTCGTGCCCGTCACCATCGGGACGGCGGGCAACCTCGGGAGCGTCCTGGCCGCGCGGCTCTCGACGGCGTTTCACCTGGGGACGCTCTCGTTCGCGGTCGACGACGACCTACTGGCGGGCAACGCTCTCGCGACGGTCGGGCTCGCGCTGACGGTGTTCCCGCTGATCGGCCTGGGCGGCTGGCTGCTCGCGGCGGTGACCGTCGGAACGACACTGGGGGCGTTGACCGTCGTCGCGGTCGCGGTGACAAGCGGGGCGGCGCTGGCGGTCGTCGCCGTCGTCGTCACGGCCGTCGCGACCTACGGCGCCTACCGCTTCGGGCTCGACCCCGACGACGTGGTGATCCCGGTGGTGACGAACGTCTGCGACGTGCTGGGCGTCGTCGTCCTCTTTTCCGTCGTGCAGGTGCTGGTCTGAGTCACTCGCCGGCGGCGGGGAACCGGAGGGTGACGGCCGTGCCGCCGAACTCGCTGTCCTCGCAGGTCAACTCGCCCCCGGCCGCGGTCGTCACCCAGTTGACCAGCCACAGGCCCAGCCCGGTGGCGTGGTCGAGGTCCGTTTCGGTTCCGGCGGTCAGCGCCACCTCCTCGGTCTCGGGCAGCCCCGGGCCGTCGTCGGCGACGGTGACGGCGACGGTGCCGGGCGCGCGACCGTTCGCCCGGCCGACGCCGTCGGTCCGCTCGCGCTCGACCCGGACCGCGACGCGGGGCGGGTCGCCGTCGTTGTGCTCGATCCCGTTGCGGACCAGCTCCTCGACGGCGAAGGTCAGCCCCTCGGTGGTGCGGGCCTCGACGCCCTCGGGACAGGACAGCTCCAGGTCGGCGTCGGGGAACTCGCGGTTGAGCGCGGCCACCGTCGTCGCGATGATCTCGGTGACGTTCAGCGGCCGGCGGTTGGCCGAGCTCTCGCGCAGCGCGGCGCCGACGCGGCGGGCCTTGTCGCTCAGTTCGACCAGGTCTGCGGCCGCCCGCTCGATCGCGTCGACGTCGGGCTCGTCGGCCAGGCGCTCTGCCAGGCGCTCGGCCCGGCCCTGGACGACGGTCATCTGGTTGCGCACGTTGTGCCGCAGCACCCGCGTCAGCACGGCAAGGCGCTGTTCGCGGAGCTTGCGCTCGGTCACCTCGCGGGCGGTCCCGGCGAAGCCGAACACCGCCTCGTCGACCAGCGGCGTCACCTTGAACTCGTAGGTCCGCCGGTCGCCGACGGCCGTCACGAGCGACGCCTCGCGCGTCTCGGTCGTGCCCTCCTCGCGGGCGCTGTCGATCGCCTCGGCGACGGCCGGCCGATCGCCCGCCTCGACGAGGTCCGTCAGCGCCATCTCGGCGATCTCCCTTTCGTCGTAGCCGGTCACCGCCGGGAGCTCGTCGTTCCACTGGCGGAACTGCCCGTCGACGTCGAGGACGTACACCACGTCCGAGAGCGTGTTCAACACGTGCTCGGTGAACCCCGGCCGATCGGCCGGGTCGGCGCCGACGACCTGTCGGACGCGGTGGGCCAGCAGGGCCTGCGGCGGCGCGGTCGGGTCGCCGCGGACCAGGTCGGCGGCGCCCGCGTCGAGCGCGCGCCGGGCCACGTCCTCGTCGGTCAGAAACAGGGCGGGACAGCTCGCTTCGGCGGCGGCCAGCGCGGCGAGGACGGCGAAGCCGTCCGCGTGGTCGGCGCCGTGGGCGACCACCAGGGCGTCGACCGACGCCGCGCGGTCGGTGGCGTCGGCCGTCGTCGAGACGTGCGCGACCGAGAGGTCGGCGGCGGCGCTTTCCAGCGCGGTCGCGGCCTCGCTGCCGGTCGGGTCGAGGTACGCGATCTCGACCGGCGGCCCCGCCGTCTCGCCCATCACGAAACGTACGTGTCCACGTGAGAAAAAGAGTGTTGCGGGGATTTCGAGGCCGAACTCGCCCGCGGTGGCCGCGCTCGGCGCTCGTCGTCTCGCGTCCAGAACCGCACGGCCCCGCCTACAGCGCGTGCCCGGCGACCGGCTGCTTGACCTCGATCTCCGTCCGGTGGCACCGGCTGCAGGTGTACTCGTTCAGCTTCGTGGTCTCGTCGTTGAGCGCCATCCGCGAGCCACAGTGGGGGCAATGCATTATGATTGTATAAGGTATGCCCAGGGCCTTAATTCTTCGCCTCTGATATGTTAGTCGATGTCTAGCACGTCCCTCGCGAACGTTCGTGAACGACTCGTCCAGCGGGGAGTTTAGTGACCCGGGGCGCAGGGGGTGGTATGGAACGCGTCGCGACGGTCGCGCTGGTCGCCGCGGTCGTGCTGGCCGGCTGTGGTGGGCTCGCGCCCGACGATCGGTCGCCGACCGGGAACGCCACCCAGCAGGGGCTGGGCCGAGCCTACACGGTCTCCGTGACGGCGGTCGTCGACGGGGACACGATCCACGTCCGGTACCGCAACGGGTCGACGGACACCGTCCGACTGCTCGGCGTCGACACGCCCGAGACCCACGTCGCGAACGCGCCCGACGAGTTCGAGGGGGTCCCCAACACGACCGCCGGCCGGGACTGCCTCCGCGAGGCCGGCCACGAGGCGACGCGGTTCACCACCGAGCGCCTGCTCGGCGAGACCGTCACGCTCCGCGTGGATCCGCTGGGCGACGCCCGAGGCTACTACGGGCGCCTGCTCGCGTACGTCTTCCAGGACGGCCGCGACCTGAACTACCGCCTGGTCGCCACCGGTCACGCCCGGGTGTACGACAGCGAGTTCGCCCGCGCCGAGCGCTTTTACGCCGCCGAGACCCGCGCCCAGCGCAACCGCACCGGCCTGTGGACCTGTGCGGTCGACGCTCCGGTGCCGGGGAACCTGACCGTCGAGCGCGTCCGGGCCGACCCGGCCGGTCCCGACGGCGACGACCTTAACGGCGAGTACGTCGTCCTCGCGAACCGGGGGACCGAGCCGATCGACCTCGGGGGCTGGACGCTCAGCGACGCCGCCGGTCACACCTACGAGTTCCCGACGGGCGCCGACCTCGCTCCGGGCGATCGCCTCACGCTCCACACCGGCAGCGGCACGGACGGCCCTGCGGCGTTCTACTGGGGGGCGAGGACCCCGGTCTGGAACAACGACGGCGACACCGTGGTCGTCCGCGACGCGACCGGCCGAGCCGTCGCCCGCTATCGCTACACGTAAACTACCCCACCCTACTCCCTCGGCGCATACGCGCGTCGGTCCGTGAGGGTGGGGCCACCGATAGAGCAGAGCTCTATCGAGGCCTCGAAAGGCTTCGCCTTTCGGTGGCTTTGATGTGGACTCCCGGCAATCAGTCCCCGGCAATAGGCCGGTGACTCTCGCCGTTCAACGTCCCACCATTTATACGCAGGTCTACTTCTGCGTCTCCGCTCCCCGACGTGGGCGAGGAACGGAGTCTGTGTATCCGCTTTCGAGCGTACCGTAGCCCGATGTTCTTCGCGGCGTTGTAATCCGCGTTCA
>JBDGSW010000084.1:0-10094 GCA_042217345.1 Haloarculaceae archaeon
AGATCGAGATGAGCAACGCCGCCGGCGTCTACCAGGTCGACAACCTGCTGAAGGCCAAAGTCCGGGGTTCGGGCCTGGAGGACCGCCTGCGCATCGTCGCTATCAACGTCAAGGACGACACCGACCAGATCGTCGAGCGCATCGAGCTGTAGCGCGGGTCGTCGATCGAGCGGTACCGCCGCCGACGGACGCCCCGTCGTGACAACCGGAGGACTATTCAGCCGTCGACGTGATTGGGAGACGATGGCCGGCGAACCGCTCCGCGAGGCGATCTCCGGCGTGAAGGTGATGCTGTTGGGCGTCGAAGTCACCGTGGTCGGGGCAGCGGTCATCCGCGGCGTCCTGGGCGGGACGCTCGTCGTCGTGGGCGCGTTCCTGGTACTCGTCGGCTTTCTCACCGCGGACGAGGAACGCGAGATCGTGTGACCGGCTCGCAGCATCGAGCCGAGGCGAAACCCATTATCCCCGCTGGACCGATCCATTCGACGTGAGCGAGGAGAGAGGCGGTTCGCTGTCGCTGTTCCGCGACCGGGAGTTCGTCGCCATCGCGAGCACGGCGTTCGCGCGCAGCCAGGCGTACTCGACGATCATCATCGCGCTGGCGCTGTACGCAGATCTCTTCCAGACCTCCGGCGTCGAGGGCGGACTCTTCGGGACTGTCTTCGCGTTCACGCAGCTGCTGATCGTCCTCCCGCTCGGGCGGAAGGTCGACACGAGCAACGCCAAGTACCTGCTGCTGGCGGGCCTCGGGATCAACGTCGTCGCGTTCGTCGGCTTCTCGCTGGTCTCGTCGGTCGGGCAGGTGCTCGCAGTCCGGGTGATCCAGGGCGTCGGCGCGAGCGTCCTCTGGATCACGGGGACGACGGTGACCGGCGAGATCGCCCCGGAGGACAGCCGCGGGCGCTGGCTGGGCACCTACAACCAGGTCGGCGCGTTCTCCAGCCTCGCGGGCGACGTGGTCGGCGGCCTCCTGCTGACGGTGTACGGGTTCACGGCGACGTACGCCGTCCTCAGCGCGGTGACGATCGCCTCCGGGGTCGCGGTCCTGCTGTTCCTCCGGGACAATCCCGGTGGGCAGGCCGACCCCGCGGAGGCCGGCGGCGTCGAGACCTTCCGGAACCTCCTGGGTCGGGCGGCCGTCCGCGCGCTGGTCGTCTTCCGACTGGGGCTGAGCTTCGGGAAGATGGCGGTGCTGATCTTCCTGCCCATCTACGCCCGGACGGCCTTCGGCATGTCGCCGCTGCTGGTCGGGGGCATCATGGCCGGCGGGAAGTTGACCAAGACCGTCACCCAGGGGTTCCTCGGCGACCTCACCGACCGGATCGGCCGGCGCCACCACTTCGTGCTCGCGGGGGCGCTGGCGTACGCGCTCGGGACCGCCCTCATCCCCGTCGCCGAGTTCGCCGACGGACTCCTCCCTGCGGTCGCGGTGCCGGGGACCGCCCTGGCACTGCCGCCGCAGTTCCTGCCGCTGTTCGTCGCGTTCGGCGTCTGCGGGCTGGCCGACAGCGTGCGACTCCCGGCGAGCATGGCGCTGTTCGTCGAGGAGGGCGAGCACTTCGACGCCGTCGGCGGCAGCCTCTCGCTGCGCTCGATCGCCTGGAAGGTCGGGCAGGTGATCGGCCCGGTTACGGTCGGCGCGCTCTGGGACCACAGCGGCGTGTTCCTGGCCTTCTGGACCGCCAGCGGACTCATCGTGGTCGCCGCCGTCGTCTTCGCGGTGCTCTACCGGTTCGAACCGGCGCCGGACGCGAGTGCGTCGGTGGCCGACTGACCCTCGCTCGCTCTCACTCGTCTTCGAGCAGCGCGTCGTCTCCGTGGCGCTCGCGCAGGTCGCGGAACCACGCGGACTGTTCGCTGATCCGCGGCGTCGGCGTCTCGTAGGCGTACGCGAACAGGTCCTCGGGGTCGCCTTCGTACGTCATCGCCTCGTCGATGCAGTCGGCGACTTCCTCGCGGGCAGCGGCCTGGATTGCGTCGACGCGCTCGTCGTCGAGCAGGCCGCGCTCGCGCAGGAACGTCTCCATGCGCGGGAGCGGATCGCGTTCCTTCCAGGCCTCGACCTCCGCGTCGTCGCGGTAGACTGTCGGGTCGTCGGCGGTGGTGTGGGCGCCGAATCGGTAGCTAACCGTCTCGATCAGCGTGGGTCGGCGCTGGTCGGAGCTGGGGTCGGCGGCCTTCTCGCGGGCCTGGCGGGTGACCTCGTAGACCGCGAGCGGGTCCATGCCGTCGACGCGGACGCCGTCGAAGCCGTAGGCGTCGGCCTTCTGGGCGATGGTCGGGCTGGCGGTCTGGCGCTCGCGGGGCACCGAGATGGCGTACTGATTGTTGTTGCAGACGAAGACCGCGGGCACGTCGAACACGCCGGCGAAGTTCAGCGCCTCGTGGAAGTCGCCCTCGCTGGAGGCTCCGTCCCCGAAGTGGCAGGCGAACACCCGTTCGTCGCCCCGGAGTTTCGCCGCCCAGGCCATGCCGGTGGCGTGGGGGAGGTGGCTGCCGATGGAGATGTTGATCGGGAAGACGTAGCGCTCGGCGAGCCACTCGTTGCCCCGCTCGTGGCCCATCCAGTAGAGCAGGTACTCGGGGGCCAGCCCGCGGGCGATCACGGCGCCGTGTTCGCGGTACTGGTAGAACAGCCAGTCGTCGTCGGCCAGCGCGTACGTCGAGGCGACCTGGGCGGCCTCCTGGCCAGCCAACGAGGGGTAGGTGCCGACCTCGCCGCGGCGCTGGAGGCTGATCAGCCGCTCGTCGAAGTGGCGCGCCTCCCACATGTCGCGGTACATTTCGACGAGGCGATCGTCGTCGATGTCCGGGACGGTGGCCCCGTCCCGGAGCCGGCCGTCCGTGTCGAGCACCTGCACCAGCTCGGCGGACGTCTCGTCCGCCGACGGGGGAGCTTCGGTCACGATGTGGGCCCCAACGGACGGCCGGCGCATAACAGTACCCCCGCCCCGCGACTGCCGGCCGCCCCCGCGCCGTCTGTGGGAAATCCGGTAGGTCACAACGGTTTTGTACCGCCACACCCATCTGTGCGTATGGGTAACACGCCCACCCAGGAACCCGTATCGAACGGCAGTTCGACGGCGGGAGACGCGGCCGCGAGTCGGTCGCTCCTCGGGAGCCTCAGGGGCGCCGTCGGGTCGGTCGTCGGTGGCGTACGCGCGCGGTTGTCGGTCTTTTCGACGCTCGAATTCGGGCCCGCGTTCCGGCTGGACGGCGAGGACGGGCAGCGCCCGTCGGCACCCCGTCGCGGGCGTCGCGGGGGCACGACCGGGAGCGCCGGCGCCCTCCCGCCGCGGGAGCGGCCGTTCTCCCACCCCGCACGCGACGGCGCGAACCAGCCCGACCTGCGCGCCACCGAGGAGCGCGGGCAGCTCTCGATATACTATCCGGACCGCGAGGACGCCACGATCACCTCCGATACCTGGCAGCGCGTCGAGCGCTGACCCTCTCGCTTTTCAGTCTCGCCAGCCGGATCCGGGCTCGCGTGGAGATACGGAGTTTCAAGGTACCGCGGCTCCGGTGGACGCATGGTGACTTCGACATATGTCCGATCTCCCTGAGGACTTCGACTGTACCATCACAAACTGGGAGTACATCTACGGCCTCTGTCGCGACGTCAGCGAGCAGGTCAAGGTCGCCGAGTTCGAGCCCGACGTCGTCGTGGCGCTGGCCCGCGGCGGGTGGTTCGCCGGCCGCTGTCTCTGTGACTTCCTCGGCCTGGACGACCTGACGAGCCTGAAGATGGAACACTACGTCGGCACCGCCGAGAAGGCAGACGAGCCCCAGGTCCGCTATCCCATGCCCGAGGGGTCAGTCGCTGGCAAGGACGTCCTCGTCATCGACGACATCGCCGACACCGGCGGGTCGATCCGCCGCGCCCACGAGTACGTCACCGAGCGCGACGCCAACCAGGTCCGCACCGCGACCCTCCAGTTGCTCCAGACCAGCGAGTTCGAGCCGGAGTTCGTCGGCGAGCGACTCGAGGAGTGGACCTGGGTCGTCTACCCCTGGAACTTCATCGAGGACATGATCGAACTCGTCGCCGACGTCATGGATCGGGCCGACCGGGAGACCTTCTCGACTGACGACCTCCGTTACTACCTGGAGGTCTACCACGACGTCGGCCGCATCGAGATGGAGATCGCCCAGCCCGACCGCCTCCCGGAAGTCCTGACCGAGATGGAGCGCCGCGGCGCCGTCGAGTCGGTGGGCGAGCAGTGGCGCCGCCCCGAGTGAACCAAACGACCGTGGGGCGGGAATTGGGAGCGGGTTTTTCCCGCCGGCCGCCGTACTGTCACGCATGAGCGAACCCAGCCACGTCGAGATGGACACCGACGAGCGCGACCGCTTCCTGGGAACCGGCGGGACCGGCGTGCTGTCGTTTGCGACCGGTGGCGAGCAGGCACCGCACTCCATCCCCGTCTCCTACGGCTACGACGCCCGGGGCCCCGCGTTCTTCTTCCGCCTCGCCAGCGAGCCCGACAGCGAGAAGGCGCCGCTGTTCGACCACCCCGTCTCGTTCGTCGTCTACCGCGAGACTGACGACGGCTGGAAGAGCGTCGAGGCAAGCGGCGACCTCGAGCGGACGACCGACGAGGACATCGCCACGGAGACGCTGGACGGTCTCGACCGCGTCGAGATCCCCTACGTCGACATGTTCGAGCGGCCGCTGCGCATGATCGACTTCGAGTTCTTCCGGCTGCGCCCCGCGGAGATCACCGGCCGCCGGGAGGACCCCCAGCCCGAGTAGCCGGCGGCTGCTCACGCGGGCGCTACTCGTTGCGGTACAGCGCCTGGGAGACTTTCTGCCAGAGCCTGATCGCCTGGTACGGCAGCAGCGAGGACTGGACCGCCCGCGAGGCGGCCGGGGCAGTGACGGTACTTCCCTCGGAATCGGCCAGGTCGCCGTAGACCTCGACCAGCCGTTCGCGGACCGCATCGAGCGTGTGGTCCTCGGCCAGCTCCCGCGCGTTCTCGCCGAGGCGCCAGCGGAGCTCGGGGTCCGCGCGCAGTCGCTCGATGGCGTTCTCGAACTCCGCGCGCGTCTCGCACTTCAGGCAGTGGACGTCGTCGTCCCAGTGCTCGTAGGTCGGGATGTCCCGGACGACGATCGGCTTCCGGCAGTAGGCGGCCTCCAGCATCGAGATCCCCTCGTTCTCCTCGCGGGTCGGGAAGAAGAAGACGTCCGCCTCGGCGAACGCGTCGTTGATGTCCTCGATGAATCCGGGGAACGCGACGTTCGATGGCGAGCGCTTCATCTTGCGCTTTGCGGCCCCGGACTGGAGCACGCCGTTGAGCTGCGGGCCGTACCAGACGAAGTCCGTCTCCGACAGCGACTCGCCGACGGCGACGAAATCCGACAGCCCCTTGCGCTCGAAGACGAACCCGAGGTTCATCACCGTGAACCCGTCGTCCGCGGCGCGCTCGCGCTGGGCGGCCACGTCGAGGTGGCCCGCGTCCAGGCCGTTGGTCACCACGCGGACGTCCGTCGTGATGCCTTTCTCGCGCAACCGATCGTGGGTGTACTCCGAGGGCGCGATCAGGAGGTCTGCCGCGCTGTAGACGCGCCGGGTGTAGTGATCGACCAGCGGCGCCACAGTGTTCGAAAAGCGCATGCTCTGCTCGAAGTCCTCGCGCGTCGTGTGGGTGTGGACGACCACCGGAATGCCGCGGCGCTTGGCCCGGAGGAGGTGGAACATCGATCCGGGGCCGAGCACGTTCAGGTGCAACACGTCGTAGTCGTCCCAGGGGTCGGTCGTGACCGCGACGTCGGCGTCGGAGAGGGCTTTCCGCTGGTGACGGATCGACGTCTCGATCCCCCCGGAGACGAACGATTCCCGCTCGACGTAGTGGCAGACCTTCATTGGTTGCTCCCGCCGCGCGCTCCGGCGCGCTCCGGCGCCGCGGAGCCGGTCTGCGGCCCGCTCGACCGCGCCAGCGGTGCGGTCGCCGCCGGGCGGCGTCGGACGGGCCCACACCGTCCGCTTGTCTCCGCGTGCGGACACCTGCGGTAAGTGATTTTCCGTTTCGCGCGTCTCGGCCGACTGCGTGGAGTTCGCATTGCGGGGTCACCTCGTGGGGTAGGGCGTCGTGTTCCCGTTTCTAATTGTGGTATTTTACACATTTCCATCTGGACGAATCGATCCCGCGGGCAGTCCCGCCTCAGTCTCGACGCCTGCGCTCGACGATGAAGGGCTCGCTCAGGTCGGCATCGGCAGTCGCAGCGACTCGTCAGACCACGATCTCAAAACTCGTCTGCCGTGAGCCGCGGCTCACGAGGCGTTCGCCGCAACATGCGCCGGACGGGATTTGAACCCGTGCCATGAGCTTGGAAGGCTCAGGTCCTGCCACTAGACCACCGGCGCGCTTCGTTCACTGCGTTCACTCGCGCCCCGAGCCCCACCTCGCTCCGCCCGGTGGGACACCGGCGCTCGTTCGCTTCGCTCACTCGCCCCGAGGATCGCGAACTCGAAGAGTTCGATCACCACCGGCGCTCGATTCCCTCTTCCCTGCCTCGATTTAAGGGTGTTTCCCTTCAGTGCCGGCCCCCACCACGGCGTAACAGTTGCCGCTGGAGACGAACACGTCGGTCGCTTCCAGCTCGCTCGCGTCCAGATCGGCCTCGAACTCGTCGGGCGCGTAGACGTGGTAGAATCGCGGGACCGTCTCCCCGCCCGGCAGCGTCCAGTCAAGCGTTGTGTCGAACCCCTCCTCTGCGTCGAACCGATCGTGGACCGTGCTCCAGGCGCTGACCAGCGCTCGCCCGCCGGGCGCGAGCACTCTTGCGAGTTCGTCCAGGCTCCCGACCCGGCTGTCACGGGAGGGCAGGTGGTGCAACGTCGCGACGTAGACCGCCAGATCGATCGTCCCGTCCCTGATCGGGAGCGCGGTCGCGTCGGCCTGGAGGATGCGGACGGCGCCAGCGGCCGGCCCATCCGCCACGCGGCGGCGAGCGGCATCGAGTAGCCCGCGGGAGACGTCGGCGGCGAGGACGCGGTCGACGCGGCGCGCGAGCACCTCGGCGTGGCGGCCGTTGCCGCAGCCGAGATCGAGGCCGACGGCCGCGCGGTCGCGGTCGCCGACGAAGGATTCGACCTCCGGCCAGGGGTACTCGCGGGTCTGCGAGAAGTGGTCGGCGATCCGGTCGTAGGTGTCTCGCACGCCGGCGCGGTCCGGGAAGTCAGTCATCTCGTCGGCCGGCGATGCGCGCCGGAGTGGATTACGCGTACTGGTTCTGTTTGATCGTGGCCTTCTCGGCGACGGCGTCGCCGCCGGGCGGGTACACTTTGTCCAGGTCCCCGGCGCCGGCGCCGCCGTCGTAGCGGTGGTTGCCGTCGGTGTCCAGGTGGGGAACCAGAACGGCGGTCGAACCAGCGGGGATGGGTTCATCGAGCGGGATCGTCACGTTCGTCGAGGTGCCAGCGGGGAGGTACCCGCTGGTCCCCACTACCTGGCCGTCGGCACTGTGAGCGTGGACGACGACGAACCCGCCCTGCGAGAGCGTCGCCGAGTCGATCGTCACCCGGTCGCCGTGGGCCTGCGGGCCCATCTGCAGCGAGGCGACCGGCGAGGACAGCAACAGGAACAGCACGTAGGCGATCCCGAGCATGATCGTGGCGTGTTTCGCGCCGTCCCTGATCGAGCCCTCGCCGATCTGGCCGCCGATGAACCCCGAGAGGACGGCCTGGACCAGCGCTGTGTGGAAAAAGACCAGCGTGTAGGCGGCCTTGTTGACGCGGCCGAAGCGTGTGAACTGCGCGGCGTCGATGCCGAGGCGGTTGTCCGGCGGCGGGGTCGGGACGCTCTCGGGGAGGCTCGGGACGAGCACCTTGTCCACGGAGATGATGATCACCAGAAAGACCGCGAACGCGACGTAGATGACGATCAAGTAGGTGAGCATCTGGCGGCGCCGTCGGCGCTTCATCTGCAGGTCGGCGCGGGCCTGCGTTCCGGCGATGCGCAGGACCGAGCCGATGTTCCCGCTGGCGCGCATCGCGTTCGCCAACAGCGTCACCGCGCGGGTGACCGGCGTCGTCCGGACGCGGTTGCCGAAGCGCACGAGGGCATCCTCGACGTTCGCGCCCAGGGAGATATCTGCCCAGATGCGCTCGACTTCCGTCGAGAGCGCGCCGACGTCGCTGCCGCGGACGCGCTCGAAGCTCTCGACGACGGACATGCCCGCCTCGTTGAGGCTGGCCAGCCGCTCGAGTAACTCGGGCGTGGCCGCCTCGATCCGCGAGAGCCGGCGCTTGTGCAGGAACTGGACGACGGCGAAGGTCCCCATGACGAACAGCGCCGCCTGGATCAGCAGGTCGTCGAGGACGCGGACGTTCACGCCGACGCCCGTCGTCGCCGCGGGCAGCCGGAGCGCGGTCGCGACGAGGGCGATCGGGGCCGTGACGTACAGCAGCGCCGTCGGCCGGCGGACGATCGTCGAAACGGGCTGGCGAGCGACGCGCTTGAGCCCGGCGAGGCGGTCGTAGACGGCGAGTCGCTCGAAGTTAGCGCCGAGGTGGGCCGCGGTCCCGCCGTCGGCCGCGGCACTCCCGGCCGCGCTTGCGTCGGCCGACCCCGGCGACGCTGTGGTGCCCGCCGGCTGGGACGCCGAGACGGACGCGCTCGAGCCGATCCCCAGCGTCTCGAGCTGCTGGTCGAGAAAGACCATGAACCCGACGTTCGCGAGCGGAATGGCCAGGTAGGCGAGCAGCTGGATCAGCCAGAGCGTGTCCGTCGTCGTCAGCCCGAACACCAGCAGGATGGTGATCAGAAACAGCGTGCCCGCGACGAGGACGGTGACGTAGGCCTCCGCGATCGTCGCCAGTAGCTCCAGAACCTCTTCCTGGCGCTCCTCGGCTTCGGTCTGGTAGCGCTCGTACTGCTCGCGGAGGAACGCGGGGAGGTCCTGGCCGCTCTGGAGGACGCTCGCGAGGTTCTCGCCGAAAGTCTTGAACTCCTCGCTGGGCGAGCGCTCGGCCATCCGGCGGACCGCGGTGAGCACGTCGGTCCCGAACATGTCCATCTCGCGGACGCCGACGGCGATCTCCCGGGCGGACTCGCCGTAGACGTCCGGGTGATCCGCGAGCGTCCGCATCACGGCCGGAAAGCCCAGCCCGCCGCGCGAGAGCGCGTAGAGGAACGCCATCGTCCGGGCCATCCCCTCGTCGATCTGGCGCCGACGCGCCTCGGCCCGGCTCTTGGGGAGTTCCCACCGCAGCAGGTAGGTCAGCCCGCCACAGAGCAGGCCGCCGATCGCGCCGCCGCCGACCAGCACGCCGTAGTACACCGGCGGTGCGAGGTCCAGCGACCAGGTCGACGGCTGGCCCAGGACCGCGACCATCGTACTCGGGAGCTGGGAGAGGGCGGCGCCCAGTGCCGGAACGAACGCGATCACGCCGGCCAACAGATACGCGATGCCGATGCCGCCGGCGACGGCGAAGACGCCCGCGTACAGGACGGTCTTGGTCGCGTAGGTCCGGTACGGCTCCGCGACGTACGCCGACTGGAGCAGCTGTTCGCGCTCGTGGTCTGCGGGCGCGACGAACCGGTCGGCGGTCACCCGAGCGACGTGTGCGACCCGCCGGTCGACGCGGGCGCTCCACCGGGCGGCGGCCGCGACGCCGAACAGCCCGAGGGCGACGACCAGCGGCAGCAAGGCGAGGAGCCCGACCATGTCAGTTCGGGAGCTCGACCCCGGCGTCCTCGATGCGGTCGAGGACGACGTCGGTGTCGGCGTAGTACTTGTTCACCATCGCGGTGAAGCGGCGGTAGTCGGTGATGCCCTCGGTCCGGAGGTACTGGAGGAAGCGCTTCCGGTTGCGGACCTCCCGCAGGAGATCGGACTGGCTCCAGCCGCGGTCGTCGCGGATCTCGTCGAGCAGGTCGCTGTTGTTCTCGGTGAACCGGTCGGTCGTGGCGTTCCAGGAGTAGGTGTTGGAGTAGTCGAGCTCGCCGGTCCGCTGGTCGATCCCCTCGATCTCGGCGACGGTGCGGGCGCGGCGCACCCGCTCGCCCTGGCTGCGGGTGAGCACCTGCACGCAGAGGACGTCCAGCGACTGGACCATCGGCCGGGGGACGTTGATGGGCTCGTTCTC
>JBDGSW010000017.1:0-10046 GCA_042217345.1 Haloarculaceae archaeon
TGGGCGTCGAGAACTGGACGATGAAGGGCATGGAGTTCGCCGCCCACGACGGCCGCACGCTCAACGGCCAGGGCCTCTCGTACGCCACCTCGAACCGCGGCGCCGATCACATGTACGCCGTCGTCTACGACTACGAGTACCCGCTGGTCTCGCCCAACGAGGCCATGCCCAAGGAGGGCGTCGAGGGCAAATCGGAGAAGATCATCGAGCTGGAGAACCTCAAGGCCGTCAGGGACAGCGGCGTGCTCTGTCAGTTCTCCTCGTCGTACACCGAGGAGGGGCGCTACGAGAAGGTGTTCCAGACCGACTACGACCGGCTGATGGACGTCGGCTCGCGGGTCGTCGAGCTCGAACGGCACTTCCACAACCGGCGCGGGCGCGATCGCAGCGACGACGAGGCCATGCCCTACGAACTGGAGGGGCTGGCCGAGGAGCTGTCGAACTACTACGACCTGCGCGGGTGGAACGACGACGGGACCGTCCCAGAGGAGAACGTCACCGGCGCGAGCGCCGCCGGCGACTGACCGGCCGGGCGCTCACTCCCCGCGCTCGCCGTCGCCGTTGCGCGCGTCCCCACCGCGGTCGCGCCAGGGCGTGCCCTGCGTGTCACCGCCGGTCTTGTAGACGCCGCGCGCGGAGGCGACGTGGTGGTCGGCCTCGTCCCAGACCTCGATGCTCGCGACGGCGACGCTGCCGCCCATGCGCAACACTTCGGCCTCGGCGTACAGGTCGGCGGTCGCCGGCGTGAGGTAGTCCATCCGCATGTCGATGGTCGGCGAGACGTCCTCGGAGAGCGAGATGACCGCCGCGCCGCCGACGGTGTCGGCCAGCGAGTATGTGACCCCGCCGTGGGCGACGCCGCCGCCAGGGACCGACGAGAGGTCCTCGCGCATCTCGACGTGGCCCTCGGCGTAGCCGTCCTCGGCGGTCGTGATGTCGATGCCGAGGAGGTTCGTAAACGGCATGTGTTCGAACAGCGTGGTAACGTCCATACGGCCCGATTCGACCACGGAGGAATAAGGGTTCAGAACCCGACCGCGCAGCGGGAATCGACCGCGTGGCGCCGACGAGGGGGCGGCGCCACCACCGCCGCGCAGGGACGCCAGCATGACAGAACGCCGATCACACAGCGACCGACCGCCCCGCCACGCGACCAGCCCGCGCCCCCTCGCGCACCGCCACCGAGGTGAGCGGCCGTGACGATGCGCTATTTCACGTTCAGGCTCGTCCCGCTCGCCGAGGAGTACTTCCACCCGGCGCTGGCCGAGGCCGCGACCCACCCGGAGATCACCTTAGAGCAGATGCAGTACATCAACCTGCTGGGCGACGGGACGGGCGTCGTCCTGCTGGGCGGGCGGGGCGACCCTGACGCCGCCGTCGAGATCCTGCGGGACAACGACGACGTCATCGACTGGGAGCTCATCCCCGGCAACTCCGAGACCGAGTACTACGCGTACATCCACTTCACCGATCGCGAGCCCGCCGTGGGCCTGCTGCAGCTGCTGGAGGACTACAAGCTCGTCCTCGACCTGCCCCTGCGGTTCAACGCCGCCGGCGACCTGCGCGTGACCGTCGTGGGCACCGACGAGAACATGCAGCGAGCGCTGGCGAACGTCCCCGAGGCCATCGACGCCCAGGCCACCGAGATGGGGACGTTCAACCCCGAGGACGACCGCGCCATCGCGCGCCTGACCGACCGCCAGCGCGAGGTGCTCGAGACGGCCGTCGAACTCGGCTACTACGAGGTACCCCGCCAGGCCACCTACGAGGAGATCGCCGACGCCTGCGGCTGCACCGTCGGCACCGTCGGCGAGCACCTCAACCGCATCGAGGCCCGCATCATCCACGCCGCCCTGGGCGACTGACGCGTCACTCCAGGGCCGCCAGCAGGTCCGCGAACAGCGCTTCCTCCCGGTCCGCCAGGTCGTGCAGCTGTTCGGCCGCGTCGGCGAACAGCGGCTCCATCTCGCCCTCGTCGTCGCGCTCGCTGGCGGCTTTCAGCGTCTCGCCCGCGGCGGTCCAGTCGGCGGCGATCTCGCTCATCCGGTCGGGCGCGTCCGCGGGGAGCCGGTCGTCTGCCTCGACGGCGGCGGCCAGGAACTGGGCGTACATCCGCCGGAAACAGCCGCCGCCAGTGCCGCGGCGCTCGACGTTCTGGTAGGCGAAGCGGGCCGTCCACGACGGGTCGGCGAGGTCGGTCCAGGACGGCACGTCGTCGGCCAGTGCGCGGACGCCCGCGAGGCCGTGCGTTCCGGGGCCGAGCTCGCGGTCGACCGCGTCCGGGTCGAGCATGTAGCGTGCCGTCTCGGCGACGGCCGCCGGCGCCGCCGCGGCGAAGCCGACGCCGGGGTCGGGATCGGTGACGACCAGCGTCCGCCCGGGCTCGGGGACCATGTAGGGCGAGTCGAGCGCGGCCGCGAGTCGCTCGCCGGCCAGCGTCTGGGGCTCGGGGAACTCGTTGTCCGAGAGCAAGACGGTGTCGGCGTCGACGTCGTAGCCGATCGCCAGCAGCGAGTGGGGCGCAAAGTGCGTGTCGGTGTCGAAGTAGTCCATGTAGTACAGGTCGGTGAACAGGAGCACTGGCTCGTCGCGGGCGACGCCGTCGACGATGCGCCCGCGAATCGTCTCCCAGCCCTCGCCCGTGTGGTGCTCGTGGCCGATCGCCAGGCGCTCGAAGAAGGCCACCTCCAGCCAGAGCGGCCGTCCGAGCATGACCCGCTCGGCGCCGTCCGGGAGCTCGAGGAACGTGAACCCCAGCCCGGAGCCCAGCCCGAAGCAGGTCGGCTCGTCGTACCCCCAGCCGTAGTACGTCGCGAGGTTGGCCAGCGACGTCGACCCGCAGTGGTTGCCCGGCCGGTGCTCGAACCCGTCGACGCGTCGCATGTCCGGGCCAACGACCGAGACGCCGATAACCGTTCCGACGCGTCGGCCCGCAGAAAGAGTGGGGGGGAACGGAGGTGTGGGGAGGGAGTGTGGGGAGTCGGTCGCGGGAGGGGCGTCCCGCGCGTCCCGAGCACCGTTGTCGGGGTCTGGCCGACGGCTGCTACGGACCGCACCCGCACGACCGCGCCGACCCGAGCAGGCGACGCCGTCGCGCGAGCGGATCACGGGCCGGTCGCCGCCCGCGTTCGCGGGCGCCGGCCGCGCGATCGAGACAGCCGGGCTCGTGAACCACTCGTCACCTCCGTTCGTCCCTTCCGCCGGCGACCACGTAGTTATACACCCGTTTTCACTGTTACGGCCGTCCAACGCCGCCCCGAGGCGCCGTCCGGGTCGCCCCAGTCGGCCCGCCGGCCGGCCGGCTGGTCGCGCGCGCCCGCGAGGCGCGAACCGCCGGACGACAGCGCGGTCCGCCGCGCAGTCGCCGCGCCCACGGACGACCAACGACGGTCCGGTACAGTCGGCTTACGCGGGCGAAGTGGTACCTTGTGTCGCGGGTCCCGCGCGTACGCCCTCCTTACGGGCGCAGTCGGTCGATTCGCGGACACGACGGCCGTCCGATACCGGTGGCTGGGAGTCCGTCGACGAGAAAAAGCGGGACGGAAAGACGGGCACGAACGAAACGAGGGCCCGGACAGCTCGCCGTTTTCGAGACCTCGCTGCTCGCGGGTCGTCCCTCCCCGCTCGCTGTCTCCGAGGCCTCCCTTCGGTCGGCCTCGCTAGCTTACGCCAGCTCGAACTCGATTGCCGCGCCCTGCCCGAAGCCGACGCACTCCGTCGCGAGACCGAGCTCCGCGTCGCGCTTTTGCATCTCGTGGATCAGCGTCACGGGCAGGCGAGCGCCGGAGGCGCCGAGCGGGTGCCCGATGGCGATGGCGCCGCCGTTGACGTTGAAGATGTCGTCGTCGAAGCCGAGTTCGCGCTGGGAGTACAGCGTCTGGGAGGCGAACGCCTCGTTGAGCTCGACCAGGTCGTACTCGGCGGGGTCGCGGCCGGTGCGCTCACAGAGGCCGCGAGTGGCGGGGACCGGACCGATGCCCATGATCGTCGGGTCGACGCCGGCGACGTTGTTCCCGCCGACCTCGGCCATGATGTCCAGGCCGTGGTCCTCGGCGAAGGCCTTGGACGTGATCATCGTCGCGGCCGCGCCGTCGGAGATCTGGGAGGCGTTGCCGGGCGTGACCGTGCCGTCGGCCTTGAACACCGTGGGCAGGTCGGCCAGCTTCTCGGCCGTCGTGCCCCGGCGGATGCCCTCGTCTTCCTCGACCGTGATCTCGTTGCCCTCGTCGTCGTAGCCCTGGATCGGGATGATCTCGTCCTCGAAGCGACCGGAGTCGGTGGCCTCGGCGGCGCGCTGCTGGCTGCGCGCGGCGTACTCGTCTTGCTCCTCCCGGGAGACGTCGAACTCCTCGGCGACCTTCTCGGCGGTCATGCCCATCTGGAGCTCGGGGAGGTTGTAGTGCTCGTTCAGGCGCGGGTTGACGTTCATCGTGTTCGCGCCCATCTCCACGCGGGACATGTTCTCGACGCCGCCGGCGATCACGACGTCGCGCTGGCCGGCGCGGATCGCGTCGGACGCGGAGATGACCGACTGTGCCGAGGAGGCACACCAGCGGTTGATGGTCGTCGCCGGGACGGACTCGCCCAGGTCCGACAGCAAGGCGATGACGCGGGCCATGTTGTTGCCCTGCTCGTCGCGCTGCTGGGCACAGCCCCACATCAGGTCGTCGACGTCCTCGCCCGAGAGACCGGTGTCGGCGAGCATCTCGTTGATCAGCGGGATCGAGAGGTCCTCGCTGCGCACGTCGGCGAAGACGCCGTCCTCCTTCCCCTGGGGGGTGCGGTACGCCTGCACTACGACCGGAGTTTGCTCTGCCATACCTCCTCAATGATAGTCCATGGTGTTAAATGCCGTCGAACTGCAGTCACCTGCACTCGGAGTTGTTTGCCGCGGCCAGCGCCGCAGGTCTCCCCGCGGCCGGCCGGCAGGAAGCGTAAACTGTGTGGTCGAAAACAATTAACAACTGAAAGTCGCCCCGACGCCGTGCGGAGGGGTGTCGGAGCGCCTGCAGTTCGGGGGGCTTATGTCCGTCGCGCGTCAACCCGAGTGGGAATGAGCAACCCGGAGCTGGACGTCGTCGAGTTCCTGCTCACCGCGACGGTGTACAACGGGGACCGCGATCTGGACGCAGACGACCTGCCGCCGGCGTACCGCCAGGTGTTCTGGGAGGACGGCCTGATCGAGCGACCGCTATCAGCGACCGACCGAACCGCCGCCGACGCCACCGGCGTCGAGCGCCCGTGGGACGCCGTCTCCGGGCTGATGTTCACCGACCGCGACGACTTCTCCGGCGACATCGAGTTCACCGACCGGGACATGGCCGAGGAGTGGTTCCTCGACCGCGCCGACGCCGACCGCATCCACGCGAACCCAACGCTGGCGGCGGCCTACGGCGCGGAGTTCGACGTCAGCCACGAGCAGGCCCGCGAGGACAACCGCCCCGCCCGCGCCGACCGCGCGTGGATCGACAGCCTGCTCGAGGAGTACTTCGACGACGAGGAAGAAGAGGAGATGCTCGACCTCGTGGAAATCCGCGCCCCCGAGGAGGTCGAGATGACCCTCGACGATCTGGTGCTCACCCCCGACCAGGAGGACGAGATCCACAAGGTCGTCAAGGCCATCGAGCACCGCGACTACCTCGCGCGCATCGGCCTGCGCGAGATCGGCAAGCTGCTGTTCGTCGGTCCACCGGGCACCGGGAAGACCTCCGTCGCCCGCGCGCTCGCGCACGATCTCGAACTCCCGTTCGTCGAGGTGAAGCTGTCGATGATCACCAGCCAGTACCTCGGCGAGACCGCAAAGAACGTCGAGAAGACCTTCGAGGTCGCCCGCCGGCTGTCGCCCTGTATCCTCTTCATGGACGAGTTCGACTTCGTCGCGAAGACGCGCTCGTCCGACGAGCACGCCGCGATCAAGCGCGCGGTCAACACCCTCCTGAAGTCGATCGACGACATCAGCCTCATCGACGACGAGGTGCTGTTGATCGGCGCGACCAACCACCCCGACCAGCTCGACGCCGCCGCGTGGCGCCGCTTCGACGAGATCGTCAACTTCCCCAAGCCCGACCGGGGCATGCGCGCTGACATCCTGCGCGTCGTCACCCGCGAGATGGACATCCTCGATTTCGACCCCGAGACGCTCGCCGACATCACCGAGGGCCTGACCGGCAGCGACCTCCGGCTCGTGCTCCGCGAGGCCGTCCTCGACGCGCTGACCGAGGAGCGCACCACGCTCACCCAGCAGGACCTGCAGGACGCCGTCGCGGACTTCGAGGAGCGGGACAACCTCAAGAACATGGACATGATCGACGGCGACGCCGACGCCCTGGTCGCCGGCGGGGACATCTCCGGCACCGGCGACGGCCACGACCACAACCACGACTGACCCCGTCGGCCGCGCCCGCCACCGGCCGCCGCGGCGCGCTCGCCGGACCCGCGGCCTTTTCCCGCCCGGGTGCGTTTCCCAGCGCGATGGAGGTCACGCTGCTCGGTACCGGCGACACCACCGGCACGCCGACGCCGGGCTGTTCCTGCGACACCTGCACCGAGGCCCGCTCTCGCGACGTCGAGCGCACGCGCTTTTCTGTCCACGTCCGCAACGAGCGCACCGACGAGTCGCTGCTGCTCGACGCCAGTCCCGACTTCCGCCACCAGTTCCTCGAACGCGACGTCCCCCTCCCGGACGCCATCGCCGTCTCCCATATTCACTTCGACCACCTCGACGGCCTGGGCAACTGCTATCGCCTGCTCGCGGACGTCCCCGTCCACGCCGCCGGCGAGACCGACCCCCAGACCGGCGAGAGCGTCGCCGAGTCCGTGCGCAACAGATACGACTACCTCGACGTGGTCACCGTCAATCCGGAGACGCCGTTCGAGCCCTTCGAGGTCTGTGGCTTCGAGGTGACGCTCGTTCCCGTCGAGCACCCGCCGCTGGTCTGTTACGGCCTCGCCGTCGAAGACCCCGAAACGGGCGCGAAGCTCTCGCTGTCGGGCGACACGAGCTACGGCATTCCCGAGGAATCCCGCGAGGTGCTGGCCGACCCCGACCTGCTGCTGGCCGACGGGATCGTGCCCGCCGACCTCTGCGAGCACCACCCGTACGGCGGCCGCCACCAGGACGACGAGGGCGTCCCACGGACGTTCGGCACGAAGCACATGACCATCGAGGGCGCCCGCGCGCTCGGTGATGATCTGAACGCCGATCAGTTCCGGGTGGTTCACGTCGCACACTACACGCCGCCCGAGGTGGCGTTCGCCGACGACGTCGCGGTCGACGGCGAGCGGTTCTCACTGTAGGCGGCGGTTTCGTGCGGAGTACAGTCCTCCTGATCCCGGTGGCGACCACCCCTCGTCGCCCCGCTAGCTCTGTCCGTATCTCGGATTCTGGTCTGCCAGCCCCCGACGGCTCGACTCGCGCGCCTCGTTGCCGATCCTCCGAGACGACAGCCACACGCCTCCCCAGCCGATTCGGTCGCTCCCGCTGGTCGCTCCCTCGTCCACCAGAAGACTCGCTTCCTCGTCTTCCGAACCCCCACTCGCTTCGCTCGTGGGGACCCCGCACGTGCTCGTCGCGGCACGGCGGCCGCGACAGCGCGCGCCGTCACCAGAATCGAGACCGCTGCTGTCTGCGAATGGGGCAGCGAACTGAACCGGGGCCGAGGGCCGCGTTCGCTTTTCCTTCGAACTTCGAAGCGATTGGCTCCAACATTCGAAGTAATGGTCACGACCACCGATCCAGCCCGGACTGGCGACGCTTTCGCCCGTCGGGATCGGCCCGCCAGGGCTGGCGGCGGTCGCGTTCGTAGCGGACGTGGCAGTCGACGGCGAGCGGTTCGAGTTGTCACAGACAGACACCGCTCGACGGATTCGTTTTCGTCGCTTTCGTCACTAACACTCATTACGACGGACGCCCAACGGGCAACTGAGATGTCCATCGACAGGGACACCTTCGAGAACGCGAGCGAGAACGAACTCGCGTCCCTCTCCGTTCCCGAGCACGTCCTCGGGTTCCTCGCCGCGCACGACGATCGGGCGTTCGAGGCGCGCGAGATCGCCTCGCAGACGGAGCGAGATTCGGGCGCGGTCAGCACAGCGCTCTCCCGACTGAAGGACCGCGGACTCGTCGAACACAAGGCGACCTACTGGGCGGTGACGGACGACGAGCAGCGACTCCAGGGGTACAGCGGCTACGAACGAGCGACAGCGCTCTTTAACGCACAACTCGGTTCGGAGGACGAGGACGCGTGGCGGAAGCAGGCACCGGAAGCCCCCCACCCGAGCGTCGACGGCGAGGACGACCCGTGAGCGACGAATCGGCCCCCATCTACGAACGCGGCGACGTCGTGTACGGCGACGATCCGTTCGACGGCGACGAAGCCGCTCGACCCTGGCTCGTTCTCTCCAACCACGAGGGGCGTCCCTTCCACGGCGAACAGTACATTGCAGTCACCTTGACGACGAAATCCTGGCTCGACGGGCTCGTCCCGATTCCCGAGGAGCGCTGGCTCCGCGGCGGCACGCCGGTCGAAAGTCGAATCGTCCCGTGGGGCGTCCAGTCGATCGGCCGGGAGGACATCGACTTCTGGCAGGGGCGACTCGATGCCGCCCTCGTCGACGACGCCGTCGCGGCACTCGTGGACGAACTTCAGTAACTCCGAACTGAGCCGGGAGCGAGAAATGCTCACGACCACCGATCCAGCCCGGACTGGCGGCGCTTTCGCCCGTCGGGATCGGCCCGCCAGGGCTGGCGGCGGTCGCGCTCGGCGGCGACGTCGAAGTCGGGCGCCGCCTCGACCGGCTCGAAGCCCGGACAGTCCGGCCCGCACTCGGTCGCCGGGTCGACCAGCCCGTCCTGCCACGCGCAGTGGGGGAGCCCGCCCGCGCCGAACCGTTCCGCTGCCGCGGCGTTCGCGCACGCGGGGAGGTCGTACGTCCGCCAGCCCTTCCCGTAGGCGCGCTCGGCGACGAGCCGTCGGCGGCGGGCCTTCTCCTCGGGGGTGACGACGGCGACGTCCGTCCGGGCGGGCGTCTGCTCGACGATGTCGATCCCGGGCTCGTCGACGGCCAGCGGTTCGGGCTCGCGGATCACCTCGCGCTCGCCGGTCTCGGGGAAGAAGCGCCAGACGCCGACTTCCTCGGGGATCCGATTCAGGTGCGCGCCGGTGACGTAGGATTCGGTGGCGAGGATCACCGAATCGAGCAGGCCCAGGCTCACGTCCTTGCGGAGCTGGGCTTCGAGGTCCCCGGGCCGGCCGAGGTCGGGCTTGTTCTCGATTCCCACCAGCCGGCCGAACCAGTCGTCGGGGTAGCGGGCGGTCTGACGGACGTACGTGCGGCCGTTGGTCCGCTCGCGCTCGAAGAAGCCGATCTCGACGGCGCGATCGACCGCGGTCTCGGCGCGTTCGGGGTGGCAGTCGAAGGCGGCCTTCCAGTAGCGAGCGCGGCCGGGGCCGACCGCGCTCTCGATGGCCGCGGTCGGGATGCGCTCGGGGGTGATCGACGCGCGCGCGTCGAACCCCGGACCCGGCTCGACGACCACGACGTCCATCACGCGACCGCCGCGGACGGCGGTGCCGAGCTGGCGGGCGAGGACGGCCTCGCGCTCGGCCTCCAGGTGTGCGCACAGCGCGAGTTCGAAGGCGAACTCCGACACGAGCGGGGGGAGGGCGGCGGACAGTAAAAGCCTCGCGCCCGCGCGTCGCGGGGGTGCGACGAATCAGGCGCCGAGTTCGTCGGCGAATTCGTGGATCGACTCGACCGTGAGCGCAGGTTCGCCGTCGAAGGGGACCCAGGGGTCGCCCTTGCGGTCGAGCCAGACGCCCTGCATGCCGGCGTGAGCGGCGCCCTGGACGTCGAACCAGCCGGCGGTGACGTGGGCGAGTTCGTCGATCGGGGTTCCGATGCGGTCGGCGGCGTGCTCGTAGAGTTCCGCGGCCGGTTTGAACGTCTCCACCTCGTCGGCGCTGACGGTGCCGGAAAGCAGATCGTCGATCTCGGCGTGCTCGACCATCGCCGCGAGCATCTCGGGGTCGCCGTTGGAGACGACC
>JBDGSW010000075.1:0-10011 GCA_042217345.1 Haloarculaceae archaeon
AAATGGTATTGTCAGCAGTCTAGTGGTTGGTAGAATTTGAGATCCCGAAAACGTGCCGGACGAACCCCCACGATTGGGTATAGCGACATACAGTTTATGCGCCAGCTACCAGACGCTCCTAACAGATAAATATGGTATTATTTCAGCCACGACGTGGCCAATTTCGCCCGTTTCGAACCCCCGGGGCGAACTCACCGGAGCGCGTAGATGTTGGCCTCGTAGGTGTTGCGGACGCGCGAGCCCCAGTTGTGGGTGTAGGTATCGATGACGTCGCTGGCGACGTCCCCGCGGAGGTACTTGACGATGCCGCGATCCCCCGTACGGTCGCGGAGGTGCGTGGTGAAAAAGTGCCGGAAGTAGTGGGGAGTCACGTTCTCCTCGGCGCCGCCGCCGCGGCGGTACCACCCGACTGCGCGGGCGTGCTCCGACACGATCGACCGGACCATCGGCGGCGTGAGGCGCTGTCCCCACTGATCACCGGTACTGACGAACAGCGGCTCCGCCGGGGAGACGGCGTCGGGCCGGATCGCCAGCCAGGCCCGTAGCTCGTCCGCGAGTTCGTCCTCGACGGGCACGACGGTGCCGCGTTTGCGCTTGTTCGAGGCCGTCCGTTCCTCGCCATTTACGACTGACCCGCGAGCGACGTCGCTGGCGACGTAGATGGAGGGACCACGACCCTCCAGCTGTACCCGTGATCCGAGATCGTATTCCCCGAGTTCGCCGTCGAGCGAGACGTCGCGCAGGTCGAGATTGCACAGTTCGCCGACGCGCATCCCGGTTTTCAGCAGGGTGACGACCGCGGCGCGTTCCAGCGGGTGCGTCAGTCGGTCGACGAACTCCCGCATGGCGGGGACGGTGATCTCACGGCGGGTCGGATCGGTGTTGATCCGCTCGTCCATCTCCTCGCGGACGACCGTCATCGGGTTGCCGTCGAACTCCCCGACCTCGGTCATGTACGCGTAAAACCGGTGGAGGTAGGAGGCGTAGGTCGCCACCGTACTGGACTCAAGATCGCCCCGGAGGGTGTGGACCCACGCCATGCACTCGCGTCGGCCGGCATCGGCCGGGCGGACGGGTTCGCCCGCGGGGTTGCGTTCGGGATCGGCCAGGAACGACTCGAATCGCCGGAGGACGCGCTCGTAGGCGTCCATCGTCCGCTGGCTCTTGCCGTGGAAGGTCAGCTCCTGGAGGAAGCGATCGATAGAGTCGTCCCCGCCCGAATCCGCCACGCGATCGTCGGTGCTCATTCGGTATCACCGGCCAGAGTGTAGCCGCCATCCCGACCGCTGTACTTGATCGCGTTCTCGGCCTGGAGCTCGTCGAGGGCCTCGTCCAGACGCGCCTCGATGTCGGCGGTGAGTAGTTCCTCGAGTTCGGCCCAGTCCGTTGGCCCCTCCCGTTGGAGAATCTCGAGGACGCGGGTTTCCAGGCCCTCACCCTGGGGGTCGGCACCCGATTGTTCCGCCTCCGGGGGCTCGAGCGCGAACCCGTGTCTGCCGGCCTGTACCATCGTTCTGACGAACTCGCTCTGGCTCATGTCCAGGTCCGCGGCGTGGGCCTGCCACTCGGCCTTCTGGTACGCCGGGACGTACGTCTTCACCTCGGCGCGCTCGGTCGCGACGTCCTCGTCGGCCATATCATTTCCTCTCAGTCCACCCATTTCAAAGTATCCCCAGGTTCGTGGATAAGGGTCTTTATCGACGTATTTGGGCCCACAGCTTGGCCCATATATTTAAATGAGGGTGGATAATGACGCTTCTGACGGGAGGCTAGACCCAGATACCGAGATAAGGGGCGGCAATTCCCGCCGTAGATTCTCTGGCCCCGAAAGCGAAACGGCCCCCTGGCGAGCCACGTTCGGGAGACTTGTTCGGGGGTTGGACTCAGCGGTGGATCCTTCGATTGTCTGGTCTGCTGGATCATCCGGGTCGGCATCGAAGGAGCGACGCGGTCAAGTCCCGGGGTTCGGACTCCACACTGGCCCCGAGGCGAGCTCGGGTGACGAGTCGGGCCAAGTGATACCCAATAGCCGGATTCGGGCAGGCGTCTCTGAGCCCTCGAGCGACCACCCGCTCCGAAAGTTCGGCTGGACTCAGCGATGCCGCGAGTGGGCAGTGAGGGGACGATCACGACCGTGACCCACCTGATTACACCTAAAGGGAGAGTTGGGGGCCGTGAACCGGGGGATTGGCGACGAGTCCGAGCGTCGGGCAAACGAAATTACCACACCAGGCACGCACGACGCAACGGTCCCCCGGCTCTATGGAGCCCTGCGCCTGAGAACGCTGCAACGCCCGGGACCTCTCCGGATATCGAGGGGGCTCGCGCGGATTCCGGTCCCGCGTAATCGTCGAGGCGGCATCGATGAAAGACGCCGACACCGCCAGTGTACGTGGGAAGAGAGCAGCGGACGACGACGCCAACCGAATTGACCGCCGCATAGCGTTCGTCAACTGATCTGTCGCGATACGCTCGGGAAAATCGGTTCAACACAACTGGAACGGTATCGGGCCACACCACCGTGGTCGTCGAGCGGTAAGTTCGACCCGTCGTGTTGAGCCTCCCCCGCCCTTGCAGAGAGGCATCTATCAGCCCGGCCGGAAGCGAGGCAATCGATACCGGCTCGGTCCGCTCTCGACACCCAACAGGGCGCTGAGAGCGACGTGGAGCGTGGAAGACCCTGGGCCATGGAACGGGGCCTTCGGGACGCCAGCAGGTGAGTCAGCCCTCCGAAGACGGTGCTGACACGGACGCCGTCGCCGTCGGACGTCTGCCGAATTCGTCGATGTTCGCCCCAGTCGTGAGGGTCCGTTAATCGGGACTTTCCCCCGCGTCGAGCGGGGCAGACGGGGGCAGGGAATATCGGACAGCGGTTTATAGAACCCCCTGACCCACGCGTCGATTGAGTGCGGTCGCCCTTTCTCGCCGAGCCCCCGCCTCGGGAGTGACAGTAGAGCTGTCGCGGAATCGAGTATAATCGGGCCCCGGGGATCGAGAGGAGGACCCAGGTCCCACGCGAAGAAATCCGACGGGAGACGAAGGCTACCCTACCGGGATAACGGATAGCCACGGGGATCAACACCGGTGATACGCGGACGATTCCGCTGCCACCGCCGTGGAAATCACGACGACAACTACGGAGGCCGATCCAGGGCCGACAGTCAACGAAGGGATCGAACACGTCCGAAGCGGACGTCTCCGACGGCTTCTGTGGTCCCCGTCTCCGACCGGAGCCAGCAGCGTCCGTCGGCACTGATGTTCGCCGACCGCACCGCCGGCACAGGGCCATCGATCGCCCCACGGGCGCCCACCGTCCGGTGCCCCGAGTGCCTGTGCCGAACGGCCTCTCCGTCCGACCCCACAGACACGAGCAGGCAAGCGGCGGATCCGGCTCGCGATCGGCGCCGTGGCTGTCGGCTGAATCCGGGGCCTGAGCCGAGTTGACATCCCATTGATAACGCGAATGTGAGTGAATATGTATCCGCCAGCGCCCGATAGCCGTCGAATAAACCGTATGTCGCTATATGGAAACGGAGGTAGAATTCGGCCGAATTGGCCAGGAGTGTAACGGGTGATTACACGCGTATGACGGTCGATCGCGGGATTCCACGGTGGGACCCGGCGGTTCAACAGGCCAGTCGTTGTGGATTCGCGACGAGGCCAGAGGTCATCGAGAGAAACGAGGGGACAGCGTGACTCAGGGCGACAGTTCGGTTTCGAGGTCGGGGCCGACGAGGGCGTCGGTCACCGACTGGACGGTGTCGGAGCGTTCGGCGACGTTCTCCAGCAGGACGGTCTCGCTGGGAAACAGCTGTTCGCCGAGTTCGAGCCCGTGGTCGCGAGCGGTCGATCCCGTGACCGTCAGGTAGACGCCCAAACCCGCGTCGGCGACGGCCGCTTCCTCCTCGCGGCCTGCGTCCGGGTAGGTGAACGAGACGCCGTCGAGCGAACGGGTGCCGAGAACGGCCTCGACCAGGCGCTCGTAGCGCGGGGAGATACAGAGCTGGCCCTCGTACTGGGCGACGAGCGCGCGCGTGAGATCGCAGTCGGAGGCGTCGACGACTGCGGGCGTCGCCAGCAGGGTGTGCCAGACGGTGTCGCCGAGTCCCGAGACGACCCGGACGTCGGTGTCCCGGGGATCTATCCGCTCGTTCACGCCGGCCAGGTCCGTCAGCGGCTCGGGGGTCAGCTCGACGACCTCCTCGAGGACGAGGTCCGCGCTGTCGAATCCCAGCGGCACTTCGTGTTTCCGGAGCGCGCGGAACGGCTCCTCGCGACCGATCAACTGGACGGCGACGTCCTCGAGGGCGACGGTGACGCTGTCGAAGACGATCCGGCGGGGCATGCCCTCCCGGTCGTCGCGCAACAGCGTATACTCGGGGCCGTCGGGGGCACCGGTGTCGCTGTAAGTGGCCAGCCGATCGTAGATCGACCGGTCGACGGACTGGCGCCCCTTGGTGACGGCCTTCTCGTAGCGCAGGGTCGAGATGATCTCGTCGGCGAGGTCCGTCGTCCCGGTTTGGCTGGCCAGCCGCTCGAGGACGGCCTCCAGCGGACGACCCTTGCGGGGGACGGCGACGCGGACAGTATCCATTACGAGGAGGCTAGCGAGCCGTCAGTAAAACGAACCGGTTTCGGCGGTGAAAAAGCGAATCGCAGCGTCGGCGACGGTGGTCAGTCGTCGGCGGCGCCCAAGACGTTGCTCAGCTGTTCGCGCCACTCCTTGAGGTCCTGGATGTCATCTTGAATGTCGTCGATCTGGTCGGAGACGTCCTCGACGTCGTCGACCTCCTCGGCGACGTCGCCGACTTCCGACTGGAGTTCGTCGATGTCGTCGTCCAGGTCCTTGATGTCGCCTTTCAGCGACTGGAGGTCGTCGCGCACCGCACCGACGTCAGAATCGAGCGCTTCGACCTGCTCGTCGTTGTCGGCGACGTCGGCCTCGATGTCGTCGATCTGGGCCTCGACGTCGGATTGGATCGAGTCGAGTTCGCCCTGGACGGACTCGAGCTGGCCCTGGACGTCCTCGATGAGGTCCTGGCCGGTGCCGTTCTCCTCGAGGAACTCCTCGAGGGCGTCGATGTACGCCTGGAGGTCGCTGACGTCGGTCTGGAGCTTCTGGATGCGGGCGTCGTCGGCACCGGACCCATCGGCGGCGCCATCGCCGAGGTCGAGTTCGTCGCGCAGCAGTTCGAGGTCGTCGTCGGCGACCTCGCCAGCGCGGATCTCCTCGGCGAGCGCCGCAGCGACTGACTCGACTGCCGGCTCGTGGCTGTTGGTCGCGTTCTCGAGCTCGTCAGTTTCGTCATCGGTCGCTGTCTCGGTCGATTCGGTGGTCTCCTCGTCATCGCCGTCGTCGCCCTCGTCGGCCTCGGCATCGGCCGTTTCCTCGGCGTCGTCCTCGGCCGCCTCGTCGTCCTCCGCTTCCTCGGCGTTGGGGTCTGCGAGGTCGAGTGTCCCGATGTCCTCGTCGTCTTCCTCGTCGTCCAGCCCGGGGACGGAATCGGCGTTGCCGGAAATGACGTCCCGGACGACGTCGCTGCCGCCGCCGCTGACGATGCCGTCGTCGCTCTCGAGCGGCGGGTCGACGTCGGCGATCTCAGGCTCGGTGAGGAACTGCTCGACGTTGTCAGTGCCCGTCGCGCGGATGCCATAGACCGTGGTGTACTGCTCTTCGGACTCGAGTTCGCGCTCGAAGGTGATCTCGTCGTCCTCGATAGTCCAGTACTCGCTGCCGTACTCTGGGTGGAACCCCAGGTCCTCGACGGCCACGTTCTCGGGGACGTCGTCGACGAGGCGGACGGTCACCGGCTCGACGCGATCGGATTTGAGCCGAAACGCGATGGCGGGGACCGGGAACGCGTCGGCCTCGAACGTCTTGATAACCGTGATCCCGTTCGAGGTGACGGTGACCTCCTCGTAGCTCTGCGATTCGCTCATGCGCACTAATCTGTTTACCAATGATATTAAAGCTACGTACCGTTTCCCCCTTGTTACCAGTTGACATCCGATTTGGTGACCGCTCTCTTGTGCGTTTCTCGGACGTTCACCCCGGTATCAGAGGTCGACGCGGTCGCCGATCTCGACGATCTCGAGGCGCTCGGGGACGGAGAAGCTGCGAACGTGTTCGTGCAGCGCCGTGGGGTCGGCGGTCAGGCCCTTCCACATGTCCCAGTGAGTCGGCAGCAGGCGATCGAGGCGGAGCTGGCGGGCGGCGTCGACGACCTCGACTTCGTCGCTGTACCACTTGGTGTAGGTCGGCTCGCGGGTCTGCTTGTCGGGGAGCATCCCGGCGGAGCCGAACGCCAGTGCACCCAGATCGAGGTCGTATTCCTCGCCGATTCGGTCGAACGCCTCCCCGGGGCGGGCGTCGCCGCCGTGGAAGAAGGTGCCGGCGTCGTGTTCGAAGACGTACGACACCGGATGGGTCGCGTCGGGGTCGTTGGCGGGTTCGACGTGGACGGTGAGCGATCCGATCTCGAAGCGGTCGCCCTCGGCGACATCACGGAACTGCGCCTCGTCGACGTCCCAGCGGTCGGTCCAGCCGGCCTCGGCGGCGACCGCCAGCGAGTCGTCGGGGCCGACGAAGTCCGCGCCGGTCCCGGCGAGAATCGGCGCCTGGCTGGGGCCGTCGACGTGGTCGGAGTGCTCGTGGGTGGCCAGGACGGCGTCGGCCTCCTTGACGTCATCGGGGGCGAACGGGACGGGGATCATCCGGACGGTGCGGGGCGGGTCGCCGGTGCCGAGGTACGGGTCGACGAAGACGGTCGTGCCGTCGTCGGCCTTGAGGACGAAGCCGTTACAGCCCAGGTACCAGATCGCCAGGCCGTCGGGGTCGGCGTCGGCGACGGTCGCGGGGAGCCACTCGCCCCAGTCGCTTGCGATCGACATGGGGCGAGGTGCGCGGGGCAGCGAGAAGTGCGTTGCGGACTACGAGTAAAACACGAGCGCCACGAGCAGGAGGACGGCGCTGACGGCGAAGCCAATGGGCGCGAGGTCGATCTGCGTGACGCCCAGCAGGTAGAGCAGATTGCCGAGCAGAGGTGCGATCGTCGCGGCGACCAGCGTCCGGGACTGCTTGAGGCTCTCGGCGGACTCGCCCAGGCGCAGCCACTTCTCGACGAACAGCGCCATGGCGGCGATGGCCAGCGCGTACGTGTACAACAGGTGGACGTAGTACCACGGCCCCCAGGCGAACTCGAGGCGAACGACGCTCCCCGGCGGGGCGACGACGCTCACGCCCGCCAGCAGCAGGCCGAACGGGTTGGTCCACGCGAGGAGATTCGTGAGGACGGGAACGACCGAAAGCGCCAGGACCTTCCGGCGCGTCACCAGGTGGGCGCGCCCGGAGTACTGGAGGGCGAAGACGAAGATCGACAGCGTCGCCAGCGTCGGGCCGACGAAGTGGACGGCGTGCCAGAACAGCCGCGAGTCGGGCGCCGACGAGCCCAGGAGCATCGCCTGGGACAGCGTCCAGAGGACGACCGCCGACAGGAAGCCGATGATCGGCCGTGCCCCCGTGCGGTTGCGCTGGGGGACCATCATCGCGAGCAGCCCCAGACAGACCAGGGCCGCGACGAACAGCGGGACGGTGTAGGTGGTCAGTGCGATCGACATCTGTCAGCTCCTGTCGCGACGCGTCGGGCCGCGTCGGTGGGCGACGGGTTCGGCGACGCAGTCGGCCGGTCAGTCCTCGCAGCAGCCGCCGGCCTTCTGGCCGAAGTCGACGGAAAGCGGCGCGGAGATCTCCTCGTTCAGTTCCTGCAGGCGCAGCTCCAGTTCGCTCTGGGCCTCGAGGTACTCGGCCATCACGGGGAGGTCGTGCAGTTCCTGCTGTTTCTCCTGGAGCTCCCGGAGATCCGCCTCGTCGGCCGCGCCGGTCTGGCGGGCCAGCACGAACTCCTCGCGGACCTGTTCGAACTCCTCGATCGCGGCCTGGGCCTCCGCGTCGTTCTCGACGGCCTCCTTGGCCGCGTCGAAGCGCTCGTAGACCGGCAGCTCGGCGATCGCCTCGCCGAGACGGCGGCTCAGTTCGTCGACGCCTCCGGCCGCGGACTCCGATTCGACGCTCATCGAGGCCGGCTACGGCCCTCACCGTTTTCAAGCTGCCGGACACCGCCCTGGTCCCCGAACCGACGGCTGGGCCGCACCGACGAGTATCAGAAGCGATACTGTGCCAGTTATTCCTAATACCCTCGTCGTCAGACAGCTATCAAGAGAGATAATCGTGAAACGGGTCGTCGCGATGCTGGCCGTCGTCGCGCTGTGTCTGTCCGGATCGCAGGTAGCGCTCGGCGCCGCCGCCGTCGACGCGGGTGGACAGCAAGACAGCGCCGGCCACGGGCCGACCGTCACCGCGACCGCAACTCGGGTCGGGGGCACTCAGGCGATCCGGTACCGCGTCACCGTCGACCCCGCGCCTGGTGCCGACCGCGTGACGCTACGCGTCGGCCGGACCGGCCGCATCGTCGGTGGCGAGGGATTCAGTCGCCGGATGGCCGGTGGGCAGACCCGGCTCCGACTGACCGATCCGAGCGCGGGCGCGACCGTCGTCCTGCGGGCCGCGGCCGACGGGGCGGCGGCCGCCGACAGTCCGGAGTACGTCGACGCCGGCGACTGGCTCCTCGGTCCGGTCCCCTTCCTCGAGGTCGCCTGGAGCGCACCGAACTCGGGCCGGGTCCATCGACGCTACCCGCTCCGACAGGACGGCGGCCGCCTGGCGAACCAACCGGACGCCACGTTCGGCGACCGCTACGCGCTGTTCGGGCCCCAGACGAGCGCGACCCGCCGCGCCGACGGCCACCGAATCAGGCTCGTCCGGCCGCGGGGGACGACCGTCGCCGCGGGGACCGACGAGGTGCTGGACACGCTGTCGACTGCGGCCCAGCAGTTCCGCGTCGGCGACCGCGGCGACGACGTGCTGGTGTTCGCCCTGCCCTCGCCGGCGCGGCGCGGCGGGGAGTCGATCCCGGCGCGCGACGAGTCCTGGGTCAACGCCGCCGAGCCCGTGGACGACGCCAACAGCGTCTGGCTCCACGAGTACGTCCACACCCGACAGGACTTCGCGCTGGCCGCGGACATGCAGTGGTTCCGCGAGGCCAGTGCCGAGTACTACGCCGCCCGGCTCGCCCAACGCCAGGGCCGCATCACCGAGGCGGCCGTGCGTCGTCACCTCGGCGGGAGCGCGGTCACGGCGACGCTGACGCGGCCAAGGACCTGGAGTGACCGGCGGGTTCCCTACACGAAGGGCGCGCGGGTGCTCGCGCTGCTCGATCACAACATCCGCGAGACGACGAACGGCCGGCGATCTCTCCAGGACGTCTTCCGGCGGCTGAACGCCCGCGACGGGCCGATCACGTACGCGGCGTTCGCGGCGATCGTCGCCGACGTCGCCGGCCACCCGATGGACGGCTGGCTCGACCGCTACGTGGCCGGCTCGACCCCGGTCGCGGGGATCTACCACGGCGGGCCGAGTCGGTCGGGCTTCGTCTCCGTCGAGGGCGCCCTCGCGGCCGAGCGCGGGCCGGGGCTCGTGTTCTTCGCACTCGCGGTCGGCCTCAGCGCGCTCGCGTCGATCCCGCTGTACGGCGTCCTGTCGCGCCTCGACGGCGAACGCGAGCCCGCTGGAGCGACCGTCCCCCGGAGTGGGCACCGGGGTCAGTGAACGCGTCGCGCGGGTGAGCGGGGAAAGCGTCGGCGTTTTACGCGCCGAGGAGTTACTGAGCGCCAATGAGTCAGGACCCTGGGGAGTACTCCGAGGGAGACCTCCGCAACACGGGGCTGTCGCTGAAGCACGACCGCGAGTGGGACTACGAGCTCGACCGCATCGTCGACGCCGTCGACCAGCGAGACGCCGAGACGGTCGGGCTGCAGTTCCCCGAGGGGCTCAAGCGCCGTGCCAGCGCCGTCACCGAGGACCTCCGCGAACTGCTACCCGACGACGTGACGGTGATGACCTCGGGCCAGCCCTGTTACGGCGCCTGCGACCTGGACACCTACCTGATGCGCCGG
>JBDGSW010000091.1:0-9995 GCA_042217345.1 Haloarculaceae archaeon
CGTTCTCGTGGTGGGGGAACACGAGGTCCTGGCCGCCGACGTGGACGTCGATGGACTCGTCGAGGTGGGCCATGCTCATCGCCGAGCACTCGACGTGCCAGCCGGGCCGGCCCTCGCCCCACGGTGAGTCCCACGTCTGGGCGGTGGCGCAGGCCTCACCGGCGGGCGCCGCGCCCTCGTGGCGGTGCTCGGCGACGGCGTCCTCGTCGACGCCGCCGGCCTTCCAGAGTGCGAAGTCCGCGGGGTGGCGCTTCTCCGAGCGCTCGTCGGGGTCGCCCTGGGACTCGATCTCCGCGAGGTCCTGATTGGAGAGCTTGCCGTAGTCCTCGAAGGCGGTGACGTCGAAGTACACCGAGCCGTTCTCCTCGTAGGCGTAGCCCTTCTCGACCAGCGTCTCCACGAGGTCGACGATCTCGGGGACGTGTTCGGAGACGCGGGGGTAGACCTCGGTGCGACGCAGGTTCAACGAGCGCATGTCTGCCAGCGTCTGGGCGACGTAGTGGCGGGCGACGTCGGCCTCGTTGTCGCCGGCCTCGCCGACGCGCGCGACGATCTTCTCGTTGACGTCGGTGAAGTTCTCGACGTGGCGGACGGAATAGCCCAGCCACTCCAGCCACCGGTGCATCACGTCGACGTGGACCCACCCGCGGGCGTGGCCCATGTGTGCCGGGTCCGAGGTCGTCAGCCCGCAGTAGTACAGCAGGACCGAGTCCGGATCCGCCGGCTCGAAGGGCTCGCGCTCGCCGGTGAGCGTGTTCGTCACGCGCAGCGTCATTACCTGAGTCAAAGGCAACGGGGCGTTAAAAGCAGTCGGAACTGCCTCCGGACGCCGACCCGGAGCCCTTGGACGGGTTTGCCAATTCGTATTTCACCGGTCGCCCGAGAGCTGTCGACATGACGGACGGACGGCTCACCCACGCCGGGCTCGCTCGACTCGCCGCGCTCGATCCGGACACGCTCGACGCGCTGGCCCACCCCTCCCGTCGGTTGCTGGTGTACGAGCTCTCGAGCGCTACCGGGTACTGGAGCGTCGCCGAGGTCGCGGCGGCCGTCCGGGCCGCCGATCCGCGGGCGGACGCCGACGCCTCCGCCGAGGACCGCCGGACGGAGTTCTACCACCGCCACCTCCCCAAGCTCGACGCTTCGGGCCTCGTCGAGTTCGACCGCGAGGGAGAGCGCGTCCGCGTCACCGAGCGCGGCGTCGACTGCGCCGAGCGCCTGGCGGCTGCCCTGAACTGAGCGTCGTCCTCACCGCCCCAGCGCGTCCTCGACCGCACGGAGCGCGTCCGGGCCGTCGCGTCGCCCGACGACGAGCACCAGCGTCTCGCCCGCCCACGCGACCGCCTCGACGGCGATCCCCGCCGCGGCCAGGCGGCCGAGCGCGTGCCTGGTGGCCTCGGCGTCGACCGCGCCGGTGACCAGCAGCGCCGTCGCCGAGCCAGAAGCCTCGCTGACGGCCGTCTCGCCGACGACCACCAGCGGCTCGGCGACCTCGGCCGCCGGCGCGACCCCGACGCCGCTCTGCATCGACACGCGGGCGCCGGGATCGGGGAGGGCGGCGCCGCCCTCGAGGTCTTCGGCGTACCGTCGCAGCGCCGCGACGACGGCCTCCTCGTCTGCGTCAGCGTCCAGCGGCCCTCGGTCGGCGAGAAAGCGCGCGGCGGCCGCGTAGTTGACGACGCCGGCAGCCAGCGCCTCGTAGAGGAACGGGTTCGCGCGGACGGCTTCGCGGGTACGTGCGGCCAGGGTCATGCCCGAGGGGGCGCGCCCGTCCGGGAAAAGTGGCGCGGGTCGCGTCCGCCCGTCGACACCGATAAGGACTGCTCGGCCCAACCGGCGGGCATGGACGCGCTGGTCGTCGCGGCCCACGGCTCGCACCGCAACCCCGACGCGAGCGTGCCGACGTACGCCCACGCCGACGCGATCCGCGACGTCGAGGCCTTCCCCGAGGTTCGCGGGGCCTTCTGGAAGGAGGAGCCAGCCTACCGGGAGGTGTTGCGCACGCTCGCCGCCGAGACGGTGTACGTCGTCCCGCTGTTCGTCAGCGAGGGCTACTTCACCGAGCGGGTGCTTCCCCGGGAGCTGCGCCTCGACGGCTGGGACCCGGCGGCGTGGGACTCCGACGGCACGTCGGCCACCCACGCCACCCGGGTCGCCCGGGACACCGGCCAGACGGTCCACTACTGCGGGCCCGTGGGGACGCACGACGTCATGAGCAACGTGATCGTCCGACGAGCCGAATCGGTGACGGGCGACCCCGACGTCGGCGAGGGGGTCGGCCTGGCCGTCGTCGGCCACGGCACCGAGCGCAACGCACACAGCGCGCGGGCGACCCGGCACCACGCCGATCGCATCCGCGATCGCGACCGCTTCGCGGAGGTCCGCGCGCTGTTCATGGACGAGGCCCCCGCGGTCGACGACGTGACCGCGTACTTCGACAGCGAGGACGTCGTGATCGTCCCGCTGTTCGTCGCCGACGGCTACCACACCCGCGAGGACATCCCGGAGGACGTCGGCCTGACCGACGACTACCGGACCGGCTGGGAGACGCCTGCAGTCGTCGACGGCCACCGCCTGTGGTACAGCGGCGCGGTCGGCACCGAGCCGCTGACCGCCGCGGTCGTCCTCGAACGCGCCGCCGACGCGGGCGCCGACGTCGGCGACGCCCTGGCCCGCCTGCGCGAGCGCACGGCCGACCCGGGTGCGACGGCCTGACCCCTTCGGTTCGTTTTCAGGGTCGGAAACTGACGGCTGCCCTTTAAATCGCGACGACGCGTGTCACCGAGGCGTGAGCGAGGAGTGCGAGCTCGAGGACGTGCTCGACCTGCTGAGCGACGAGTACGCCCGGGCGATCCTCGCGGCGACGAGCGTGGAACCAATGTCAGCAAGCACACTGTCAGACCGGTGCGACGCCTCCCTTCCGACGGTCTACCGCCGCATCGAACGCCTCCAGGCCCAGGACCTGCTCGAAGAGCGCACGAGAGTCGAACTGAGCGGCAACCACCACAAGGTGTACTCGGCGACGCTCGCGGAGTTCTCGCTGTCCCTCGCCGACGGCGATTTCGAGGGCGACCTCGAGCGGACCAGCCGCGAAGACGACGTCGCCGACCGCTTCACCCGCATGTGGGAGGACCTCTGAGCATGACCGCGACGCTGCTGCGCTGGGCCATCGGCGCGCTGGCGCTGGGCTCGACCGTCGTCGGCAGCTACGTCGGCTACCAGGCCTACCGGGGCTTTCGCCGCCACGACAGCCGCTCGATGCGATACCTCTCGGTCGGACTCGTCCTCCTGACCGCCGTCGCCTTCCTCGCCGCGTTCGTCGGCTCCCTACTGCTCCGTCAGGGCGTCCTCCCGACGACTTACCGCCAGCCGCTCACGCTCGTCACGCGCGCGCTGCAGTTCCTCGGCGTGCTCTTCATCGCCTACTCGCTGCACACCCGCCCCTGATCGGCGCCGTCCCCGCACACACGCCCACGCTTACGACCGCGCTCACTCGCAGCCGACCGACCGCGCGAACGCGATCAGCGTGCGCGCGGCGACGTTGCGCCCCCGCGCCGTGTACCGGAACCCCCTGCACTCCCAGGACAGGTCCATCGTCGGCCCGTAGGTGAGCTGGCCGGTCCGATTGTCGATCCGCACCGTCTCGTCGCCGTCCTCGGCGGGGTAGACGAAGTCGTACTTGGAGACCGACAGCGAGGCGGTCTCGTTCTCGTAGCCGAGCGAGACCGAGAGCACCCGGCCGTCGGTCTTCGAGATCGTCGTGAGCGCGAACCCGTCCGGCGCGTCCGGCCGCGGCACGGTCATCCGCGAGGCGTTCACGTCGGCCCGCAGCGCCGTGACGACCGGGTAGTACTCCCGGTGGGGCTCGTCGGAACCCTCGACCGTCGCGTTGGCGGGCGGCTCGAACCTGAACGTCGCGTCCGACAGATCAGGGTCGTACGTCAGGTTCCGGTAGGTCGTCGTGACCGACGTCGACCCCCCGTCGTCGCGCCAGCGGGAGACCTGCTGGACCGGGAAGAAGCGATCGGTGTCGAGCCACAGCGTCTGCGTGAAGCCGTCGGTGCGGGTGTCGTTTTCCGGCGAGAGCTTCAGGACGTACGTCCGCTGGTCGGCCACCTGGGCGGTCCCGAGGTACTGGACCGTGAACGCGCCCTCGCTCGCCGTCGCGTCGACGCGGTAGCCGGGCCGTTGGGGAACCACCGGAAGCGGCTGAATCCCCCGGACTGACGCAGACGCGGACCCCTCCACGGCGTACCGCGAGAGGTTCAGCGCCCGAAACAGCTCCTCGATCCGCTCGCCGCGCGTCTCGCCGCCCCGGCGCGAGTCGAGGCGGTCGATCGAGACGTGATTTTCCTCGGCGTCGTAGAGCCACAGCACCGACCCGTTGGAGACGCGCAGGTCGACCTGACGGCGGTCCGATCGGCGAACCGCCACCCGCTCGGCGCCGGTGTGCGGTCTGCGGCGGACGCGCGCGACGGTACGCAGCGTCTCGCCGTCGCGTTCGATCACCGTCTCCCGGGTCGCGGCGAGCTCGTCGATCGAGTCGTACTGGTCTGCGGCGTCGAGTCCCACGCGACCCTGGTCGGGTGCTTTCCTGTCGAGCGACCAGGTGGCCAGCACGGCGATGGTACCGACGACTACGACGACGGCGACGATCACCACCACCCGCTCCGAACGCGACCCCCAGACCATCTGTCGTCAGTAGTGAATTGTAGGACTGATTGATAGTCGTTTCGTGTAGACTGGGGCGGCGACAGCACGCCGCCGGAGCACTTCGGCCGATCGCGCGAATGGGGACCCAGAGCGGACTGGGAGAGGGCCGATGCGTGACCGACGATCGGGCGGCGTGCGAGGGAGGGTCACATGGTCGCTCGGCCAGTCGGGCCGGCGACGGGGCGGGCGTCGCGCGCCCCACCCACCGTCCGGCGCGGGACCATGCACTCCCGACTGGGAGTGCCCGCGAGGTAAACCCGGGAGGCGGCTTTCCGAGCCGGAAAGTCACCCGAAAAGATATATGTCGGGAAGTATCTCGCCGACGTCCCACTCGGAACGGCGGGGCTTATCCCCGTGGCGTCCCCACCGACGGGACATGAGCGAGCGGTCGGTCGAGCGCCTCCTGTCGGCACTCGAGGACGGCCCCGTCCAGTGCGACGGCCTGCGTGCGGAGCGGGACGCGGACGGCTACGCCTTTCGGACGCCGACCGTCGACGAGCGCGGCCTGACCGCCGCGCGGTTCCGCGCGGTCGCCAGCGAGAACCGGCCGTACGTCCGCAATTGGGACTTCTGGACGCGCGTCGCCCCCACCGCTCCGGCCCGCCGGGCGTTTCTGCGGTGGCTCGAACGCGCCGCCGACCGCACCGTCCCCGAGCGCTACGACGCGCTCGCGGCGGGCGCCCACCGCCAGTGGGGCCAGCTCCTGGTGACCGCCGAGCTCGACGCCGACGGGCAGCGCACCTACGAGGTCCGCCACGTCGACGACGCCGACCGCGACCCGGCCGCGCTGGAGCGCTACGACGAGCCGCGCGAGGCCCGCGAACTGGCCAGGCTGGACGCCGACGGTCGCTATCGGCCGCTGAAGACCGCACCCACGCTCCGGTCGGGCTGGGTGTTCCCCGACCTCGGGCCGGGTGAACTGGTCGCGACCGTCGACTTCAGCTACCCGGCGACGGTCGCCAACTGGCACCGGGAGTGCGCGGGCGAGCGAAGCGAGCCCGCGGACCAATCGAACGGCGACTACGGAGCCGTGAGTCGCGCGGGCGACCTCGACGTGACCCACTACCGCGAGGCGGCCGCCCGCCAGACCGGCATCTACGACGTCGTCGACGAGCTCGACCGGGGCGCCGTCCGTCGCCTCGCCGCGGCCTGCTGCGTCGACTCGCAGTGTCTCAAGCGCCGCGAGTGGGACTTCGACGACGGCGAGGCGCTCGACGTCTCCCGCGGCGACGGCGAATTTCCCTGTCGGGAACCGTGTTCGCTGGTGATCGCCGCTGCCCGCGCGTTCCGCGAGCTGGAGTGGGACGACGGTGACGCCGAGCGAGCGGTCGGCGACGACCGGCTGGCGGAGCTGGAAGCGCTCGTCGACGCCGTCGCCGACGGCGAGGCCGGAGCCGTCCGCGAGGCCGACTTCGAGGCGCCGGCGAACCGCTACCGGGTCCGATACCTCCGCGAGAAACTGCGCGACGAGGGCGCGTTCGACGGCGACCGCTCGAACGAGTAGGTCGGGCGGCCGAACGAGACGAGTGCTGCACTCACCGGACGGCGAAGTAGCCGGCGGCGACGACGGCGAGGACGACGATCACGGCCGCGGCGGCGACGAGCCCGCTCTGGAAGGCCAGCGCGGCGCCGACGGCGACGACGAGGGCGAGGGCGCCCAGCGCGACGACGGGCGCGGCGGGGCTGGCGGCGAGTCGCTGCACCAGCGGGCCGCCCGGTTCGGCGCCGTCGTCGGGTCGGGGCTTGGCGAGGTCCTCGTCGATGACGACGCCGTCCGGGCCGTCGTCGGCCTCGGCGAGCTCGACGTCGATCCAGCGGGTGGTCGCGCCGTAGCCCGAGACCACCTTCAGCTTCCCGAAGCCGGGGCCGGGTTCGGTGACGCTGACGGGGATCTCCTTGATGGCGTTGGCCTCGACGTAGTAGTTGTTGGCGTCGACGCTGGCCCACTCCGAGAGCCCGTCGTCGAGGTGGACGTGGACGCGACCGGCCTCCCCGTGGTTCTCGACCGCGATGACGAACGAGTCGTCGGTCTCGAACGACGGCGGGACCTCCAGGGAGTTGCGTTCCCGCCGGTTGACGTGCACGGGTAGCGTGTCGGGCACGTGAGAGCCTCCGCGTGGTGGGGAGAAAAAGGTTCAGGCCGGCGCGTCCTCGCGCATGTCCGGCGGCAGGAGGTTCGGGATGCCGTCCTCGATCGGGTACACTTCGCCACACTCGGTACAGACCAGGTCCCCGTCGATGACGTCGTCGTCCTCGCGCTCGCGGACCTCCAGTTCCAGCTCCTGTTTGTCCAGGGGACAGCAGATGATGTCTATCAGGTCCTCTCGCATATCCCTCACTCGCACGGGCCGGGGCAAAAACGTGCCGGAGCCGCCGTCAGTTCTCGAAGGGCCGCTCGAGGACGATGGTCTCGCCGCGGTTCGGGCCGACGCCGACCGCGTAGATCGGCGCGTCGAGTTCGTCGCTGACGTACTCCAGATACGCCCGGGCGTTCTCGGGCAGTGCTTCGTAGCCCTCCGCGGCGACGGCACCCCAGTCGACCTCGGGCCAGCCGTCGAAGCTGCGGAGGTTGGCCTCGCAGTCGCCCCAGCGCTCGGTCGTCGGCGGCATCGTGTGGATCTCCTCGCCGTCGAGCGTGTAGGAGTGGCCGACCTGCACCTCGTCGAGGCCCGCCAGCACGTCCAGGTGGTTGATCGCCAGCCCGGTGAAGCCGTTGACGCGGGCGGCGTGGCGAATCATCGGCACGTCGAGCCAGCCGACGCGACGGGGGCGGCCGGTGACGGTGCCGTACTCGCCGCCCTCTTCGCGGATGTACTCGGCGAGTTCCTCGGATTCGGGGTCGCCCTGCAGCTCGGTGGGCAGCGGGCCGGTGCCGACCCGCGAGAGGTACGCCTTCACGACGCCGATCACTTCGCCCTGGCCGACGACGGTGGGGGCGACGCCCGTGCCCGTCGATGCGCCGCCCGCGGTCGGGTTCGAGGAGGTGACGTAGGGGTAGATGCCGTGGTCGATGTCGATCGAGGTGCCCTGCGCGCCCTCGAACATGACGTTGTCGCCGGCGGCGATGCGCTCGGTGACGAACTCGCCGGCGTTGACGGGCATGTCGTGTTCGACCAGGCGCCGACCGAACTCGCTGAACTCCTCGAACAGCGCGTCGACGTCGAACTCCTCGCCGGCCTCCAGGCCGTAGACGTCCTCGACCAGGGCCCGCTTCTGCGGGACGACGTACTCCAGGCGCTCGCGCAGGACCTCCGGCTCGAGCAGGTCGCCGATGCGAATGCCGCGGCGGCCGACCTTGTCCTCGTAGGTCGGGCCGATGCCGCGACCGGTGGTGCCGGCCTCCAGGTCGGAGTCGCTTTTGGCCTCTTCCTCGATGCCGTCGAGCACGCGGTGGTACGGCAGGATGGTGTGAGCGCGCTCGGCGACGCGGACGTCGGGATCGAGCCCGCGCTCGCGCAGGGCGTCGATCTCGTCGAACAGCGTTCGGGGATTGACGACGCACCCGTTGCCGAGGACGCCGACCTTCCCCCGGATCGCGCCGCTGGGAACCAGCGAGAGCTTGTACTCCTCGCCGTCCTCGACGACGGTGTGCCCGGCGTTGTCGCCGCCCTGATACCGGACGACGACGTCGGCGGCGTCGCCGTAGAGGTCGACGACGCCGCCTTTTCCCTCGTCGCCGAGTTGCGACCCGACGATAGTTACGGTCATCACACGAGGTTTTCCGCCCACCCCGATAAACCGATTACGGTCGCCTCCCTGCGGAATTTCGCCCGCTCCCGTCGTCCTCGGGTGCGAGCCCGACCGGCCGTGACCCGTGTGCAGTAACCACAAAGGTTTACCTCCTCGTTCCCCTACCGGACGTAACAGGTCGTTTTTGCGGTTAGCCGGACAGCAACCTTTAAAACCTGCGAACACAAGTTAACAATTGCCATGATAGACAGGCTTGAGAAGGAAGTAGACATGCTCGAGCGCCATCTCCAGGTTCTCCGGATGGTCATCGAGAACGAGCCGATCGGCATCGTCAAGATGTCCAACGAGACCGGCTATCCGCATCACAAGGTGCGCTACTCGCTGCGCGTCCTCGAGGAGGAGAACCTGATCGAGCCCTCGAGCCAGGGCGCGATCACCACCGAGCAGACCTCCGAGTTCGTCGACGACCTCGACGAGAAGATCGACGACATCATCGGCAAGCTCGACGACATGAAGATCGAGGACGTCGCGGAAGTCGAACGCTAACGTCGCTGCTGATTCTCGCCGTTCAGATTTCGGGGACCGAGAGGTTGAACTGCTCGCCACGGGCCTCGACCAGACAGAGGTGGAAGCCGTCCTTCCGCGAGAGCTTGACGAAGCTCTCGCGTTTGTCCCGGCTCAACAGCCCGCTGCCGGTGGCCTCGGCCGCGGCCTCCATCGCCCCGGGCTCGAAGAAACTCGACGTGACGAGGAACGCCCCCGCCAGCGAGGCCTTGGACTCGCCGACGCGCTGGCCGGCCGTGATCAGCGCCTCCATCATCCCCTGGGACGCCGGGTCGCGCGACTCGTTCATGTTCGCCACCAGCAGCGGGTTGCCCATCCGGTCGCGCAGGACGACGTCGAAGCGCTCCTGGCTCCGGTGTTCCTCGCCCTCTTCCTCGTAGGTGACCGTGACCGCCCCGTCGAGTTCGGCGCGGTCGATCCGCGGCAGCGCCTCGTAGAGGTCCGACAGCGCGTCGCCGTGGCCGGTGTCCCTGATCTCGTAGGGCAGCACGCGAACGAGCCACTCGACGAACTTGTACTGCATCGTGTCGGTGAGGAACGCCTCGTAGGGCTCGCCGTCGACGGCCACCTCGTCGGCCTCGAAGGCCGTGTGGTGCTGGACCTGGAGGTTGTCGTTGACCGCACCGGCCTCCGCGCGGCCGTCCAGTGCGGCCGAGAGCGTCGCCTCGCCCTTCGAGCGGTACCGGACGAACAGGTTCGTCTCGGCGACGGCCTCGGCCGGCCCCAGCCGCCGGCGGTCGGCGACGGACTCGCCGCCATCCTCGGTGCGCAGTTCGTTCACCCGGCTCTCCAGGCGCTCGACGCGCTCGGCCAATTCGTCGCGCTCCGCGCGCACCTCCTCGAGTTCCGCCCGCAGGTCGTCGCGCTCGCCCTCGACTTCGGCGAGTTCGTCCTCGAGGTGCTCGATCTCTGCCTCCGCGTCGGCCAGCCGGGACTGGGGGTCCGCGGCGGCGCCCGCGCCCGCGGCCCCGTCAGCGTCGTCCCGCGCGGGCCCGGAATCGGCGCCGCCGGCGGCCGGGGGGTCCTGG
>JBDGSW010000145.1:0-9948 GCA_042217345.1 Haloarculaceae archaeon
AACGATGTCGCCAGCCCAACCATCACGCTATGAGAACAGTTCTGCACCACCGCCTTCAGCGTGATTTGCTTGATTCCCTGGCCTCGACGACGTAGTTTGAACTTCTTTAGATGGTACCCATGCAATTCGCTGACCGCCTCGATGCCGTTGTCCTCGCAGAAGCGCACAAATTCCTTGAGTGCGTACTTGTAATTCCGGTGGCTGGCTCGACTGACTTCTCCCTCGCGTTCTGCAAGGAAGTCCTGTACGGCCTGTTGGGGTGGAATGTCGGGTTGCATTCTGACTCCTGAACCGCAGGAGCGGCCAGCGATCACCAGCCGAAGTGATGACCGGAGGGAGGCCATCCGCGCAACCGCGCGGCATATCCTTGCCTTCCGCCGAGAGGCCCATATTTTGCACCCATGGGCCTTCTCTCGGCGGATTGGGGGTTCAAATCCCTCCGAGCGAGTCCGCGGGACGACGTTTTGTTTCACGGTTTACAACTTCTAGCAATTCTGAGAGCATTTATTGGGGGCGACTTCGATTTTCGAGCCATGTCGATCGCACGGCAGGTCTGGGACTCACTGGAATCCGAGTTTGGCTCTGCGTTACGTATCGTAATCCGGTATCACCCATCGGAATTCGAGAGTATCGGCCGCTCCGACGTCGAGGCCGAGTATTCGCCGCAAGAGATTCAATCCGTGGTCGACGAGGTGATCATCGATCAATTGAGCACGGACAAGCTTCGGACCTATCTGAACCTCGGCGATCTCAACTCCTCCGTTCGCTCTTTCGAGAGGGCCTGGGTGTTGCTGTACCCCGACGAACTCGACCACAAGTCCGGGTTCGTCGTCTCGATTCAGCGGGACGACCCTGATGTCTCGATGGATGCCATGGAGACGATCGAGCACTATCTCGTCGAGGATATCGAGCCGCAGCTTAGCTAATCCCTCTGTGGTGTGTCCGGCTCTCCGTGTCGAGTCGGCCACGGGTACTTTCCGAACGATATTTCGGAGCGTCAGCTCAGATTCGTCATTTCAGGGGATGGCTGATACCCTGAAATCTGGGCCGCTATTGAGGGGTCTGTACCTAGGATTAGCGCTTAGATTTCAAATCGAACTGCTATCGAGATCTCTCACAACTTCCCCCTGGAAGTTAGGCGCTCTCCCTGTTCCCAGGATGCGAGTTGCGGTTGAGAGGGTGCTCGCTCGGGGGATCGGCCGGTGGTGCGAGCAATTTGTCTCTCGCGGTAGAGTCGCCCGCCGCGGGTGATCCCGTCTCTCTCCTCGTAGATTCGAACGACGTAGGCCAGTCGCGGTGTCTAGTGCCCGCTCCGGAATCGGAAGGGGTCCCGAGGCGACTGCTCGGAACTGCACGAACCAGTTAGAGATGCGCCGCCGATTCGACCCCCAGCACGACGATCCACAGCTAGCGTGGTAGCAGGCGGACCGGATCGCCGCGTCAGGAAATCCGCGGGGCGACGTCCTCGTTCAGGTACCGGACGACGTCGTCGAGGACGGTCGGATCGATCCCGGACTCGCCGCGCTGGAGCGAGATCATGAATCCGGATTTACCGTCGAGTTGGTCGGGCCACAGCACAAGCCACGAGTCGTCGTAGACCTGGACGATGGCGTGGAGGTCGCCGGTCTTGAGCTCGGTGTCGGTGCGTTCGTAGCCGAGCTGTTGAACGATGACGTCGTCGACGATCGACTGCAGCTCGCCGGTGGTGTACATCTCGCCGAGGTCTTCCCGATAGCGCGTCTCGAAGTCAGCGGGGTGATAGCAGGTCACGCTCCGGACGTGGTCGTCGTAGTCGTCGTGCAGAGCCTCCCAGACATCGCTGCATAGACTCATCGATACATCACTCTCGTATACAGTCGCGCCGACGCGACCTTCAATCCTTTCGTCGTTACGCGCCAACGGGTCCGTCGCGATCCGGGGGGTCAACGGGTGTGGTCGCGCGAGAACTGCGGACGGCCGTGGCTCGTGAGGCGTGCTGTCGGTAGGGAGAGGCAGGGAGGGGTTCCCTGCGGTGTCGGCGTGGAGGCGCCGACGGTTTCGGCGACAGGACCCACACTGCTCCTGTCGCGCTACCGTAGGGGTGGGACAGTTGCCACATCAAGACTCTGCCAAAGCAATTAGGCTGCCGTCGTGCGGACCGGACCAGCGACCCGGCGAAAGACCTATGTGTGGCAGTATCTAACATGATAGTGGAACCTCAGTACGCGGGGGTTCCCGACGGGAACGACCGTCGTATCCGTTCGGGAATTGGCATCGGCGAACGAGCAGCCGCCTCCCGGCACACTGGCTGGCCAGCCACTCTCGGACCCGGGAGCGCGTTTTTCTCGACCGCGACGTTCGGGCAGCGTCGCCTGTGGGACGCTCGGGGACTCGGCAGTGACCTGGCAAGCAGTTTTGCCCCTGGGGGTCCCAGCGTCGAGACCGTGACCGAGATCGATCGCGCGACCGACGAGTGCAGCGCCGTGGACCCGGTCCCGCCAGCGGCGAGTCCCGTCGCATCGGCCGGAGGTGGAGCACGTGTCTGAGCGACCGCTGAGCTTCTGGGGCTGGGGGTACGCCGAGCGGTTCCCGGACGACGAGGCGCGTCGGGCGCTCGCCGAGCGCCTCGAGACGATGCTGGGGTTCCCCGAGCGACCGCTGCTCGACCCGCCCGCGCTCGCTGACGTGTCGATCCCGGCGTCGTCGCTGTCGATCCCCGACCGGCTGGCGTCGTTCTGCTCGACGGCCACCGAGGACCGCGTCCGGCACACCTACGGGCGGTCCTACCGCGATCTCGTGCGCGGGTTCCACGGCGACTACGAGCCCGCACCCGACGCCGTCGCCGAGCCGACCAGCGAGGGGGAGATCGCGGCGCTGCTGGAGTGGGCGACCGCGGCGGGCGTGGCAGTCGTCCCCTACGGCGGCGGGACGAGCGTCGTCGGCGGCGTCGAGTGCGACCCAGCCGACGGCGCGGGGTACGCCGGCGTGGTCTCGCTCGACGTCGGCGCGCTCGACAGCGTCCGCGAGGTCGATCCACACTCGCGGACGGCGCTGATCGAAGCCGGCGCGACCGGGCCGGAGCTCAACGACCAGCTCGCCGCGGAGGGGTACCAGCTGCGCCACTACCCCCAGTCCTACCAGTTCTCGACGCTCGGCGGGTGGATCGCGACGCGGGCGGGCGGGCACTTCGCGACGCTGTACACGCACATCGACGACTTCGTCGAGAGCGTGCGGATGCTGACCCCCGCGGGGAGTTTCGAGACGCGCCGGTTGCCCGCCTCGGGGGCCGGCCCCGATCCGAACCGCCTCGTGCTGGGCTCGGAGGGAACGCTTGGCGTGATCACCGAAGCCTGGCTGCGCGTCCAGCCCCGCCCCGAGTACCGCGCGCGGGCCACGCTCCACTTCGACGACTTCGAGGCCGCCGTCGACGCGACGCGCGAGATCGTCCAGGCGCGGCTCTACCCCGCGAACTGCCGGCTGCTGGACAGCCGCGAGGCGATGCTCCACGAGGTCGCGATGGACGGCAGCCACGTCCTGCTCGTGGGCTTCGAGTCGATCGACCACCCGGTCGCGGACGACCTCGACCGCGCGGTCGAGATCGCGGAGGCCCTCGGCGGCGACCTCCGGGAGGATCCGACCGTCGAGGGCTCCCACGTCGAATCCGAGGGCAGTGACGACGGCGACGGCGACCGCGAGGACTCCGCCGAGGGCGAGTGGCGCTCGGCCTTCTTCGAGGCGCCCTACGAGTTCAACGCGCTGGTGAGCCTGGGCGTGATCGCCGACACGTTCGAGACCGCGGTGACGTGGGACCAGTTCCCCGAGCTGCACGCCGAGATCACCGAGCGCGTGACCGAGACGATGGACGAGGTCTGCGGCGCGGGCTTTCTGTCCTGTCGGTTCACCCACGTCTACCCGGACGGCCCAGCGCCGTACTACACGCTGCTGGCGCCCGCGGAGGTCGGCAACGAGCTCGAACAGTGGCGCGAGATCAAGGCCGCGGCCTCGGACGCCATCGAGGAGTACGGCGGGACGATCACCCACCACCACGCCGTCGGGCGCGTCCACCGCGACTGGTACGAGCGGGAGACGCCCGCGGAGTTCCGCGACGCCCTCCGCGGGGCCAAGGACGCGCTCGATCCGGCGGGGATCATGAACCCCGGCGCGCTGCTGGACGTCGAGTGACCAGTCGGGACGCTTAGGTGCGCGCGGTCCCATGGCTCGCCCATGGACGGGCGGCTGCCCGGCGTGTCGCGGGACGAACCCGAGCAGGTCGTCTGCCACGTAGACATGGACTGCTTTTACGCCGCCTGTGAACGCCTGCGCGAGCCAGCGCTGCGGGACGAACCGCTGGTCGTCGGCATGGGGTACGAGGCCGACGAGCCCCACGGGGCGGTCGCGACGGCCAGCTACGAGGCACGGGCGTTCGGCGTCGAGAGCGCTATGGCCATCTCCGAGGCCCTCGACCGGCTCCCCCGGAAGGTCGAGGCCGTCTCCGACCCCGACCTCGATCCCGAGGAAGCCGGCTTCTACCGGCCGGTGGACATGGAGTACTATAAATCGGTGGCGGCCGACGTCAAGGCGATCCTGCGCGAGACCGCCGACACCGTCCGGGAGGAAAGCGTCGACGAGGCCTACCTCGACGTCACCGAGACCGTCGACTGGGAGGAAGTTTCCGGGTTCGCCCAGCGGCTCAAAGACCGGATCGCCGCGGAAGTGGGCGTCGACGCCAGCGTCGGGGCGGCGCCGACGATGAGCGCGGCCAAGATCGCCAGCGACTACGACAAACCGGACGGGCTGGTCGTCGTCGAGCCCGGCGAGGTACGGTCGTTTCTCGCCCCGCTGGACGTCGAGGAGGTCCACATGGTCGGGCCGGTGACCGCGCGCGAGCTCCGGTCGATGGGCATCGAGACGGCTGGCGACCTGGCGGCGGCCGACCCCGAGGCGATCGCCGAGACGTTCGGCGAGCGCGGCCGCGAGATCCGCGCGTACGCCCGCGGCGAGGACGACCGCGCGGTCGAGCCCGTCGGCGAGCCCAAGAGCCTCTCGCGGGAGTCGGCGTTCACCGACGCGACCGCCGACCCCGAGGCCAAACGCGAGCGCGTGCGCTCGCTGGCGGTCGACGTCGCCGACCGCGCCGAGCGCGAAGGCGCGCTCTACCGGACGATCGGCATCAAGGTCGTGACGCCGCCGTTCGACGTGCACACGCGCGCCGAGTCCCTTCCCGGACCTGTCGAGGACGCCGACCTCGTCGCGGACGTCGCGCTCGACCTCCTGACGGAGTTCGCCGACGACCGGGTCCGCAAGCTGGGCGTGCGCGTCTCGAACCTGGAGTTCACCGAGGGCGAGCAGGCCAGCCTCGACGGCTGGGACCAGCCTGCCGGGGCGGCCGAGTCCGCCGCGGGGCGTCCGCCGACGGCCGAGGACGCAGCCGGCGACGACGCGAACCGTTCGCTCGGGGAGTTCGCCGACGGCGGCCGGGCCGCCGGCGACGACGGCGACGACGCCGAGGGCCGGACGGGGCGGCGCGACCGATCGGGGCAGACGTCGCTCGGCGACTTCGAGTGAGGGGTCGGTCGGCCCGGTGGCTCACTCGCCGTCGTGGGCCGAGGGCAGCGTGACGGTCACGGTGGTGCCGGCGTCGTCCGTGTCGAAGTCGATTCGGCCGCCGGAGGCGGTGACGAGCCAACGGGCGAGCCACAGGCCGGTGCCGGTGCCGTGGGTGAGCTGGTCGATGTCGGCCTCGCCGACGACGACCGCGACCTCGGACTCGGGTAGCCCCGGCCCGTCGTCGGCGATTGCGACGCGGACGACGTCGTCGGTGCAGGTGACGGTGACGCCCACGGTGGGGGCGTCGGACCCGTGGACGAGTGCGTTCTCGAGCAGTTCGCGGATGGCGACGTCGATCCGGCTGCTCGCGCGGACGGGCGCCGCCGGCGGGCAGTCGAGTTCGACGGTCGCCGCGGGGATCCGCTCGGCGATGCGAGCGGTGAGGCGATCGAGCTCGACCGCGACGTCGACGCAGGCGTCGTCGTCGTCCGTCGAGAGAGTCTTGACGATCTCGCGTTCCTTCTCGGCGGTGCGCGCGAGCGCCTCCGCGTGATCGACGATACGCCGGGCGGCGTCGGCGAGGTCCTCGTCGTCGACGGCGGTCAGGAGGTACTCGGCGTAGCCGAGCACGACGGCCACGTCGTTGCGGACGTTGTGTCGCAGGATGCGGTCGACGACGGCGAACTGCCGGTGGTGCCGCCTGCGCTCGGTGACGTCCTCGACGATGCCGTCGGCGACGGGTCGCCCCGACGCGTCGTCGTGGAGGACGGTCGTCACGCGTCCCCAGAAGGGCTCGCCCCGGGCGGCGAACTCGCACTCGAAGGTGACGACCCCCGAGCGCCGCAACGCCGTGTCTCGCTCGGCGAGCGACGCGTCGTCGGCCAGCAGCGAGTCGACCGAGCGTCCCCGCAGCGTCTCCGGCTCCGCGACGCCCAGCATCGCGGCCAGCGCGGGGTTGGCCTGCTCGAGCTCCCAGTCCTCGCCGGAGAGTCGTGCCCGGAACACCCCGACGGGGACGTGCTCTACCAGGTTCCGCTGGCGAACGAGCTCCTGGGTGCGGCGCTTTCGCTCGGTGATCTCGCGGACGAAGCCGCCGATCTCGGCGACGCGGCCGTCCTCGTAGAGTGGTTCGCCGTGAACCCAGACGTGGCGACCGAAGTCGGCGGCCTCGTTCACGCGGTACTCCACGTCGACTGACTCCCCGGCGGCCAGGTCCGCCATGGCTTCCCTGGCGATCGGGCGGTCTTCGGGGTGGATGCCGTCGAGAAACGCCGTCGGATCCGCGGCGAGGTCCTCGACGGGCTGGCCCCAGATCCGCTCGTAGGCCTCGTTGACGAACACGAGCTCCCCGAAGTCGGCGGTGAAGATCCACAGGACGTCGGGGGTGTTCGCGGCCAGGCGCTCGACGTGTTCGCGGTCACTGCTCCCGCGGTCGCGGCCCGCACGAACGCTACCCGTCCACTCGTCGACGGCGCCGCACAGCGCGCGCTCGCCGTCCCACTCGACCGGGCTCACCCGGAGCCGGACGGCCCGACGCCCGCCGTCGGCGGTCGCGAGCGTCGCCGGTACCGCCACCGGGTCCTCGGGTAGGTCGGCAGCGAGCGCCGCCATGGTGACCGACGATGCCGACGGCTCGATCACCTCCTCGACCGGCCGGCCGCGGAGATCCGGTTCGGCGTGGCCCGTCAGCCCCCGAAAGCGTGCGTTGGCGGCGCCGAGGGTCCCCGACCCGGGATCGACGACGAACAGCGCTACGGGCGCCGCGTCGAAGGCCTCCGCGTCCGACCTCTCCATCGGCGTGCTCTCCGGAAGCCACGAGCATAAGTATGTGGATCAATGTATTCACACACGACATGTTCTCACCACGTACTTGCAGCGCCTCCCAGTCGTAATGTTCAGCGTTCCGGAATATGAGTGGTCCCCGGGACGCCGGGAGCACGGGCCGGTCAGCGCGGCTCGTCGGCCGTGCGGTCGCGCAGCTCCGTCCGGCGGATCTTCCCGGTGACCGTCTTGGGGAGTTCGTCGACGTACTCGATCTCGCGGGGGTACTCGTGGGCGGAGAGTTCGTCCCTGACGCGCTGTTTGACGTCCTCGGTGAGGTCGTCGCTGGGTTCGTGGCCCTCGGTGAGGACGACGTAGGCCTTGACGATGTTGCCGCGCTCCTCGTGGGGCCGGGGGACGACGGCCGCCTCGGCGACGGCCGGGTGCTCGCCGAGGGCGCTCTCGACCTCGAAGGGGCCGATCCGGTAGCCCGATGAGATGATCACGTCGTCGGCGCGGCCCTCGAACCAGAAGTAGCCGTCCTCGTCGACGTGCCCGAGGTCGCCCGAGAGGTACCACTGCTCGCCGTCGGGATCCTCGACGAAGCACTCGGCGGTCTTCTCGGGCTGTTCCCAGTACTCCGCGAAGAAGGAGGGAAAGTCCCCGCGCTCGGCGATCTCGCCGGTCTCGCCGGGCGGGAGCGCCTCGCCGGTCTCCGGATCGACGACGGCGGCGGTCACACCCGGGAGGGGCTTGCCCATCGAGCCCGGGCGGATCTCCATGGCCGGGTAGTTGTTGATGATCATGTTGCCCGTCTCGGTCTGGCCGTAGGTGTCGTGGATGGTCACGCCCAGGTTCTGTTCGCCCCACTCGACGACGCCGCCGGAGAGGGGCTCGCCGATCGACAGCGCGTGCCGCAGGTCCAGGTCGACGCCGTCGAGGACGTCCTCGTTGGCCCGGAGCATCCGGTAGGCCGTCGGCACCGAGAACAGGACGCTGACGGGGAACTCCCCGAGGAGGTCGGCCCAGGACGCGGGGTCGAACTCGCCCTCGTAGGTGAGCAGCGACGCGCCCCAGAACCACGCGCCGAGCGTGTTGATCGGCCCGGTGAGCCAGCCCAGGTCGGCCGTGCTCCAGTAGAGGTCGCCCGGCTGGAGGTCGACGGCGTAGCGCTGGGTGGCGGCGACGCCCGCGACCCACCGGTGTTTGTGCAGGACGCCCTTGGCCGGGCCGGTCGTCCCCGAGGTGTAGTACAGCAGCGCGTCGTCGTCGCCGCTGGTCTCGGCGGCGTCGTAGTCGGTGTCGGCGCGAGCGAGCGCCCCGTGGAAGGAGAACTCGTCCTCGCGGGTGGCGACGTCCTCGGCCATCGCCGACGTGAAGTTCATCCCGCCTTCCTCGCGCTCGACGACGATCGTCTGCTCGACCGACGGCGCGTCCTGGCGCGCTTTCTCGATGGTCTCCTGGTTGTCGGCGGTCGTGACGACGACCTTCGCGTCGCAGTCGGCCAGCCGATAGGCGATGCCGTCGGGCCCGAAACGCTCGTTGACGCTGCCCCACACCGCCCCGCGCTTGAGCGTCCCCAGCATCGCGACGTAGTGTTCGGGGATGCGCGGCATGTACGAGAACACGCGGTCGCCCTCGTCGACGATGTCCTCGAGGACGTTCGCGAAGCGGTTGGACTGCTCTGCCAGCCGCCAGAACGGGACGGTCTCGCGCTGCCCGTCGGCGCCGGCCCAGTACAGCGCGACGCGCTGGCGGTCGTCGGCGTAGCGGTCGCAGACCTCGTGGGCGATGTTCAGCCGCTCGGGCGCGTCCCAGTCGGCCTCCGCGTAAACGTCGTCCCAGGAGAACTCCGCGCGCAGGCTGTCGTAGTCGACCACGTTGTGCGTGACCATGCCACCACAGTTCACCGTCCCGGCAATTGAACGTACGGACGCCTCGGCGGGGCGACAGTTAATCGAGGCCGCTCTCGAGGTTCGCCAGGAGTTTCCCGACGAACAGGCCCAGTCGCGGCGGGAGGGCGGCGGCGTCCTCGGCGGGTGGGTCCGCCGGGTGGGCGGCCAGCGCGTCGACGAACGAGCGGGCGTGGGTCATCGCGGTCATCATGTCGACGACGTCGACGGTGAGGCCCTCGTCGGAGGTGTCCAACTCGTCGTAGTACTCGCGTTCCCAGTCGGCGTAGTGAATCGTCCATGCATGGCCGCCGACGGCGTCGATGACGCTGTCGAGCGGACCGACCTCGACGCGTCGCTCGCTCCCCTCGACGTAGACGACGCCGTCCTCGACGACCGTTCGGTAGCCCTGCATGTGGATAGTCCGCCGGCTGGCGGCCCGTTCGTCGGCCGGCCGTAAAGCCGTTCTCCCGGCTTCGGCGGCGCGAGCGGCTGCCGTCTGACGACTGGCTGACTGACACCTATGTCGGTGGCGCCGCTTTCCCCCACAACCGATGGGAACGGATCAGGAGACCATTCGGGTCGCCGAGTTGAGCGACGGCCCGCCGCTGGGTGAACAGCCAGACCGACCGGTCGACCTGCCGGTCGTCGAGATCCTCACCGGCCGCGGGTTCGTCACCGGCAAGAGCGGCTCCGGGAAGTCGAACACCGCGAGCGTCGTCGCCGAGAAGCTGCTCGACAGCGGCTTCGGCATCCTCATCGTCGACAT
>JBDGSW010000049.1:0-9831 GCA_042217345.1 Haloarculaceae archaeon
TCTAGCTAGTTCTCGATCGCGTCGTCTGGCGATATTTTTCGGACAGGCTCTAGAATGCACAGCTTATGGAACTTCGTTCGTCCAGTCTCACCCCCCGTATTTTCTCGCAGCTCCCAAAGAACCCGATAGACCAGATATTCTGGAGGTCCAAAGCTGAATTCCGATCCCTCCTCAGCGCTTTCTGACATTAGCTTCTTATTGAGAGGATTTGTGAGCAGGGGCAATGAAGCTAACGTGTATCCATTGCTGCAGATACACACCTCGTTCCAAACTAAGATGTCCGGTAGTAACTACTTTTTACCGCAAATCATTCGCCGAGCGCAGCGAGGCCACCCGAGGACGAAAACGGTGCACGTGCCAGGTGGTCGAGCGGACGCCGCTATCGAGCGGTTCGCGCCAGGCCGCCCGGGACTGACTGGCGAGCGCCGGGTCGGCTCAGTCTTTCATCTGCTGGAGCTGGTCGACCAGCTCGTCGGTGGACTTCTCGGACTCGAAGCTGACCTCGCCGTCGGTCTGATTCTCGTGGACGTTGACGGCCTCGGTGTCGTCGTCCTCGCTGACGGACTGGTCTTTCTGCTCGGATTCGTCGTAGCTGCCAAAGCCCATGGTGGTCGCAATGGGGGACCGAAGACGGAAAAACCGCGGTGGTTCGCGGGCGCTTTGGGGTGGGTCCCCGTACCAGCGGCCGGTCAGGTGCCGCCGACGGGGCGCCACCAGTCCTGGTCGGCGAGCAACTCGTTTGCGCGCTCGGCGTCGAGCGGGTTGACGCTGACGCTGTCGTAGCGGGCGTTGTCGCCGAAGATCGACCAGTCGGTGTCGGCGCTCCACAGTTGGGGCTGGACCTCGGTGGCGTCGGTGTCGACCACGTACCCGGCTTCCCGGTCGTACTCGGGGAGGCGGGCGTCCGCGGCGACGTAGATCCGGTCGACCTCGCCGGTGCCGATCCAGCGAATCTTCCGGGTGTTGTAGCTGTGGAACCAGCTGTCCCGGACGTCCCGGGGTCGCGGGGTGTACCGGACCACGTCCGAGACGATGGCGAACTGGTCGTCCGGCCGGAGGTCGCGTCTGTCGGCGAGCGCGTGCCACACGTAGTCCTCGCCGCGGCTGTTGCCGCTGGCGCCGCCGGTGTCCTGGCCCGCGGCGACGCCGGCGGTCGCCGTCAGGCCAGCGGCGGAGACCGCGGCCGTGCGCAGGAGCGAGCGCCGCGACGTCGTCTCGTCGTGATTCGTCTCAGGCATCTCTGCCGGGGAGTCGTGATCAGTCACGGACGGCGGCGCTACGCCTGTGGGACGGAAAGGGACCGCGACCGTTCGCGCCGGTCTGGAGCGCTAACGCCGACCTACGGCGAGTAGGGCGCTCTTCAGCGCGGGGCAACCCGGGAAAGACCACGTTACTGCGGCCGGTCGCAGGTACCGGGTCGCCGCGGAGGTTTTTGGTCGTGCCCGCAGAAGAGCCGGCGATGGCCCGCAGCGATCAGTTCACGACGGTCGACGACTTCGAGATCCACTACTCGGCCTGGGGCGACCCGGAGAATCCCCCGCTGGTCTGCGTCCACGGCCTCTCGCGGGTCGGCCGGGACTTCGACCCGCTCGCCCGCGCGCTCGAAGACGACTACTACGTCGTCTGCCCGGACATGCCGGGCCGGGGCTGGAGCCAGTGGGCCGACGACCCGACCGAGCGCTACCCCAACCCCGCGATGATCGAGACGCTCGTCGGCTTCGCGGACGCCCTCTCGCTGTCGTCGATTCGCTACGTCGGGACGTCGATGGGCGCCGGCCTGGGGATGGCACTCTCGGGCGGACCGCTCGCCGACCGCATCACCCACCTGGTCGTCAACGACATGCCGCCGAATCCCGAGACCGACTCCGCGCCGGAGGCGCTCGGGCGGATCATGGAGTACGTCCCCGACCCGCCCACCTTCGAGACGGTGACCGAACTCGAGGGGTACTACCGCGAGCTGTACGGCGGCCGCTTCAGCGAGATGACCGACGCCGAGTGGCGCCGGCTGACGGTCACCTCCGCGCGCCGGACCGGCGACGGCGGAATCGCCCCGGCCTACGACCCCGCCATTCTCGCCGAACCCGCCGAGGACGAGGAACAGGCCGACGCGCCCGACCCCTGGGACGTCTGGGACGGCATCGACGCCGACCTCATGATCCTCCGGGGGACGGACTCGGACATCCTCCCCGCAGAGCCCTTCGAGCGCATGCAGGAGGCCCAGCCCGACGCCGAGACGCTGACCGTCGACTGCGGGCACACCCCCGTCGCTGAACGTCCCCGAACAGATCGACCCGATCCGGGCGTTCCTGGCCGAGTAGCCGCCGTCGATTTCAGCCGCTACGCGGGGCGGTCGCCAGGTGTGCGAACAGCCCGGCAACGCCCAGGAACCCGAGAATTACACCGCGACCCACCGGATTCGCCATCCCGCGTTTTCGCGAGTCCGCGTATACGTAGTACCCGACGGTCGGCCAGAAGAGCAGGAGGTAGATGCCGAGGCGAACGAGCAACCCGTCGTACGCCGTCAGCAGCCCCATTTGTCGTCACGCCCGGTACAGGCCGTACAGTCCCCCGGCGATTAGCAGACACCCCACGAGGACGACGGCGGCCGCCAGCCCCGTCGACAGCTGCATGTACGCCCTGGAAACCAGATAGAGGGCACCCACGCCAGCGAGCACCAGGAAGCCGGACAGTGCCGCGATCGTCAGCGTCCCGACCGCGCCGAGAATCCCGGCTTCGACTGCGGCTGCTTCCCGTGCCTCCGCCGTCTCTGCCGAGTCCTGATTAGCCATTGATCTGATTTCGGTCGGTGACGAGAAAAGTGTGTGGTGACGACGGTTCTCGCCCGTCCCGCACTCCCCTGCGCGCGGTGGGGAGGCGGTGCGTGCGGTCGCGGTCGCTGCGGTCGCGGTTCCCGTTTGCACCGCGAGCGGCGTAGCCGCGAGCGCCTTTTTAGTCCAGGTTTTTACGAGGGGGGTGCCCGCAGGTCGCCGGAGGCGACCGAGGACACCCTCCGAAGTAAAAAAGTGGGGTCGTAAGCGTTTTCTCCGCTCTCTGACTACCTCGCGATATGCCGGACTGTCCACTCGCGGACGACTGCCCCAGTTTTAGCGAACGAATCCAGGGCATGGGGTGCCAGCACTACGGTGACCGAAGCGGCACCGAGTGGTGCAACCACTACAACCAGCCCATCCGGGACCTGAAGTCCCAGCCCGTCCAGCCCGGCGAGGAGATCGTCGTCGACGTCGAGGACATCCACGAGAGCGGCGCGGGCGTCGGCCGTACCGAGGACGGCTTCATCGTCATGGTCGACGGCGTCCTCCCCGAGGCCCGCGCGAAGGTGAAGGTCACGCGCGTCCACTCGAACCACGCCAAGGCCGAGGAGGTCGAGCGCCTGCCCATGGACGACGAGGAAGCGGACGACGACGATGACGCCGACGCGGCCGACGAGGCGGTCGCCGAGGACGACGAGGCCGAGGAGGCGGCCGAGACCGGCGGCGGTCGCGAGGACCGCCAGCGCCTGGGCAGCCGGGACAACTTCTGGGGCGGCTGACCCGGCCGACGCAGGCGGCGAGCGCACCGAGAGTGGACGGTCCGTCCGGCACGCGGCGTTTCTCGTTGACAGGCGATCGCGAGCCGCGGCTGGTGCGGGCAGTCGTGGCCGCTCAGCGCGGCCTCGCGATCGCCGGCCCGAAGGCGGTCCCACGAGCGCGCCACAGGAGCGCGCCACAGGCGGTGGGTTTTTCGCGGCGGCTTGCCTACCCCTGTGCGGACGGTTTCCCGAGCAATGACGGACGCCACAGAGGTCGACGACCTGCTCGAGCGGGCGGGGTTCGACGCGAGCGAGAACGTGCTCACCCGCCGGCAGGCCGAAGTGCTGGCGCTGCGCGAGCGCGGGCTGGCCCAGGCCGACATCGCCGAGCGGCTGGGAACCTCGCGGGCGAACGTCTCCAGCGTGGAGGCCAGCGCCCGCGAGAACGTCGCGAAGGCCCGCGAGACGGTGGCGTTCGCCGAGACGCTGCGCGCGCCCGTCCGGCTCACCGTCGAGACGGGGACGGACCTGTACGACGTGCCCGCCGAGATCTTCTCGCGCTGTGACGAGGCGGGCGTGAAGGTGAACCTGACGGCACCGGAGCTGATGAAACACGTCAGCGACGCGGCCGGCGACGCGGTCGTCGGCCGGCGCGTCGAACGACAGCTGTTCGTCGGCGTCACGAGCGACGGCCAGGTGCGAGTGCGACGCCAGCCGAGCGGGGACTGAGCGGGCGGCTGGGAGACGCACAGCAGTTTTGGTGTCGGGCCACGTCGGCGGCCACATGGACCTGGGACTGGCAGGCGACGCGGCACTGGTCACGGCAGCGAGCAGCGGCCTCGGGCTGGCGAGCGCCGAGGCGCTCGCCGCGGAGGGCGCCGACGTCGCGATCTGCGGTCGCGACCCCGACCGACTCGAATCGGCATACGAACAGCTCTCGGCGCCCGGCGACGGCGACGTCCTCTCGGTGCAGGCCGACATCACCGAGAAGGACGACGTCACGGGCTTCGTCGAGGAAACGGTCGAGACCTTCGGCGGGCTCGACCACGTGGTGACGAGCGCGGGCGGCCCGCCCAGCGGCCCGTTCCTCGACACCGACGATGACGACTGGTACGACGCCTACGACCTGCTCGTGATGAGCGTCGTCTGGGCGACGCGGGCGGCCCATTTTCACCTCGCCGACAGCGACGCGGGCACGATCGTCAACATCACCTCCGCGTCGGTCAAGGAGGTCATCGACGGGCTGGTGCTGTCGAACTCGGTGCGGCGGGCGGTCATCGGGCTGATGAAGACCCAGTCGCGGGAGTTCGCGCCCGAAGTGCGCGTCAACGCCGTGCTGCCCGGCAGCCACGAGACCAGCCGGATCACCGAGCTCGTCGAGCAGGGCGTCGAGCGCGGCGAGTTCGAGGACTTCGAGGCGGGACTCGAGGAGTGGTCTTCGGGCGTGCCCCTCGAGCGCGTCGGCGATCCCGGCGAGCTCGGCGACGTCGTCGCGTACCTCTCCAGCGAGCGCTCGAGCTACGTCAACGGGACGGCCATCCCGATCGACGGCGGCTCGATGCGGAGCTAGGGCTGACGCCCCCGCTCTATTTGTACGCCGGCCGACAGCAACGGGTATGCGACGAGAGGGGCGCGGCCGGCGGCCGACGACGCGGCGACGACTGCTCCGGGCAGGTGCGACGAGCGGCCTCGCGGGCGTCGCGGGCCTGGCAGGCTGCCTCGACGGCGGTGGCGGGACCGAGCCGGGGGCCGATCGTGACGACCCCGGCGAGTCCCCGACTCCCGGACCGACCGACACGACGATCGCGGGCGTCTCGGGGTCGTTCCGCCAGTTCCAGTACGACGCGGCAAACAGCGGCTATCGGTCGGCCGGTGGCGTCGACGAGGACGCGACGACGCGCTGGACGGTCAGGGAGGCGCCGCTGGGCCCGGGCCACCACGTCAGCACGCCGGCGGTCGCCGACGGGGTCGTCTATTTCGCCGAGGGTGGGGAGTTCGACGGCGAGTCGATCAGCGCGCGGGTCCACGCGGTCGACGCCGCGACGGGCGCCGTCGACTGGAGCCGGGACCTCGGCGGGACCAACGCCTTCCGGGGGACGGCCGTCGCCGGCGACACCGTCCTCCAGCCGGTGGGCGGCGCGGTCGTCGCCCTCGACGCGGCGACGGGCGACGAGCGGTGGCGGACGTCGGCGGACCTCGACACCGGCGTGACCGTCGCCGACGGGGCGGCGTACGTGGCCGGCCGGGGCTACGACGGCCCGACGACGCTGTACGCGCTGGATCTCGCGACCGGCGAGGCGCGCTGGACTCACGACCTCCCCGGCGGCCGCGGCGCGGGGATCGGCGCGTCGCAACCGGCGGTCGTCGACGGCACCGTCTACGTGGCCCACGGCGCACTCGCCGCGCTCGCCGCGGCCGACGGGACCGAACTGTGGACCGCCTCGTACGACTCGGGTGTCGCTGGCGCGCCGACCGTGGTCGACGGGACGGCGTACCTCGGGGGCGGCCGGGGGACGGTCCGGGCCGTCTCTGCGGCCGACGGCACCACCCGGTGGGTGCGGCGGGTCCCGAGCGGGGCCGCGGGCGGGGGCGGGCGGACCCCGCTCTCGACCTCTGTGGCCGTCGGCGGCGGTCGCGTGTTCGCCGTCCGCGACTGGCGGCTGACCGTCCTCGCGGCCGACACCGGCGAGCGCCGCTGGTCGCGCGACGTCCGCGGGGCGCACTCGCCGGTGGTCGCGGGCGAGACCGTGTACGTGCCCGGGCTCTCGACGCTCGGTGGGCTGGACGTCGCGACGGGGGCGCACCGCTTCGGCGTCTCCACGGCGGCGCGGTCCGGGTCGCGGCGGAGCGTGGCCGTGGTCGACGGCGCGGCCTTCTTCCCGAGCGCTGGCCTCCACGCGGTCGCCTAGAACAGGTCGTCCTCGCGCAGGCGCGCGACGACGTCGCGGACGCGCTGGCTCTCTTCTTTCGGGACGACGAGCGTCCGGTCGTCGTAGCTGGCGATCACCAGCCCCGAGACGCCGACGGCACTGACGTGGCCGTCGGTCGCGATCACGCAGTCCTCGGCGTCTTCCAGCAGCGCCTCGCCCAGGACGACGTTCCCGGCGTCGTCGCGTTCGCCGACGCGCGCGAAGGCGTCCCACGAGCCCAGGTCGTCCCACGCGACGTCGGTGGGGACGACGTACGCCCGGTCGGTGTGCTCCAAAAGGGCGTAGTCGATGCTCACCGGGTCGACGGCGGCGAAGCCCGCGTCCGGGCGACCCTCCTCGAGAGCGTCGACGAGCGGTTCGAGTTCGGTCGCGCGGGCCTCCCGGAGGAGGGCGTCGGGCGTCCAGGCGAACACGCCGGCGTTCCAGTAGAAGCCGCGGTCGACGTAGCGCTCGGCGGTCGCGGCGTCGGGCTTCTCGTGGAAGCTCGCGACCGTCCGGTAGCCCTCGTCGGCCTCGCCGGGCTCGATGTAGCCGTAGCCCGTGGCCGGTCGGGTGGGCTCGACGCCGACGGTGACGAGGCCCCCCGTTTCCACTGCGGCGCCGGCCGCGCGGTCGACGGTGCCCGCGAAGTCGCCGTCGATCAGGTGGTCGCTCGGGAGCGCGCAGATGACGCACTCGCCGACCTGCTCGCGGATTCGATGGGCGGCGTAGACCAGCGCCGGACCCGTGTCTTTCGGCTCGGGTTCGGTCAGGACGGCGGCCCCGGGGGCGTGCTCGCGGACGGTGTCGGCGAAGGCCGGGCGCGTGAGGACGTACACCTCGTCGGCGAAGCCGGCGCGTTCGACCGCGGTGGCGAGCAGCGAGGAGTCGCCCCCGAAGGCCTGGAACTGCTTGGGGCGGTCGCTGCGGGCGGCGGGGTACAGGCGAGTGCCGGTGCCGCCGGCGAGGACGACGGCGACGAGCGGCCGGTCCATACCGGAGGGTCGACGGCCGCTGGGAAAAGCCTACCAGGTCTCGACGACGCCCTCGCGGACGTCCTCGGCGCAGCCGCGGCAGTCCTGGTGGTCGGCGTCGAAACAGGCTGGGCGGCCGTCGTCGTCGAGGGCGACGGCGCGCTTTTCGGCGTAGCGCCGACAGACGATGCGGGCCCGGCCCGACTCGTCCTGGGGGAGGTCCGCCAGTGCCGCCCGCTTGGCCTCGGTGTAGGCGCGCCGCGCTTCGGCGTACTGGCGCCCGGCCGAGCGCAGCGTCGTCTCCAGCAACCGGCGGATGCGCCCCTCGTCTGCCATGGCCGCGAGTTACGCCCGCTCGTACATAGGCGCGGCGCTCGCTGCGGGGGCTGCTCGCGCGCCCTGAAGAGTCAAAATACTAACGTACGTCCGGTGACACGTACGGGCCATGACGCTCGAGAAGCCCTCCAGACGACGGCTGCTCAGGACCGGCGCCGCCGCGACGAGCCTCGCGGCGCTGGGGAGCATCGCCGGCTGCACTGACGTGGTCGACTCGGTGATGGGCGGCGACGGCAAGGTGAAACAGGTCCCCTCGGACGCCGAGGCTGCGGGAACGATCGACGTCGCCGCGGTCCGCGAGGACGACGGGACGCGTCAGGTGGTCGACGCCTACCTCGAGGTCCGGGCGCAGTCGGACTGGTACTCTGGCCCGGAGGACTTTCAGGGCCTGCTCGACCAGTTCGAGGAAGACACCGGCCTCGACCCCGCGAAGCTGTCGACGGCGACGCCGTTCTACGCCTACAGCGACAAGGAGTACGGCGTCACGAGCGACGAGTTCTACGGTTCGCTGTTCGCCGCGGAGTGGGCCGAAGACGACCTGATCGACGCCGCCGAGGAAGGCGGGACCGACTACAGCGACAGCGACTACGGCGGCAAGACGGTCTACGAGCCCGACAACGACTACTCGGTGTGGTACGGCGTGTTCGCGGACGGCGAGTACGTCTACGGGACCGAGGACGCGGTCAAGGCGGCCATCGACGTCCGCAACGGCGACGGCGACTCGCTCGACGAGGACCTCCGGAAGGCCTACGAACAGACGCGGTCGGCGCCGGTCAGGTTCGTCTCGACGGTGCCCGCAAATAAGGTGCCGGACACGATCGGCCGGAACGATCAGGTGCAGACGGGCGTGCTCGCCGACGTCGACCACGCCGCCGGGTCGATCTACCGCGACGGGGACACGCGGGGCTTCGCGCTGACGCTCGCCGCCGACGACGAGAGCGCCGCCGACGACGTCGCCGCGATGATCGACGGGCTGGTGACGTTCACGAAGCGCCAGACCGAGCGGGACGCCCTCGCCTCGGCGCTCGACGCCGTCGAGGTCGCCCAGGACGGCGCCAAAGTCGACGTCACCGCCGAGCTGTCGGTCGACCAGCTGGTCGAACTCGCAAAGTCCTCGCTGTCGGGCTCGAGCAGCGGCTCCAGTTCCAGCCGGCACGTCTCCGAGGCGCCGCAGGCGATGTTCTCCTTCGCGTACGACGGCGGGGCCGACACGCTCACCGTGATGCACGAGGGCGGCGATTCGATCAAGGCGGCCGCGCTCTCACTCCACGGGACCGGCTTCGAGTCGGTCCGGGGCGTCGACATGACCGCGTCGGGTCAGTGGGCCGGCTCGACGAGCGGGACGATCGGCGGCGAGCCCGCGGTCGTCGCGGGCGATTCGGTCACGCTCGGCGTGGCCGCGGACTACCGCATGTACGTCGTCTACGACGCCCCCGACGGGAGCACGTCGACGACGCTCGGGATGGCCACTGGCCCGGACGCCTGAGCGCCCCTCTCACGTTCGCTCGCGTCGATATCCACTTTCACCGGGCTGGGCGAGGGTTTATATCGGAAGCCGCCCAAGCCTCGCTTGCCTCCCACCGAAAACAATGCGGAGGCAGTGAGAGCATGACAGATTTGCGTACACAGGCGGACGAGATACACGAGCAGTTCGCGGACAAACTGGACATCTCCGTCGACGACGTCTACGAGCGTCTCGACACGCTGGTCAACGAGTACAAGGTGCCCGCCGACGAGGCGCGCCGCAGCGTCACGAGCACCTACCTCGAGCAGGCGGGCATGGACCGCCAGGAGCTGTCCAGCGGGGGCGGGGGCAACGAGCGCAAGCAGATCAACCAGGTCGACGCGCCCGAGGAGTGGATCGACCTGACGGCGAAGGTCATCGAGCTGTGGGAGCCCACCAGCGACGCCGTCGCGCAGGTCGGCCTGCTGGGCGACCCCACCGGGACGATCAAGTTCACCAAGTGGTCCAAATCCGACCTCCAGGAACTGGAGGAGGGCGCGGTCTACGACCTCCGCAACGTCGTGACCGACGAGTACCAGGGCCGGTTCTCGGTGAAGCTCAACCGGACGACGGTCATCG
>JBDGSW010000047.1:0-9625 GCA_042217345.1 Haloarculaceae archaeon
CCTCGCTGACCTTGTTCGCCAGGCGCTCCTGGAAGCCGTGGTACTTCGCGACGCCCGTCGCGTCGGCCTGCTCGATGTCGTCGGTGACGGCCTCGGTGTTGAACGAGGCCTGGCCCTCCGCGTAGCAGGCGTAGGGACTCTCGCGGCCGACGGCGCGGGCGTGCCCGCCCTCGAGCTTCACCGTGACGGTACCGGTCACGCGTTTCTGGGTCTCGTCGATGAAGCCCTCGAGCGCGCGGAACAGCGGCGCCTTGACCAGGCCCTGGTAGCCCTTCTCGGCCCACTCCTGGTCGATCCGCTGCTTGAAGCTGCGCTCCTCCTTGGTGAGCACGAGCCCCTCCAGGGCCTCGTGGGCGGTCAGCAGGACCGTCGCCGCGGGGTGCTCGTAGTTCTCGCGCACCTTCAGGCCGAGCATGCGGTCCTCCATCGTGTCGGTGCGGCCGACGCCGTGGGCGCCCGCCTGCTCGTTGAGCTGGCCGATCAGCGCGACGGGGTCGAGGGACTCGCCGTCGACGGCGACGGCCTCGCCCTGCTCGAACTCGATCTCGACCAGTTCGGCTTCCTTGCCGCTGGGGCTGTCGGTCCAGTCGTAGATCTCGTCGCCGGGGACGTAGCTCGGATCTTCGAGTTCCGAGCCCTCGACCGAGCGGCTCCAGAGGTTCGTGTCGATGCTCCAGCGGCCGCCGTCGCCGCCCTCGACGGGCAGGTCCTTCTCGTCGGCGTACTCCTGCTCCCACTCGCGGGTGAGCCCGAATTCGCGCACGGGCGCGTGGACGTTCAGATCGGAGTCGCGCCAGACCGTCTCGAAGCGCAGCTGGTCGTTGCCCTTCCCCGTGCAGCCGTGGGCGAGGGCCGTACAGCCCTGCTCCTCGGCGACCTCGAGGATCGCGGTGGCGATCACCGGGCGCGCGAGCGCGGTGCCCAGGGGGTAGCCCTGGTAGGTGGCGTTGGCCTTGACGGCGTCGAGACAGAGTTCGGCGAACTCGGCTTTGGCGTCGACGACGTAGTGGTCGAGCCCGAGCGCCTCGGCGGTCTCCTCGGCCTCGTCGAACTCGGCGTCGGGCTGGCCGACGTCGACGGTGACGCCGATGACGTCGTCGTAGCCGTACTCCTCTTTCAGCAGCGGGACGCAGACCGTGGTGTCGAGCCCGCCGGAGAAGGCGAGCGCGACCGTTCCGTTCGTGTCTTCTGGCATGTGTGTGGTGTGGGTGGTGTCAGCGGTGAGTTAGTTCGCGACCGCCCGGTGCCGGCCGGTGGGCGGCGCGTGGCGAAACGACCGTGGAGTGAAGTGTGATGTAGGTGGGCCTAACGGCCCGGTCGTCGTCGCAGTCGGAGAAAAGCGGCGACGGACCCGCGGCTCGCGACCGCCGGCGAGCCGTGCGTGCGGGTCCGCGTCATGTACCCGATGGTAACTGTATATCCGTATTAAAACCTTCCGAGACCGCCGCCGACGCGTGATTCACTCGCACGCCACGCGGTGGCACGACGGCCGAAATGGCTTTGCCGGGCCGCTGCCCACGAGGGTCCATGGACCGACGCGCCGCCCTCGACGTCGACGACCTGCTGAAGATCGTCCTGGTGCTCGTGGTCGTCTGGCTCGTCGTCGAGATCGTCTCGGAGGTGCTGGGGCTGTTCACCAAGACGCTCGGGTTCCTGCTCGGGCCGCTGCGCCCGCTGCTGGGCCTGGCCATCGTCGCCCTGATCGTCCTGTACTTCCTGGACCGGCTCTGAGCGACCTGGGTGGCCGAGCACGAGCCGGCCGGCGATCCCCCGGCTCGAGGCCGAACGCGGGTGAAACCCGAGGTTTTATGCGTCAATCCGTATTATTTACCGTTAGGTATGGGGGAAGTAACGTCGCGGAAGGTCAGGAACCTCTTCATCTTCCTGGGGCTGGGGCTCCTCCAGTTGATCGTCATCTTCGAGGGGTTGGCGAAGTACTGGGGGATCACGATCCCGCTGTTCCCGCTCCAGTTCATCCTGTTGGGGTTCGTGGCGGTGGGGCTGATCTTCATCGCCGAGTTCTGACCGCCAGCCATTTGGCCGCGCCCGCCGACGCACCGGACAGTGTATAGCCTGAACGCGCCGGTCCCGTCGGCCGTCGCCGCCCTCGCGAGTGACGTCGCCGCCGACCTGCCAGCGGCCCGCGAACGCCCCCGCGGCAGTCACACCCTCGGCGTCAAGCGACTGGGCACCGGCGACCACGAGCGCTACGCCCGCCTCGAGGCCCGCGCCCGCGAGGCACTGGCCGGTGCGCCCGCCGTCGCCGCCCGCGTCGCCGACGTCGCCGTCTTCGAGGACGCGCCCATCGGATCGGCGCCGGTCGTCTACCTCGCCGTCGAGTCCCCGGGGCTGATCGGGATTCACGAGCGCCTCTGCGAAGCGTTCGACCCGATCGACGGCATCGAGGGCGACGACTACACGCCCCACGTCACGATCGCCCGCGGGGGGTCGCTCGAGGCGGCCCGGGCGGTGGCCGACGCCGCTTCGCTCGAGCCCATCGAGTGGACGATCGACGAACTGGTCTTCTGGGACGCCGAGCGCGAGCAGTCGATCTCGCGGATCGCGCTGCCCGCCTGAGCCCCTGGGCGTCGGTCACGGCGTCGGCGGCGCGCCGTCCCAGGCGTCCATGTCGGCGTAGAAGTTCAGCATCGCGAACTTCAACTTCTCCGGGGCGACGTCGATCATCTCGGCGCGCTCCTCCGGCGGGAACGTCTCGCGGACGGTGTAGGCGCCCATCTCGACCTCCCCGCGTCGGGTGTAGCGCTTGTCGACGAGGATCCGCGCGCCGAAGTCCGTCGGCGAGCGGACGACACGCCCGAGGGCCTGGCGCGTCTTCCGGACGGTCGGGATCTCGACGGCGTACTCCCAGCCCGACTCCTCGCCCTCGAACGCGTCGTCGTAGGCGTCCTGGACGGCCGCCATCCGGTCGTCCAGATGCGGGTAGGGGACGCCGACGACCACCACCGTCCGGGCGTCGTCGTCGTCGAAGCTGACGCCCTCGGCGAGCGTCCCCCACAGCGAGGTGAACAGCGCGGCGTCGTCGCTTTCGGTGAACCGCTCGCGCAGCTGCTTGGCGCGGGTGCCCGGCTCGTCGAGCAACAGGTCGGCGTCCGTGCGCACGCGGTCGTGATACCGCTCGGCCTCGGCGTAGCTCGGGAAGAAGGCGAGCGTGTTGCCCGGCGTGAAGCGGATGGCGTCCTCGAGCACGCCCGCGACCGTGTCCTGGACGCCCGGGTCGTCGCGCTCGCTGGCGAACAGCGCGGGCGCCTCGACGGCGTAGGTCCGCCGGCGCTCCTCGGGGAACTGCGCGCCGTAGGCCATCGTCTCGGGCCCGTCCAGGCCGAGGACGTCCTCGGTGACCGCGAACGGGCGCAGCGTCGCGCTCATCAGCACCGTCGCGTGCAGCTCGTCGAACAGCGCGCTGGTGACGGCCTGGGGGATGCAGGTGTACAGCTCCGCGCGGCCGTAGACGTCGCCGGTGGCGTCGCCGGACTGCGTCCGGCTGCCAGAGGGACTCCGTCCCGCCCTGTCCTCCCGGCGGACGGAGATCACCGGGTACTGGCCGCCGTCGGCCCCCTCGGCCATCCACGTCTCGACGAACCGGGCGGCCTGGAGCGTCTGGCAGTCCTTGCGGGTGCTGGTCTCGCCGTCCTTGTAGGCGTCCTCGTACTGCTGGTCGAGGTCGCGCCCGAGCTGCAGCGCCCGCTCTACGTCCTGGTCGATCCCCTGGCCGGTGTAGGCCTGCAGGAAGGCGATAGTCAGGTCGTCGCGCCCCTCCTCGTTTGCGATGGAGAGGTCGTGCCAGTTCTCGCCGACCTGCTCGCGCTCGCCGAACCCGAAGGCCGCCTCGTAGGTCTCGACCAGGGCCGTCCGAAAGGCCCGCAGGACGTTGCCGGCCGCCTCGGCGCGGGGGTCGTCCTGGTCGCCGAGCTCGTCCAGCGCCGAGTCGAGCGTGTTCTCGGTCAGCGTCCGCGTCGCGTGGTCGCGGGCGGCGTCCTCGACGTTGTGTGCCTCGTCGAAGACCGCGATGACGTCCTCGGGGTCGCGGCCGAGCCAGCGGAAGAAGTGCTTTCGCGTCATCGGGTCCAGCAGGTGGTGGTAGTTACAGATCACCAGGTCGACGCCCTCCATGGACTCCTTGAGCAGCTCGTACCCACAGAACCCCTCCATCTCGGCGTACTCGTAGACGTCGTCGGGCTCGCGGACGTCCTCGAACAGCCACTGCGTGAACGCCTGGGTGTCGCCGGTCAGGTTCTCGTAGTAGTACTCACAGATCGTGCTCGATTCGCGCAGTTCCTCGAGGTCGTCGCCGACGGCGTCGAGTTCGTCCATGACGGCCTGGCGGGCCTCGGCGGCCTCCTCGCTGCCGGCCTGGCTCTCCTCGAGCAGCGACTGCTGGCGTCGCTCCAGCTCCAGGCGGTCCTGCTCTTTGTCGACGAGGTCGCGGGTGGTGTCCCGCAGCGCCTGGCACTCCTCGTAGCCGACGTCGAGGTGGCACATCGAGCCCTTCCCGCGGAAGACGACGGCGCGGATTGGCTCCTGGCGGGTGATCGCGCGGGCCTCCGCGACGAACTGGCGCATCTGCTGGTGGACGTTCGTCGTGATGACCACCGTCTTGCCCGTCTCGCGGGCGTGCTCCAGGCAGGGTACCAGCGACGCCAGGGTCTTGCCGGTGCCGGTCGCGCCCTCGAACAGCACGTCGTCGCCGGCCGACAGCGCCTCGTCGATCCGCGCCATCGCGTCGCGCTGGTGGTCGTAGGGCTCTTCGTAGTGGAAAAACCGCGTGTAGCCCGCGTCCTCGGTCGCCACACCACTTCCTCTCGCGCTCTCTACTAAAAAGACTCGCCGTCCTCGGGGCCGCCCCCGCGCCGCCCGCCCCCCGTTAGTCCTCGGGCTCGATGTACACCTTGCCGATGTCGCTCTCGGCCTCGCGCAGCGCCGCCTCGATGGCGGTGATGCGGTCGTCGATTTCGCCCGTGGTGAGGTCGGGGTCGAAGACCACGTCGGCGGTCACCAGCAGCCGATCGGGCCCGAAGTACACCGATCGGAGGTCCTGGACTTCGGCGACGCCGTCCCAGCCGGCGACGACGTCCCACAGCTCGCGCTCGTCGCGTTCGGGGAGGCTCTCGCCCAGCAGCAGGCGCTTGTTCTCCCAGGCCAGCGCCAGCGCGAAGCCCATCAACAGCAGGCCGATCAGCAGCGCCGAGGCCGCGTCGTAGACGGGATTGCCAGTCACTCGCGAGAGGTACACGCCCAGCAGGGCCAGCCCCGCGCCGGAGATGGCGATGGTGTCCTCGGTGAAGGCGGTGAGGGTGGTGACGTCGGCGGTCTTCCGGAAGGCCTCGACGATGCCGGACCACTCGTTGTCGGCGATCTGGCGCTGCATGCTCCGGTAGGCCTTGCTGAGCGCCCAGCCCTCGAAGACGATGGCGCCGACGAGCACGCCGTAGTTGACCCAGACCGAGGGGAAGGTCACGTCGAGCACGGGGAGCGTGGCGGTCGTGGCGCCGTGTTCGGCGGCCGGGTGGGTGAGGGCGTTGTAGCCGTGTTTGGCGCTCTCCCAGCCGGCGATGCCGAACAGGAGGACGGAGACGAGGAAGCTGTAGAAGAACTGGGCCTTCCCGTAGCCGAACGGGTGGCGGTCGCTCGGCTCCCGGCCGCTGTAGCGCAGCCCGATCAGCAAGAAGACCTGGTTGCCGGTGTCGGAGATCGAGTGGTACGTCTCCGAGAGCATCGCGGCGCTGCCGGTCAGGAGAAAACCGGTGAACTTCAGGACGGCGATCGCGGCGTTGGCCAAAAGCGCCGCGATCACGACGGACTTGCTCTCTGCCATCGTCCGCGTCGTCCGTCGGCACCGGGAAATGCGTTTGCGTTCGGCCCGGGCGCCCGCCGACCGCCGCGACGCCCGGTCAGTCTTCGGGCTCGAGGTAGACCTTCCCGACGTCCTCGTCTTCCTCGTGGAGGGCGTCCTCGATGGCGGTGATGCGGTCGTCGATCTCGCCGGTCTCCAGCCCGTTCTCGAACTCGACGTCGGCGGTCACCAGCACGCGGTCGGGGCCGAAGTACACCGTCCGGAAGTCCGGGACCGCCGCGACGCCCTGCGCGTCGACGACGACGTCGTACAGCTGGCTTTCGGCCTCGTCGGGCAGTCCCTCGCCGATCAGCAGGCGCTTGTTCTCCAGGGCGAGCGCGACGGCGAACGCCATCAGCAGGACGCCGATCAGCAGCGCCGAGGCGGCGTCATAGATCGGATTGCCCGTCGCCTGCGAGAGGTACACGCCGGCCAGGGCGATGCCCGCGCCGAAGACGGCCACCGAGTTCTCCGTAAAGGCCGTCAGCGTCGAGACGTCGGCGGTCTTGCGGAAGCCCTCGACGATGCCGGACCACTCGTTGTCCTCGATGTGCCGTTGCATCTCCTGGTAGGCCTTCCACAGCGACCAGCCCTCGAAGACGATCGCGCCGATTAGCACGCCGTAGTTGACCCAGATACCCGGGAACGAGACGCCGAGGTACGGGATCGTAGCGGTCTCGGCGGCGTGTTCGGCCGCGGGGTGCATGATCGCGTGGTAGCCCTGCTTTGCGCTCTCCCAGCCGGCGATGCCGAACAGCAGCACGGAGACGAGGAAGCTGTAGAAGAACTGCGACTTGCCGTAGCCGAACGGGTGGCGCTCGCTGGCGGTCTTGTTGCTGTCGCGGATGCCGATGAGCAGGAAGACCTGGTTGCCGGTGTCGGAGATCGAGTGATAGGTCTCCGAGAGCATCGCGGCGCTGCCGGTCAGCAGGAAGCCGACGAACTTCATGACCGCGATCGCCGCGTTCGAGATCAGCGACGCGATGACGACCGACTTGCTTTCTGCCATCACCGCAGCAAGGCCCGGGACGGCAAAGTGCGTTGGTATCAGGGGGGCGAGACGTGCACCGAAAACCGGCGTGACTTTTGTCCGCGGCCCGTACGCCCGACATGATCACCGTCGTCTCCGACACGCACGGGACCGACGACCACCGGCTCTCCGGCCGCGCCCTCGAGGCGGTCCGCGACGCCGACCTGGTCGTCCACGCCGGCGACTTCAACACCGATGCGGTGCTCGACGCCTTCCTCGCGGAGGCGGGGTCGCTCGCGGGCGTCACCGGCAACAACGACGAGCCGGCCGTCCGCGAGCGCCTGCCCGCCCAGCGCGTCGTCGACGCCGACGGCGTCCGCATCGTGGTCGTCCACGGCCACGAGCACACCGACACCGCCCTCTCGCTTTTGGCCCGCCAGGAGGACGCCGACCTGGTCGTCGTCGGTCACTCCCACCGGCCGGGCGTGCGCGACCTGGACGGCGTGACGGTGCTGAACCCGGGCAGCCACGCCCAGCCGCGCCGGTACCGGCCCGGGTTCGCCACGCTCGAGGTCGACGACGCGACCGGCACGATCGCGGGCGAGTTGCGCGAACCGGACGGGACGCTCATCGAGCGCTTCGAGATCCGCGGAGACCGGGACGGCCAGAACTGAGTGCGCCCGAGGGAGCGAGGCGGGTGGAGGGCCGAAGCCAGCGGGCGGGCGGCTGCGGCGGTGGGCGCACTCACGGCTTCGACCCCACTCGCAAAGTAGGCGACGGAAGGTCAAAGGGCCATTTCACCGACGGCGATTCCCCGCACTCACTCCGAGAGGTACCAGATGCCGGCGACGATCGCCAGCGCCGTTGCGCCGCCGAGGAAGAACACCAGCCCCAGCGGCAGCGAGAGGGCGGCGTCGGCGGCGCTGTGGGCGGCCGCCGTGGTGGTGTGGGCGGCCTGGCCGGCGGCGTCCGTGGTGTGGGCGGCCGACTCCGTCGCCTGGCCGGTCGTCGTCCCGTGCTGGGAGACGCTGAAACTGCCGGGCGTCGACGGCGCCGCCGTCGGGGTCGCCGTCCCGTTCGTCGCCGCGGGTCCGGCGCCCGCGGCTGGCCGGTCGCCCCCGCCGGAGCCGCCGAAGGGTCCGCCGCGGCCGAAGACGGCCTGGACGGCGAGGCTGGCCAGCGCGAGGACGCCCACGCCGCCGAGCAGCCGGGAGAGGGCGGCCCGCAGGCCCGAGGACTGTTCCTCGTCGCCGGCGAAGATGACCAGCGGGCGGTCGGCGGGCGCGTAGACGTCCATCTCGCGGCCCTTCTCGGAGTAGGCGGTGTCGATCACTTCGATCGCGCCGGCGTCCTCGAGCTTTTGCAGGTGGTACTGGGCGTTCTGCAGGGAGGTGTCCACCCGGTTGGCGATGGCCGCCGGCGGGGCGGGCTCGTCGTGCAGCGCCGTGAGGATGTCCCGGGCCGTCTCGGCCGTCAGGGCGGCGAAGACGTCGTCGGCGTCCTCGGAGTCGACGCCGATGACCCGGGGCGCGGCCTCCTCGGCCGCGGTGGTGTCGGGTTCGGAGGGCAGCAGCGACATCGTTCGTCCCATTCGACTGCCTCCCGTATCAAGTTTGTGACGTGATCGGCCGCGAGCGGTCCTGGCGGCGCGTCGAAACGTCTTTGCCGACACGGGGGAAAGCGGCGGACATGGTCGACCCCGTCCTGGTGGGCATCGTCGCGGTGATGCTCGCCGTCGTCTTCGCCGTCTACCTGTTCCTCCGCCGGATCGCCACCGGGTTCAAGGAAGGCATCGATCGGGGGAAGGGCCGCGGGTGAGGGCGGCGACGGCGGCTTCCGAAAACGGTTTTCGCGTACCGGCCGACGGTTCGGTCATGGATCCACGGATTCGCGAACACGCGCAGGTGCTCGCGGACGCGATCGACCTCGAGTCCGGCGACGACCTCGTGATCAAGTCCGAACCCGCCGCCGAGGACCTGGTGGTGGCGCTGTACGAACTCGCCGGCGACCGCGGCGCGAACCCGCTGGCGATCACGACCAACCGCTCCGGGCGCGCCATCCGCGGGTACCTCCGCGCCGCCGACGCGGCCGACGTCGAGTTCGAGACGCCCGCCCACGAGCAGGCGCTGGTCGAGGCCGCCGACTGTCACGTCGTCGTCCGCGCCAACGCGAACGTCACGGAGATGGACGACGTCGACAGCGAGGTGACCTCGGCGTACAACAAGGCCCACGCACCAATCCTCGACGAGCGCCTCTCCGACCGGTGGACGCTCACCCAGCACCCCACGCCCGCCAACGCCCAGCTCGCCGAGATGAGCACCGAGGCCTACGAGAACTTCGTCTACGACTCGATCCTCAAGGACTGGGACGAACAGCGCGCGTTCCAGGAGCACATGGTCGAGATCCTCGAGGACGCCGAGGAGGTCCGGATCGTCTCGGGCGACACCACCGACGTCACGATGTCCGTGGCTGGTAACCACGCGATCAACGACACGAACACGCACAACCTGCCGGGCGGCGAGGTGTTCACCGCGCCCGTCCCCGACAGCGTCGCGGGCGAGGTGCTGTTCGACAAGCCGGTCTACCGCAACGGCAAGGAGGTCATCGACGCCCGCCTCGTGTTCGAGGACGGCGAGGTCGTCGAACACTCCGCCTCGAAGAACGAGGCGACGCTGACGTCGATCCTGGAGACCGACCCGGGCGCGCGCCGACTGGGCGAGCTCGGCATCGGCATGAACCGCGACATCGATCGGTTCACGTACAACATGCTGTTCGACGAGAAGATGGGCGACACCGTCCACATG
>JBDGSW010000171.1:0-9547 GCA_042217345.1 Haloarculaceae archaeon
GTAGCCAAGCCGGGAAACGGCGGCGGACTCAAGATCCGCTCCTGTAGAGGTCCATGGGTTCAAATCCCATCCCTCGCACTGCAAATCAGTGCGGAGGTCGTCTCTCGGGACGATCTTCCCTCGCATTCTCCGGACGGACGGGAATTCGAGAGCGACGGCCCCGACCAGCGCTCGACAGTCATTGAAAAAGAGCCGGAACTATCCGGGGCACGTTTGAATAGTGGCTGGTGGAAAACCGTAGGCAACTTCATGCGACGCCGCGCGTTATTGGCGACAGCCGGGTCGTTGCTGTCGGCGGGGTGCAGCGCCCTGTCGGGTGGCGGCGACCAGGGGGTCCAGCGGCGGCGGCGCCGCTCGCTGTACGGGGGCGTCGGCGTCACCGAGCACATCGGGCCGGGCGGCAACGACTCGATGGACGTCGGCGTCGACGGGAACTTCTCGACGGATCTGGACCTGGCCGACCAGGGCATCGACCTCAACGACACGGACATGGACCAGAACCTGCAGGTCGAGCTCTCCGGGCGCGACGAACAGCAGGTGCTGACCGCGACGGCGGACAACGAGTCGGCGAAACACATCCAGACGGCGCGGGACCACCTGCAGACGGCGCTGACTAACTACACGCGCCAGGCCGGCCGAGGGGCGGCCGTCACCGACGTGACGCCGACGACCTCGTTCAGCGCGGCGATCGTGACCAACAACACGGCGTCGGCAAACGACGCGCTGAAGCAGGCGGCCGACGGCGCGACCGACCGACAGAAGGTGGTCGTCCTGGCGCTGCGGCAGGTGTCGCTGTTCCTGGAGCTGGGGGCGACCGCCGACGAGCAGCTCCACCGCAGCTGGAAGGCGTTCTCCTTCGCCGTCGGGCGCTTCTACAGCGAGAACACGGCGCAGTTCGAACCGGCGCGGCTGCGCATGCAGCGCCACCACAAGCGAGCCCGCAAGGCCCAGCGCGCGCTGGCGAACAACACCGACGAGTCCTGCACGGCGGCCCTGGAGGGACTCTCGGAGGACGAGTACAACGGCAAATGCGACCAGCTGCAGTCGGCGGTGTTCGATTTCGGCGGGTTCGGGCCGGGGATGGAGTCGCTGTCGGGCGGGCTGGCCTCGCTGCAGGACGCCGTCCCGGCGTACGAGAACGAGGAGTACGCCCTGGCGGCGCGGCGCAGCCTCGCGGCGAGCGCGCAGTTCGGCGTGGCGATGGTCTCGTTCGACGTCGACCGCGACGGGACCGCGGTCTCGCGGAAGGCCCGGGAGCTGTACGGCGTGACGCGCACCCTGAAACAGCTGTGTGACGACCTCCAGCGCAGCGCGAGCGCCCAGACCAACGACAACCGGCTGCTGTTCCGGGAGGCCCGCCGGGCGGCCAGACAGCACGCTCAGTCGAACGACATCGTGCGGCAGATGCCGACGCCGGGCGAGCTCGCCCGCTGACGTGGGCCGGGAGTCGACGGCCCGGAACAACGGACCTTTCAGCGCGCCCGGCGACGGTCACGGCATGGAGCGCGACAGCCTTGCAGTGGCCGAGCGAGCCGCCCGCGCCGGCGGCGAGGAGGCGCTGGCGGGGTTCCGCGGCGACCGCCGGGTGACGACGAAAGCACACAAGAACGACCTGGTGAGCGACGCCGACGAGGCCGCCCAGGAGCGCGTCGTCGCGGCGCTGCGCGAGGCGAGCGACGCCCCGATCGTCGGCGAGGAGGACGGCCAGCGCTCGATGGTCCCCGACGACGGGCGGGCGTGGATCGTCGACCCGATCGACGGCACGGCCAACTACCTGCGGGGCGTCCGACTGTGGACGACGTCGGTGGCGTTCCTCGACGGCGGCGAACCGGCAGCCGCTGCGACGGTGATGCCGGCGCTGGACGACGCCTACGTCGCCGACGGGGCGGAGACGCGGCTGAACGACGAGGCGGTAACCGTCAGCGAGCGGGACGACCTCGAGACGTTCGCGGTGGCGGTGCTCGGGTGGGGGCCGCTGGGCGAGCGCGAAGGCTACGCGCGCCTCGCCGAGGCGATCGTCCGGCACTGTGGCGACATGCGCCGGTTCGGCAGCATGCAGTCGGCGCTCGCGTTCGTCGCGACCGGCAGGCTGGACGCGGCGATCGCGACCCGCCGGCCCAACCCCTGGGACTCCGTGGCGGGCGTACGCTTGATCCGGCAGGCGGGCGGTCGCGTCACCGGCCTGGACGGCGAGCGCTGGCGCCACGACAGCGACGGGCTGGTGGCATCCAACGGCGCGGACCACGAGGCCGTCCTGTCGGTCGCGCGGGCGGCGGCGGACTGACGGGCCCTCGGCCGCGACCGGAAACCTGAAACGGTCGGGTTGCGGGGATTCGGGCATGCAGGTGACCGATTCGCTCGACGCCGGCCGCGCGTGGGTGGCCGCGGCGGTCGTCGGCGTCGCCGCGCTGGTCCTCGGGTCGCTCGTGCTCCCCCGGACGGTCTACTGGGGGTTCGTCTGGCACTACTTCTGGGGGCCGGTGTACGCCGACGCCAACCACGCGGTCTGTGCGGTCCACGGCGGCGCCGGTGCGCCGACCCGTCTCCTCTACCGGCAGGCGGCCTGCCGGGCGGCCGAGGGCCAGGGGCTGACCGTCGCTCACCCCGGGTACACGGCGGTCTCGGAGGTGGGATACATGATCGTCCTGCTGTTCGCGCTCGTGGGTGTGCTCCAGCTCGTCCGGCGCCTTGGCGTCACCCGCGACCGCGCGCTGTTTTTCGCGCTCGTCCCGTTCATGCTGTTCGGCGGCGTCCTCCGCGTGGTCGAGGACGCCAACAACGCCCTGCCGGCGGGCCACGAGCAGGCGATCTCCTACCCGCTGAACACGCTGTTCATCAGCCCGATCATCTACGTGACGGTCTTCGCGATCACGCTCGCGTCGCTGCTGGCGACGATCTGGCTCCGCCGCGAGGGCTACGTCGACACGTACGCGTGGCCGATGGCCACCGTGGGCAGCGCCGCGACGGTGCTGACGTTCGCGTACCTGCTGTGGCTGGCCGTCACCACCGAGGCGGTCGCGTTCCACCCGCAGGTGCTCGTGGTCGTCGTCCTCATCGCGTCGCTGCTGGCCGGCGCCGTCTACGCCGCCGCCGACCGGTGGGCCCCGGCGATCAACGCCGGAACGGGCCTGATGGGGCTGGTGGTGCTGTGGGGCCACGCGATCGACGGCGTCTCGAACGTCGTCGCCGCCGACTGGCTGGGCCTGCTCGGCGTCGGCCTGGACTACTCGCCGAAGCACCCGGCCAACGCCTTCATCATCGACCTCACCCAGTCCCTGCTGCCCGCGTCCGTGCTGTCTGCGACGGGCTCGTCGTGGCCGTTCCTGGTGGTGAAACTCGCCGTCGCGCTGGCGGTGGTCTGGATCTTCGACGCGGAGATCTTCGAGGAGAGCCCCGGCTACGCCATCCTGTTGCTCACCGCGATCGTGGCGATCGGCCTGGGGCCGGGGACCCGGGACGTGGTCCGGGCGACGTTCGGCATCTAGAGCCGCCGCAACGCCGCCTCGGGGTAGTACCGGCCGCCGCAGTCTGGGCACTGTGCGATCGTGACGGTGTCCCCCGCGCGCGACACCTCCTGGTGGACGAGCTGGACGCCGCAGTCTGCACACGGGAGGTCGAATTCGGACGTCATACGAAACGGGTGACCGGCCGGACGCCGCGAAACCCGTTCGAATCTATACTCGTTTTTCACTATAAATCTTCGCCGGCTCGCGCGGCGGCTCAGGGGAACGGGTGGTGCGCGCGGTCGAGGCGCGGTTCGAAGCCCAGTTCGACCGGGACCGTCTCGGCGCGCTCGCCGAAGAACGCGTCGTGGAAAAACAGCGGCTGGGCGGCCGGGACGACGACGCGCACCGCCTCGAAGCCCAACTGTGCGACGTCGCTCGTCGTCGTCCGGGCGGCGTAGGCCGACAGGTCGGCCGTCCGGAGGCGCTCGACGACGGCCTCGACGTGGGCCTCGCCGGTCGGCACCTCGTCGGGGCCGACGCTCTCGGCGGGTACCTCGCCGTCGACGGAAACGAACTCCCGGGCGTGTTCGGGCAGGGTCGCGTACTCGCCGATGGCGCCGTCGGCGTCGGTGGCGGCGTCCCGGCCCATGCCGCGCAGTTCCAGCCAGTTCTGCAGCGCTTCGGCCAGCGCCCCCGTCGCCGCCCGGGTCGCGTCGAGGTGGGCGCTGGAGCCGAGGGCGAAGCGAGGCCACTCCTCGCGGTGGACCGCGACCGCCACGACCGGGACGTCGACGTCCTGGGTGAGCAAGAGGGGGGTCACCGAGAGCCCGGCGGCGCTGGCGCGGGCGACCAGCCCACGGAACCCTTCGTCGTCGACGTCGACGCCGAGCGGCTCGAACGTCGAGTACCAGGCCAGCATCGCGGCGTCGCGCTCGATCACCTCGTAGAGCCCGGACAACACCGCCTCGACCGAGCCGTTGCCCAGCCCGAGTCCCGTCGTCACCGCCGGGCGGTACCGGGGCTCGGGCGGCGGGTAGTGGACGAACGCCGCGGGCAGTGACACCGTCGCCAGGGAATCGAGGTCGAGCCCGGGGACCCACGCCAGTTCGGTCTCGGGGTCGGCGTCCGGCCAGTCGTCGCCGTCGGGGCGGACGAACGCCGACGGCCCAACGGCGTCGGCCACCGCCGCGGGCGTGCCCGTCTCGAACTCGTCGGTGCGGTAGACGCCGGCGCAGTAGCGCTCCAGGCCCTCGCCGAGAGCCTTCATGAACGCGGCGTTCCAGTCGGGATCGACCCCGGCGGCCTGTTCCGCGGCCGTGGCGTCGCTGAACCCGTCAGTATCGCCGAGCGTCGCCAGGTAGTACGGCACCGGGAACGACTCGGCCTCGCCGACCTGCGCGACGATCCCGACCCGCTCGTTGAGGGCGGCCTCGGCGCTCTCGAGCGCCTCGTCGAGGGCCCGCGGCGCGTGCTCGAGGGCGAGGGTCCGGTCGCGGGCGGGCTGGCACTCGCAGGTGGGGACCGGCAAGATGCGCCGCAGAGCGTGGGGGTCTTCGATCACGCCGCCGAGGACGGGCGAGGGTTCCCCCGAGACGAGGCGGGCGGCCTCGCGACCGGCGACCGCGCCGGCGAAGCGGGCCGTCTCCGGGTCGGGGGCGGCCTGGGGCGGCTGGTCGGGGTCGGCGTTGGCGGCGACGCGACGGTGGAGGCAGTCGTAACAGGCGGTGCCCGGGCCGAAACCGGCGACGGCGGCCTCGACGATCGGGTAGCCGCCGACGCCGCCGAGCTCGACCGCGAGCCAGGGGAGGTCCGCGGCCAGGGCGGTCTCGTTCGCGGTCTCGAAGCGGGTCTCACCGACGCGGCCGACGACGACCGCGAGGTCCGCGCCGGAAATCCCGCCGGGGTCGACGTCCGCGATCGGTTCGTCGACGTCTGCGAGCGCGGCGGCGACGGCGTCGCGGGCCGGTCCGGATCCCGCGATGGCGACAGTCATTGGGGTGAGATAGCGAGGGGGGCGGAAAAAAGCGCGGGGTCAGCTCGCGAGCAGACTCTGGGCGACGTTGGCCAGCTGGTCGGGGTCGGCGTCCTGCAGGCGGTCGTCGCCGAGCTGCAGGCGCAGCCGCGGGCGCCCGACGTCGATGGGGACCTTCTCGGTGTCGATCAGGCCCATGTCCTCGAGCTTGGTCTTGGTTCGGCTGAAGGTGGCCTTCGAGGCCAGGCCGACGTCCTCGCCCCACTTGCTGATGTCGTACAGCAACTCGCCGTTCCGGGCGGCCACGAGCAGGCTGATCGTCACCTCGTCGAGGCCGTCGCCGTTGCCGCGGGCGGTCTGCAGCGACGCGAGGACGCTGTCGAAGTCGGCGGCCGTGGCGTCGCTGATGTCGGCCGACAGCGTCTCGCGCACCTCCGCCAGCGGCGGCGTCCGCAGCTGGAACGGCTCGGCCTCCTCCCAGACCCCGCCGTAGCGCTCGCGGGCGTCGGCCACGAAGGCCTCGTCGTCGGTCGTCAGCCCGGCGACGCGATCGCCCGCGGTCACGACGGCGACGACCTCGTCGTCGGTGACTAACAGCGAGTTCTCCGGCGGGTCCGCGATCGTTCGCAGCGCCAGTCGGTCGGCCGCGACCAGGTTCGCCGCCCGGCTCGCCACCAGGAAGTCGTCCAGGACGTCCTTCAGTGGCCGCTCGGCCGCCAGCAGGCGCACTCGCGGCGTCTCCTCTCGCTCGCTCATTACCGCCACTAGCTCCTCGATCGTCGCTCGCGACGGGTTGATCGCGTCAAGGCGCTCGCCGGCCGCCGACAGTTCGGCATCGAGCAGGGCCACGATCCCGTCGGCATGTACGTTCTCGCTCATGATCCTATGATTATTAATATCGTTTAACGGTATTTAATTTTATCGATGATAACGAGTTGAATTACTCGTGTGCCCTGTAACACCCGTAGTTGCGATGGTGGAAATATAGGTCTTGCGAGCGAATATCAATATTGATTTTAGGGTCGCCGTGGCCGAGAGGATCGCGCGTCCGGCGAGCGAACCCGTGGCCATCGCTGCGCGTACCCGAGCGAGCGCGGCGGTCGCGAGGCCTACTGCAGGTGCTCACGTCGTATTCACAACTGCGCCACGCCGGGAAGTCAGTCGTCGACGCCGGTCAGCTGCTCGGCCAGCGCCGTCGACCAGTGGAACTCCCCGTCGAAGATGACGGGGAACCCGGTCTCAGCCAGAGCGCTCGAGAGCGCGTCCCGGTCGAGCGTGGCCTCGGCGGTCGTCCCCGGGAGCGCGGGTTCGTCGGCGAACGGGACGGTGAATCCGTCGCCGGTGCGCCGGGCCGACGCGGCTTCACACCGCAGGCGGAACCGCTCGCCGCGCGCTTCGAGCCGGCCGACGATCGGCGGGTCGGGCGACGGCGCGAGCGTGTACGTCCCGTCGCCGACGACCGCGTAGTCCTTGCCCATCATGATCCGCCGGCGCGACAGCTGGATCGCCGGTTCCAGACCGAACCCGTGGACGAGCAGGCGCGCGAACGCGGTCCCCACCTTCGCCGCCTGGCGGTCGAGCACCTTCGTCAGCGTCACCGCGCCCGCGACGCTGCCGCGCTCGACCAGCGCGAGTCCCTGGTGGTACGAGCCGCAGGCGTTCAGGAAGAACGTTCGGGCGCGGCTCCGTTCGAGCGAGCCGGCGTCGAAGCGACCGTCCGGACACTCCAGGCCGCCGTCGTCGCAGTGGCCGATGTAGTGGACGAAGTCGGTCTGGGTCGCGAAGACGTCGGCCAGCGCCGCCCGCGAGAGGTGTTCGCGGACCGTCACCGACAGCGGCAGGTCGGCCGAGCGCTCGCGGTAGATGTCGGCGACTGCGGCGTGCTCGTCGCTCATCGCCTCGTCGTTGAGCACGACCGTCACCGACAGCGGCGTGGTGGCCTCGCCCTGGTAGGCCCGGCGGTTCTCGTAGGCCGTCGGCGTCGTCTTGAACGCGTCGATCGGCGCGCCGGGCGCGAGCCAGGCGTGGACCCGGCCTGCGGTCTCGGCCGGGTTCACCAGGTCGACCGACTGGACGGACTGGCCCTGGGCGGAACTGCGCAGGCAGTAACAGTCGTCCAGCGCCCGCTCGAGCAGGTCGGGTTTGCGCAGCTCCGAGGACTCGGGCAGGTAGACGAGGCTCAGGGCGTCGAGCAGGTACGGCAGGCACCGGAGGTTCTCCCGCTCGGGCGCTGCCGACGTCGAGAGGTGCCACTCGGGCAACAGCCCAGACAGGTCGCACTCTGACACCCAGAAGTACCGCGCCAACCGCTCCGCGGGTGACAGCGACCGGACGTGGGCGGCGTCCAGCCCGAAGTGCTCGCACAGGGCCGCCTGTTGACCGGCCGGATCGCCCTCGACGTCCCGGACCAGCGAGTCGAAGAAGAAGACCTGCCGGAGCAGGCGCGCGACGCCGTGCTGGAAGGTCGGCAGCCGGCGGAAGCGACAGTCCACGTCGGCCGCCGGCGCCACCAGCCGCGGCCCCGCGTCCTCGGTCACCGTCACGTCGGCTGCCAGGTAGTACGCCAGCGGTGCACCCACGAACAGGTAGGCGAGCTCCGGGGGTACCTGCAGCTCGATGCCCGTCTCCGGCGTGGACTCGCGGACCGCCCGCGGGACGGCCACCTCATCGCCGACGTCCACGACCGGCGGGTGATCCCGGTGAGAGGGGTGCGATCGCTCCGGTCCGGTCGTCCGCAGCGCGGCCGGCAGGTGCGTCAGCGCCGTCGCGACCCCCTCGGGCGTCGGCGGGACGGTGATCGTCGCCGGGTCGTCGGCGTGCTCGGCAAATCCCAGGCTCACCGGCGAGGGCTCCGGGAACGTCAGCCGCAGGCGGTCGCCGTCGGGACCGATCGTCGCCGGCCCGGCGAAGTGGATCGACACCTCGAGGGCCTCCGAGTCGACGGTCGAACCACCCGCGGGCGAGTGCCCGGCCGCCGGCCGACAGTCGAGGACGAACTTCAGGGGGGGTAACTCCACCGTCGAATCGACGGGCACGCGCCGCCGGCCGGCCGCGTCCGAGAGGGTCGCTGACGCGCTCGGGATGGACAGCTCCCCGACCGTCCCGGTGACGCGCTCATCGACCGGGTGCGGGTGCTCCGGGCCGCCCTGGCGGTCGCTCCAGTCTGTGGTGCCGATCGTGACGTCCCCAGCGTCGCAGATGGCTCTCACCCCCGTGGCCGCCACCCAGGCCAACATTCTCTGTCCGTGCCATCGGCGTACTCTGTCATTATTCTTCGGACGGGGTATGACCGGCTCATTAAACCCCCAGTGATTTCTGCCCCGAGCCGCCAGGCGAGCGGCGCGGAAAGGTAGATTATTGACGGGCCGGCTCCGACCCCTGGGCATGAACTACGAGCACGTCCGGGCGGTCGACCCGGCCGTCGCCGACGCCCTCGAGGGCGAGGTGCGCCGGCAGAACGAGACCCTGGCGATGATCGCCAGCGAGAACCACGTCAGCGAGGCCGTCCTCGAGGCTCAGGGGAGCGTCCTCACCAACAAGTACGCCGAGGGCTACCCCGGCGAGCGCTACTACGCCGGCTGCGAGTACGCCGACGAGGTCGAGGAGCTGGCCATCGAGCGCGCCACGGAACTGTGGGGCGCCGAGCACGTCAACGTCCAGCCCCACTCGGGCACGCAGGCCAACCAGGGCGTCTACTACGCCGTTCTCGATCCCGGCGACAAGATCCTCTCGCTCGATCTCAACCACGGCGGCCACCTCAGCCACGGCCACCCCGCGAACTTCACCGGCCAGTTCTACGAGGTCGAACAGTACGAGGTCGACGCCGACACCGGCTACGTCGACTACGACGACCTCCGCGCACAGGCCGAAGAGTTCGACCCCGACATTATCGTCTCGGGCTACTCCGCCTACCCGCGCGAAGTCGACTTCGAGGCCATCCAGGAAGCCGCCGACGCGGTCGACGCCTACCACCTCGCGGACATCGCCCACATCACCGGCCTCGTCGCCGCCGGCGTCCACGCGAGCCCGGTCGGCGTCGCCGACTTCGTCACCGGCTCGACGCACAAGACGATTCGCGCCGGCCGCGGCGGCATCATCATGTGCGACGAGGAGTACGCCGACGACGTCG
>JBDGSW010000127.1:0-9429 GCA_042217345.1 Haloarculaceae archaeon
CGAGAAGACGTTCCGCATCGGCCACATGGGCGAGCACACCGTCGAGAGCGTGAAAGCGCTGACTGACGCCATCGAGGACGTCGCCGGGCTGTAGTCGAACGACCCCTCCGTGACCCGATCGGCAAAACTGTCGAAACGCCGGCGAACAGACGACGAGTCGCAGTGACGGAGTAGTAGCGCGAAAGCGGTGTGGGCGTTCGCGGTGGTGGCTACAGGATGTCCTCGGGGAGTTTCGCTCCGTGCGCGACCAGTTCGCTGTCGAAAGAGACGAGCGTCGCGTCGAGGGCATCTGCGGCAGCGAGCACGAGCGCGTCCATCGGGTAGAGTAGCGTCTCCGACTGGAGCTCGTTGGCAGCCATCATGTCTGAGGCGTCAGGGACCGAAACCGTGGTTCTGGCGGTGATCCGGTGTTCGATCTGGTCGATCCGATCGCGTTCGAACAACTTCTTCTTCGTGAGCACGCTCCGGAGCTCCATCAGATTGAGCACGGAAACGTACGGCTCGTCGGCGCTGTTCAGGAGCGCGACCGCCTGGTCGGAACGGTCGGTGTCGTTCGTGACTGCGGCGACGAGAACGTTCGTGTCTAGCAGCAGTCTCATAGCCGCTCGCGGGCGTCGCGAACGGCTGCGACGGAGTCGACCTCGTCGTCGACGGCAACCGCTGCGAGCGCGTCACCGAGCGGGACGTCTTCGTCGTCGGCAGGGTCGGTTGCCATGAACGCCTCGAAGTCGTCCGACGTGAGGCTCATGGGGAATTCTTGGCCGTTATATTCTAAAAGCCTACTGGTCAGCCGGACTCCCACCTTGCTGTCCGAATGGTCGCGCTCGGCGAGAAGACGTTCCGCATCGGCCACGTGGGCGAGCACACCGTCGAGAGCGTCACGGCCCTGACCGACGCCATCGAGGACGTCGCCGGGCTGTAGTCGAACGACCGCCCGCTCCCGCCGCTCAGGCGCCGGAGCCGACGGCGACGGGCTGGACGGACAGCGAGTCCCCGCCGTCGAGCTGGACGTCGAACCCCTCGTAGCGGATCGTCACGCCGACGTCCGCGGCCCCGGCGAGCTGATCCAGCGCGTCGGGGTCGATCGTCTCGAACAGGGGGGACAGTTCCAGCGGATCGCAGTCGCTCTCGCGGGCGACCGCGGTGACGACCGCTTCGCTGGCGGTCGCGTCGGGTGCGATCCGGAACTGGCGGCCGGGCCCGCCCGGCTGTTCGCGCACGATCCAGTCGGTGTCGCTGCGTTGGCTTGATTCCATGGGTGGGTTCGGTCGTCGGGCGCCGCCCGGACGACCCGTTGAAGTCCCGAAAGGGCCCCAGGGAGATAAGCGGGGAGGTGGAGTTTCGGGCCCCGAACCCGCCGGGTCGGTGACGGCTTCGGAGCGGATTATTTACGGTTGGCGCACCAATTTCCGCCCGGGACCGTGAGTAAAGAATGGGATCCCGACGACATCTTCGACGTGCTGGCCAGCGAAACCGCACGAGAGATCCTCGTCGCGGCCCATCAGGGCCCCGTCTCCGCCAGCGACCTCGTCGAGCGCTGCGGCCGCTCGAAGGCGACCGTCTACCGCCGGCTCTCCCAGCTCGAGGAGTACGGCCTCCTCACGACCGAGCTGGCCGTCGACGGGCAGGGCAACCACTTCAGCACCTACGAGACCGACATGGACGAGATCTGCTTCGCCATCTCCGGGGAGACCTTCGAGGCGACCGTGGCCCGACGGCCGGGGTTCGTCGACCGCTTCGACGCCCTCTGGCGCAGCCTCGAGCGCGGGTGAGCCCCGCGGCCGGCCAGCGCGTCCCCGGCGGCGCAGACGGGAGGGGCCAGCGTGGTCAGTGAGCCGGTCTACTGGCTGTACGTGCTGGCGAACCTGTTCGTCCTCGTCGTCGGGGGCGTGCTGACGTACCTGAGTTTCGCCGCCTACCGCCGGAGTGCGAACGGCCGACTCCGGTTCGCAACCGGCGGGTTCGGCGTCGTCGCCGCCGGCGGCCTGCTGGAGCTTGGCTACGAGTTCCTGGGCGATCGCATCCGCGAGGTCGACGCGGAGACGATCGTCGCGCTGCACGCCGTCGACTCGCTGCTCATCGGCGTCGGCCTGAGCCTGCTCTTTCTCTCGCTGGTCGGCCCGGACCGCAGGCGCCTGGAGTGAGGCCCCGGCCACTCTTTAGCCCGGGGTCTGTAGCGGGGGACGATGGCAGACACGGAGGCGGCGCCCGCGGACAACCCGTACGTCACCGATCCCCCCACGGAGTTCGAGCCGGTCGACGAACTCGACCCGGACGCCGCGGCCGAACAGATCGACCAGCTGCGCGAGGCGATCCGCTACCACGACTACCGCTACTACGTCGCGTCCGATCCGGTGATCGGCGACCGGACCTACGACGCGCTGTTCGCCCGCCTGGACGCCCTCGAAGACGCGTTCGACCGCCGGAGCGAGGACAGCCCGACCCAGCGCGTCGGCGGCGAGCCCGTCGACGAACTCGAGACCGTCGAGCACGTCGCGCCGATGGGCTCGATCGACCAGAGCGGCGAGGCAGACGACGTCCGCGAGTTCGACCGCCGCGTCCGCGACGGGCTGGCCGACGCGGACTGGAACGGCGACCTCCGGTACGTCTGCGAGCCGAAGTTCGACGGCCTCTCCGTCGAGGTGGTCTACGAGGACGGCCGCTTCCAGCGGGCGGCCACCCGCGGCGACGGCGAGCGCGGCGACGACGTCACCCGGAACGTCCGGACCATCGCCAGCGTCCCCCAGCGCCTGCGCGGCGACTACCCCGAGTTCCTGGCGGTCCGCTGTGAGGTGTACATGCCACGTGACGCCTTCCGCGAGTACAACCGCGAGCGCGTCGAGCGCGGCGACGAACCCTTCGCCAACCCCCGCAACGCCGCCGCGGGCACGCTGCGCCAGCTCGACCCGTCAGTCACCGCCGAGCGGCCCCTCGCGGCCTTCTTCTTCGGCGTCCTCGAGGCCAGCGAGCGCGCCGACAGCCACACCGTCGAGCTCGAGCGCTTCCGCGAGTGGGGCCTGCGCGTCTCCGAGGAAGTCGCGGTCGTCGACGAGATCGAAGCCGCCATCGAGTACCGCGAGAGGATGCTCGACCGGCGCGAAGACCTCGACTACGAGATCGACGGCGTCGTGATCAAGGTCGGCGACCTGGCCGCCCGCGACCTGCTCGGCTCGACCGCGCGGGCGCCGCGGTGGGCGTTCGCCTACAAGTTCCCCGCCCGCAAGGAGGTGACCCGGGTCACCGACATCGTCGTCCAGGTCGGCCGCACCGGCCGGCTGACCCCCGTCGCGCTGCTCGACCCGGTCGAGGTCGGCGGCGTGACGGTCTCGCGGGCCAGCCTGCACAACCCCGAGGAGATCGAGCGCCTGGGCGTCAGCGTCGGCGACTCGGTCCGGGTCAAACGCGCCGGCGACGTCATCCCCGAGGTCGAGGCGGTCGTCGAGCACCGCGGCGAGGGGCACTTTTCGTTCCCCGAGCACTGTCCGGTCTGTGACAGCGCCGTCGAGCGCGACGGCCCCATCGCCTACTGCACCGGCGGGCTGGCCTGCTCCGCGCAGCTGGAGCGAGCCATCCAGCACTACGCCTCCCGGACGGGCCTGGACGTCGAGGGGCTGGGCCCCGAGCGCATCGACCAGCTCATGGACGCCGGCCTCGTCGAGTCCCTACCCGACCTGTACGACCTGACCGCCGACGACCTCGTGGACCTGGAGGGCTGGGGCGAGACCAGCGCCGGGAACCTGCTCGCCGAGCTCGAGGACGCGAAGGAACCCCCGCTGGACGACTTCCTGACGGCCATCGGCGTCCCGCACGTCGGCCCGGCGACGGCGGCGTCGCTCGCCCGCGCCTTCGGCGACCTCGACTCGCTGCTGGCCGCCGACGAGGCCGCCCTGGAGGCGGTCGAGGACGTCGGCCCCACCGTGGCCGGCGAGATCCGCGAGTTCTTCGACTCCGAGCACAACCGCGCGGTGATCGAGCGCCTGCGCGACCACGGCGTCGATCCCCGGCCCGTCGAGGGGGAGACGGGCGACGAGCTCGGCGGCCTGACGTTCGTCTTCACCGGCTCGCTGGACGAGTACACCCGCCAGGAGGCCCAGGACCTCGTCGAAGCCCACGGCGCGAACGCGACCGGCAGCGTCTCGAGCAACACGGACTACCTGGTGGTGGGCGACGACCCCGGGACGAGCAAGCGCGAGGACGCCGCCGAGAACGACGTGCCCGAATTACGCGAAGCGGACTTCGAGGACCTGCTGGCCGAGCGCGGCCTTCGGTGACCGCGGTCACACCTCCTCGTCCGGCTCGCGCTTCTCGGCCATGCGCCGGGCCTCGTCGGCGTAGCGCTCACGATCCGCGGGGTCGACCGGGTCGAGGCGATCGGGCTCGACCTCGATCGCGGCGGTGACGCCCTCCGAGACCAGCAGCTTCGAGGAGCGCTGCTGGGTGACCGCCCGCTCGCCGTCGGGCGTGGCGTAGACGAGCGTCACCAGGTCCTCGTGGGCGTAGTCGCGCTCGACCAGCCAGGCGCGGACGGAGTCGGACACGCTCAGACCTCGTCGTCGGGGTCGTGCTTCGATTGCATGCGCTGGGCCTCGCGGGCGTATCGCTCCCGGAGGTCGTCGTCCTCGATGGCGGTGAGCTTCCCGGGGTCGGCCTCGGTGGCGGCGGTGACGCCCTGGCGGGTGAGCATGTTGATCGAGCGATTGGAGCGCATGGCCCGCTCGCCGTCGGGCGTCGCGTAGACGAGCGTCACCAGTCCCTTGTCGCTGTACTCGCGCTCGACGAGCCACACCTGCTCGGCGTCGTCGGTCATGCCCGCCAGTTGCGCCCCCGCGGCTTTGTATCCACGCATCTCCCCCGCGGTCCGCCCCGTGCGTCTCGCCCGCCGTTTTCGAGCGAGGGTTGATGTGCGGCGCTCGCCAACCGCCGCGCGATGGAGCGGCTCCGCGAGCGAGCGCGCACCCGCCTGCGCCCCGGCGAGTCCGTCGCGACCGCCGTCCCCCTCGGCGAGAACGGCGTCGTCGTGACCTCCCAGCGCCTGCTGGCGTTCGCCCCGGAGGGAGAGGGGCGCAACTTCCGCGCGATCGAACTGCCCAACGTCGAGGGGGCGCGCCTGCGGACCGTCGGCGACCCCGACTGGCTGAGCTACGTCGTCAAGGGCGGGCTCGCGGGCGTCGTGGGCGTGGGGATCGGCCTCACGGTGGACTTCGGCGATCTCGTCTCGCTGGGCGGGATCGACACCAGCGGCGCCGGCCGCATCGGCGTCGGCGACATGGTGCGCATCCTGACGACGATCTCGACGCTGCTCGCGAAACTGGACGACGCGCTGCTCGTCGGCGGCCTGCTCGGCCTGGCGCTGGCGCTGGGCGCGCTGGGCATGTACGTCGAGAGCCGCACGCACACGCTGGTGGTCGCGGTCGCCGGCGCCGAGGACCTGCAGGTTCCCGCCCCGGCGGACGCCGACGAGGGCGTCGACCGGCTCCGGCAGGCGCTGTACGCCCACGAGGACGACGCGGCCGCCGGCGGGCGGGCCGAATCGCCGGCGGGCGACGATCCGCTCGGTCCGCGCGCGGAGTAGAAACCCACATACGGCGCCGGCGCCTACCCGCCCGCGAAGATGGACCCGAGCGCGGTCCGCGAGCGCGCGAACGACCTGCCCCGCGAGCCCGGCGTCTACCAGTTCATCGGGGGCGAGGGACGGAGTCCCTCGGACGGGTCGAGCGGCCAGCGGCCGCGAGACGGCGCCGTGCTCTACGTGGGCAAGGCCGTGGACCTGCGCGACCGCGTCCGCTCGTACGCCGACCCGCGCGGCGAGCGCATCAGGCAGATGGTCGCCCGCGCGACCGACGTCGACGTGGCCGTCACCGACACCGAGACGCAGGCGCTGCTGCTGGAGGCCAACCTCATCAAGCGCCACCAGCCGCGGTACAACGTCCGCCTGAAAGACGACAAGTCCTACCCGCTGGTCCAGCTGACCGCCCACTCCGTCCCCCGCATCGAGATCACGCGCGACCCCGACGGCGACGCGACCGTCTTCGGGCCGTTCACCAACAAGGGCCGCACCGAGACCGTCGTCAAGGCCCTCCGGGAGACCTACGGACTGCGGGGCTGCTCGGACCACAAGTTCGCCACCCGGGACCGCCCCTGCCTGGACTACGAGGTGGGGCTGTGCTCGGCGCCCTGCACCGGCGAGATCAGCGAGAGCGAGTACGCCGCCGACGTCGAGTCCGTCCGGCGGTTCTTCCAGGGGGAGACGGGCGTGCTCGCCGACCCGCTGGCCCGGGAGATGGAACGGGCCGCCGAGGACCGCGAGTACGAGCGCGCGGCGAACCTCCGGGACCGGCTGGACGCCATCGAGGCGTTCCACGGCGAGGGCGGCGAGGCCGTCGCCGCCGGCCGGCCCGAGGGCGAGCGCGCGGTCGACGTCCTCGGCGCGACCGTCGCGGGCGGGGAGGCCACGGTCGCGCGCCTGCACGCCGCCGACGGCCAGCTGGTCGAGCGCGAGCGCCACACGCTGGCCGCCCCCGAGGGCGAGGACCGGATCGGCGCCGTGTTCGCCGCGTTCGTCCCCCAGTACTACGCCGAGCGCGAGCTCCCCGACGCCCTGTTGCTCTCCGAGCGGCCCGACGACCCCGACGTGGCGGACTGGCTCGCCGCCGAGGGCGTCGCCGTACGGGTGCCCGGCGCCGGGCGCGAGGCCAAGCTGGTCGACCTCGCGCTGAAGAACGCCCGCGAGGGGATCGGCGCCCGCCAGGACGAGGGGGTGGCGCTGGCCGACGCGCTCGGCCTCGACCGCCGCGTCGAGCGCGTCGAGGGGTTCGACGTGAGTCACGCCCAGGGACGGGCCGTCGTCGGCAGCGACGTGACGTTCGTCGGCGGGAGCGCCGAGAAGGCCGACTACCGCCGCAAGAAGCTCGAGGAGGAAAACGACGACTACGCCAACATGCGCGCGCTGGTGCGCTGGCGGGCGCTCCGGGCGGTCGAGGGTCGCGACGACCGCCCCGATCCCGACCTCCTGCTGATCGACGGCGGCGATGGGCAACTCGGCGCAGCACGCGACGCCCTCGCGGAGACGGGCTGGGACGTCCCCGCCGTGGCACTCGCCAAAGAGGAGGAGCTGGTCGTCACCGGCTCGGGAACCTACGACTGGCCGGACGACGCGCCCCACCTCCACCTGCTCCAGCGGGTGCGCGACGAGGCCCACCGCTTCGCCGTCCAGTACCACCAGTCGCTGCGCGACGACGTCTCGACCGCGCTCGACGAGGTGCCCGGCGTGGGCCCGCAGACCCGCCGGCGGCTGCTCCGGCGCTTCGGCAGCGTCGAGAACGTCCGCGCGGCCTCGCCCGCGGAGCTCCGGCGCGTCGACGGCGTCGGCGAGAAGACCGCCGCCACGATCGCCGAGCGGCTCTGAGCCTCAGCGACGGCGGCCGGCGAGCGTGTCCCACCCCGCCAGGGCCGTCATGGCCACGACGAGGAACGCTGCTGCCAGCAGCGGCGTCAGTCCGAAGCGCCCGGCGCCCAGCCCGCTCGCCGCCAGGAGGGTGACGCCGGCGCCGGCGACCGCCAGGTACTGCGGCGCCCGGGAATCGACCCGCGGCGGCGCGGCGGCCGACCCCGTCGCGACGTACGCCGCCAGGCGCCCGGTCGCGGGCGCGGGCGCGACGGTCTTGCGGTCGGGGTCGAACTCGATCACGCCGCTTTCGTCCAGCTTCGGCAGGTGACACTGATAGAGGCCGACGTAGACCCGCTTTCGCTCGCCGGCCGACAGCGCCCGGACGGTCGTGCCCAGCTCGCGGGCGGCGACGGACTCGGCGAGCGGTCCGAGGTCGACGGTCTCGGCGTCCATCTCGGCGACGTACTCGACGACGAGGCGGCGCCGCTCGTTGCGCAGCAACTCGAAGGCGTCGTCGAGCGCCAGCGACGGCGTCGCTGGGGACCCCGCACCCGACGGCGATCGCTTCCGTTTCGACATCCCACGCCTTCACTCGACGGACGGGCGAAAATAAACCCGAGATCGTTTCAGCGTTCGGCCGAGACCGTTTGCGCTATTCAGCCCAGTTTACGCCAGGGAGGGACAGTTCAGGACCGTTTACCGCCGACTGGGAACCGCCGTGGCCGGGCGGCGCCGGCGGGGGAGTACCGGAACCTTGAGGCGACCACTCGCGTAGTCCGCGTGTAGATGCCGACGCTCGCGCGGATCACGACCTTCCCGGTAAAGTCGCTGGACGGCCACCGGCCGGAGCGGGTGACCGTCGGCCAGCGCGGCGCGCTCGCGCTCGACCGCGAGTACGCGATGGTCGACGCCGACGGCGAGTACGTCAACGGCAAGGCCACCGCGGCCGTCCACCGCCTGCGCTCGTCGTTCGACCCCGCGACCCACGAACTGACCGTCGGTCGCCGCGACGAACGCGACCGCCGAACGTTCGCGCTCGACGACTCCGGTCGCGAGTCCCTGAATGCGTGGCTTACTGAGTACTTCGGCGAGCCCGTCCGCGTGGTGCGCGACGACGCGGGCGGCTACCCCGACGACGAGCAGTTGCACGGGCCGACGGTCATCAGCACGGGGACGCTGCGCGAGGTCGCGTCGTGGTTCGACCTCCCCGTCGACGACGTGCGGCGGCGCTTCCGAGCCAACCTGGAGATCGACGCCGACCAGCCGTTCTGGGAGGATCGGTTGTTCGCCGACGAGGGCGAGTGCGTCGGGTTCGAGATCGGCGGCGTCGCCTTGCGGGGCGTCAATCCCTGTCAGCGGTGTGTCGTCCCCACGCGCGACCCCGACACCGGAGCGCAGACGCCGGACTTCAGGGAGCGGTTCGTCCGGAAGCGCCAGGAAACCCTGCCGGCGTGGACCCCTTCGGATCGGTTCGACCACCCCTATCGGCTCATGGTGAACACGGTCGTCGCCGAGTCCGAGTGGGGGTCGGCGATCGCCGTCGGCGACGAGGTGCGGATCGACGGCGTGCAGCCGCGCTGAGCGGCGTCAAGACGGGGGCGGTCGTCGCTCAGAAGTCCTCGACCGGCTCGGGGACGACGCCCTCCTCGTCGTCGCCGCCGTGGAGCTCGAACTCCTTGCGCAGTTCGCGGATGCGGTCGCGGATGTCGGCGGCCAGCTCGAACTCCAGGTTGTCGGCCGCGGTCCCCATGCGCTGTTCGAGTTCGGCGATCAGTTGCTCGGCTTCCTCGTCGTCGTCCGGTTCCAGGCCGGAGACGCCGCCGGTATCGGTCTTGCTTCCGGGGAGATTCGTCTCGCCGACGGCCTTCTCGATGGTGGTGGGCTCGTAGCCGTGTTCCTCGTTGAACTCCCGCTGGATCTCCCGGCGGCGCTGGGTCTCGTCGATGGCCGAGGCCATCGCGTCGCTGATCTCGTCGGCGTACAGCACGACCTCGCCGTTGACGTTGCGGGCGGCCCGCCCCATCGTCTGGACGAGCGTCGTC
>JBDGSW010000028.1:0-9425 GCA_042217345.1 Haloarculaceae archaeon
CGCTGATCTGGACGGCCTCCTCGACGGCGTAGTCGTCCCACTCGTTGAGATCGTATTCGAGATACTGGTCGGCGATCGAATCGCCCGAGATCTCGAACTCGTCTTCGACTTCCGCCACCTCCTTTACGGTCACGAGGATCTTCATACTCGCCTTGGAGTCTCGATTACTCCCCGTTAAACGTTTCCGAACGCCGGAAACGCTGTCAACTGTTGACGCGTTCGCTGGTTCGCAACGAACCCGATTCTGTTACCAGTGGAACGCCCGCCTTAGCTCCGCTCGTCGCTGTCGGTGACGTCCTCGTCGGGGAACGAAATCAGGTTCTCCCGGCCGATGCGCAGCTTGTCGATGCGGTCCTCGTCGTCCATCGCCGACAGCAGCTGGGAGACCTTCGCGTTCGACCAACCCGTCTCCGTGACGATGTTGGCCTGCTTCATCCGCCCGCCGTTGCGTTCGAGCAGCCGCTCGACGCGCTCCTCGTCGCTCAGCAGCTCCTCGTCGATCTCCGCGTCCACGTCTGCGTCGGGCGCGGCGCTCCCCGCGGTCGCGGCGGCGCCGGTACCGTTGGCTGCGACCGCCGCGTCCGCATCGTCGTCGCCGCGCGAGCGAGCGATCGCCCCGGGCGACGGCAGGTCGGTGTCGCGTTCGGCGAGGTAGTACGCGAGCGCGACCGCGCCGGCGAGGCCGCCCAGCGCGACCAGCAGGTACCAGTTCGACTGCAGCCAGTTCCCCCCGGGCGGGCCGTACTCGACGCGCTCGTAGACGACGGCCAGCTTCCCCGGTTCGAACGTTTGCGGCCCCGACCAGCGCACCGAGCCGTTCGAGACGACGTACCCCCGCGGCGTCGCGCTCAGGAAGCGGTAGGTGTCCGGGCCGGCGAACACGAGCCGCTGGTCGGCCGAAAGCGAGGGGAGCCACGTGCCCGCGGACGTGTTGAACACGTCGTCGGCGATGAGGCGCTCGCCGGACTCGCGGGCGAAGTGCGTCCACGTGAACGAGAGGACGAGCCGGCCGGTCTCGTTCGCGACGTCGTGGCGCCGCGAGACGGCCGTGATCGCCATCTGGCGGCCGGTCGCGGTACTGGCACGAGCGGCGGCCGCCCGCATCGCAGACAGCGTCCGGAGGTCGCCCCGTTCGAAATCGCGGGCGACGTCGTCGAACGCCGCACGGCGCTCGGGCGTGTCCAGTGTGTAGTTCGTCGTCACCGTCCAGCGCGCGCTCCCGTTGGCCAGCAGCGAGACGTGCATCGTTTGCTGGTCGGCCGCGGCGGCGCTCTGCTGGGCCGGTACGGTCGACAGCGCGGCCGCGGCGCTGGCCTGATCCCCGGCCGTCGGCCGCTCGGCCGGCGGCTGGCCGGCGACCGGCGCGACCGTCACGAGGAACACCAGGAGGGCGAGCAGGGCGACAGGTCCCCGCGACAACATTGTGCCGGGTGTCCTCGCGCCGTCGGGAAAACGCTTTCCATCGCCATATAAAAGGTTAGCGCGCTCGATGAAAGGTCTCGGCGGCGCTCGACGCCGGACGGCGCTGCCACGGTCGCCCCGGACCCGTCGGCAGTCGAACGGGTTTTTGTACTGGGGTGTCTATGGGGGCGTAATGCGCCAGACCCTCCGCTCGGCGCTGGCCGTCGCGGTCGTCACCGTCCTGCTGGTCGGCGGCGCTGCCGGGGCCGGCCAGCCGCGGTCGGCGATCGCGACCGACCCGGCGGCCGACCAGGTCGTCGCCGGCGAGAACACCACCAGCCACCTCCCCCTCCCCGCGGGCGACGTCCGGACCAGCCGGTTCGCCGACGCGTCGCTCGACGTCGCCAGCGCCGTCGCGATCGACGGCGACCGCTACGACCAGCAGCTCCTCACGCGGGCCACGATCGAGGCCTTCGAGGCGGCCGACACCGCCGACAACCGCACGGCAATTCTCCGCCGGGCGGCCGACGCGATCGACAACCGCAGCGTCGCCCTGATGGTCCGCCAGCAGCGCGCCATCGACCAGTACAACGGCGGGCAGCTCTCGACGCGCGAGCTCTTGCGCGAACTCGCCGTCGTCGACGCCCGGGCGCGGACGCTGACGACGGTGGCCGACCGCCTCCACGAGCACGCCCGGAACGTCCCCGGGTACGCGCTGCCGAACTCGCTGCGAACCCGCCTGAAGTGGACGCTGAAGGGCGAACCGCTCCTGTTGGAGGGGCCCGTCCGCAACGAGGTCAGGGCCGCGGTCACGGGCGCCAGCGACCACCGGACAGTGTACGTCGCGACCACCGGCCAGGGAGTCGTCCTCTCGACGATCGACGGCGACCGCGTCATCCGCGAGGCGTTCCTCGGCAGCCGCTACGACCACGGCGGCTCGGACCACTTCGACGTCGGGCTGGCCTACGAGCGCGTCAAGCGCCTGTACCCCTGGACGACCGCCCACTCGATCGCGAACCCCTACACGATCACCTACGGGTCGATCTACCGGACGACCATCGACCACACCCAGGGCCAGCTCGTCACGGTCATCGACGGCAGCACCACGAACGTCGTCCGCGAGGTCCAGGAGAAGCGCCTCGCCGCGATCCCCGTCAATCGCACCGTCACCGGCGGGACCGCCGACCTGCGAGTCCGCGCGAACCTGACCCACCAGACCGGCCCCATGCAGCTCACCGTCCTGACCGCCGGGGGCGACCCGGTCCCGGACGCACGCATCCGCGTCGACGACCACCTCGTCGGGCGGACCGACGACGCGGGCCGCCTCTGGACGGTCCAGCCCGTCGGCACCGCGTCGGTCAACGCCACCACTGCAGACGGGGAGTCCGCGACGCTCTCGCTGTCCGGCTGAGCGCCCGCCACAGATTGAAGTACGAAGCCGGGACCACCCCGGCGCGTGGGAACTCGCGCCAGTAGCTCCGTCGTCGGCGTCGCGCTCCTAGTGGCCGTGAGCGTGCTGGCTGCGACGGCCGTGGGCGCCGCGACGCTCGACGCCGCCGCCGGCGTGGACGTACCGCCGCGGGCCTCCTTCGACGCTCGCGCGGACGCTGCCGCCCAGCGGATCGCCCTGACCCACCGCGGCGGCGAGGCGGTGGCGGTCGAGCGGCTGCGCCTGCGGATCACCGTCGACGGGCGGCCGCTCGCCCACCAGCCGCCGATCCCCTTTTTCGCCGCCAGGGGCTTCGCGTCCGGGCCGACCGGGCCGTTCAACGTCGGCCACGACGGCCCCTGGCGCGTCGGCCAGGTGGCGAGCCTCCGGCTGGCGGGGACGAACGCGCCACAGCTCGCGGCCGGGGCGACCGTGCGCATCGAGCTCTACTGGGAGAACCAGCGGCTCGCGGTGGTGCGGACGCGGGCGAGGTGACGGCGAGGGTCTTTCGAGCCGGGGCGTTCCGAGCGGGGGAGACGGCGCCGGGCGAGCGACGGCGGGCGCACCGCGGCAGGGTCACTCGGCGTCGGGGATCTGGGCGACGGTGGTGATCGCGATGTCGGGGTCGTAGGCGGGCCCCATCGTGTGGTGTTCGAACTCGGTGAAGCCGGCCTCGCGGAACATGCGGTCGGCCTCCTCGGCGTCGTAAAACAGCATGATGGCGTCGGCGAGCTTCTGGAAGATGGAGGTCTTGGGGTAGTTGGGGCCGACGACCAGTACCTGCCCGCCGGGCTTGCCGACGCGGCGCAGCTCCCGGAGGGTGGCGACGGGGTCGGGCCAGTACTCGATCGAGCCCGAGGACCAGACCACGTCGAAGGCGTCGTCGCGGAAGGGGAGGCGCTCGGCGTCGCCGAGGTGAAAGCGGACGGGGCCGTCGGTCCGGCCGAACTTGGCGTAGGCCTTCTCGAGCTGGTGGGGGCTCTGGTCGAGGCCGTAGACCTCCTCGACGTGCTCGAGCAGGCCCTCGGTGGCGAAGCCGGTGCCGCAGCCGACGTCGAGCACGCGGTCGTCGGGCGACAGGTCGAGCATGCCGATGGCCGCCGCGCGCATGTCCTCGTTCCAGATGAAGGGGTTGACGCGGTCGTACACCGTCGAGAGGTACTTGTAGAACACGCGCGCTCGCGATTTGTTCTCGAGGACGCCCATTGCGGGAGGTTTGTGTGGGGGCGAGCATAATTCCCCGGATTTCCGCGCGGACGTGGCGTCTCGGTGCGCGAGACTTCGCAACTACCATATAGGCGTTGGCGTTACTTCCGGGTGATTCAGATGCCCAGGCCAGAGGTTCTCGATCGGATCAAGGAGGCCGAGGCGGAGGCCGACGAGATCGTCGCCGATGCCGAAGACGACGCCGAGGAGACGATCGCACAGGCCCGCCGCGAGGCCGACGAGATCCGCGAGGCCGCCCGCGAGGAGGCCGACGAGCTCAAAGACGAGCGGCTCGCGGACGCCCGCGAGGAGATCGAGGCCGAACGCGAGCGCATTCTCGAGGAGGCCGAACGCGAGCGCGAGGTGCTGCGCGAACGCGCCGAGGGACGGACCGACGAGGTGGTCGCACACGTACGGGAGCTGTTCGAGGAGGCGGTGCATGCTCAGACCTGAGCGAATGAGCCGCGTCTCGGTGACCGGATCGAGGGCAGTCATGCCGACGGTCGTCGAGACCATCCACGAGCAGAACGCGCTCGACATCTCCGAGTACACCGGCACCTTCGAGGGCTTCGACCCCGGGGCGCCCGTCAACGGCGCCGACGCGGCCGCCGAGAAGCTGGTGACGGTCCGCTCGCTGAAGAACATGCTCGACGTCTCCGACACCGACGCCGGCCCCACCCGGCTCGTGACCGAGGAGGCCCTCGACGAGGAGTTCGAGCAACTCCGCCAGGAGGTCAACGAGCTCGACGACCGCCGCGAGGAGCTCGAAGACGAGCTGGCGGCCGTCGAGGAGCGCATCGAGGGCGCCGAGCCGTTCGTCACGCTCGGCTACCGACTGGACCTGCTGTCGGGCTACGACACCGTCGACGTCGCGGTCGGCGCCGGTGACCGCGAGGCCGTCGAGGCGGCCCTGGCCGACGCCGACGACGTCGCGGAGTTCGACGTCGTCGAGCGCGACGACGTCATCGCGGTGTTCACCACCCCGGTCGACGGCGCCCGCTACGCCGTCGAGGACGGGCAGGCGGACGTCCTCGACGACGCGATCGTCGGCACGCAGTTCCAGCGCTTCGAGATCCCCGAGGCCGAGGGCGAACCGGCCGAGTACGTCCAGTCGCTCCAGCAGGAGGCCAACACGCTGCGCTCGAAGCTCGAGACCGTCGAGGGCGAGCTCCAGACGATGCGCCTGGAACACGGCGGCTTCCTGCTGGCCGTCGAGGAGAAACTCGCCATCGAGGTCGAGAAGGCCGAGGCGCCGCTGACGTTCGCCACGACCGAACACGCCTTCGTCGCCGAGGGGTGGCTCCCCGCCAAGCAGGTCGAGCAGTTCCGCTCGGCGCTGGCCGAAGCGGTCGGCGACCGCGTCGACGTCGACGAGATCGAGCGCGCCGACTACACGCACGAGCGCGAGACCGCCGGCGCGGCGTTCGCGCCCGCCGAGGCCGAGGCCGGTGAGGACAACGTCGAGACGGTCCGCGCCGACGGCGGCGCCGAAGCGGCGGCCGAGGAGCCGCCGGTCGTCCAGAAGAACCCGGGCTTCGCCAAGCCCTTCGAGGTGCTCGTCGAGACGATCAACCGCCCGAACTACCACGAGATCGACCCGACGATCGTGCTGTTCCTGACGATGCCGGCGTTCTTCGGGTTCATGATCGGCGACGTCGGCTACGGCGTCTTCTACCTGGGCGTGAGCTACTGGATGTACAAGCGCTTCGACGGCGCACTGAGTCGACTGGGACAGGTCGGCCTGTGGCTGGGCGCGTTCACGGTGCTGTTCGGCGTCATCTACGGCGAGGTGTTCGGCCTCGAGTTGCTGGTCGACCCGCTGTGGGGCGGCCACCCGCCGCTGCGACGGGGCTTCCGGCCCGCGTTCATCCCGTGGGCGCAGCTGTGGCTGACGGTCTCGGTGCTGGTCGGCCTGCTGCACCTGACCGTCGGGTTCGTCTTCGACTTCGTCCAGAACCTCGACGAGAGCCTGGAGGACGCGGTCCTGGAGAGCGGCTCGTGGCTCCTGCTCATGTTCGGCGTCTGGGCGTGGATCTTCAGCACGCACATGGGCGACTCGAAGCCGGCGTTCCTCTTCGAGGTGTTCAGCGGCCACCCCGTCCCGCTGGGGTTCTACGGCTTCACGCCGATAGTGGGCCTCTCGGGGCTGGCGGTGGCGGTCGTCGGCTTCGCGCTGCTGGTCTACGGCGAGGGCATCGTCGGGTTCGTCGAGAGCCTGAACGTGCTCACGCACGTCCTGTCGTACACACGGTTGGCGGCCGAAGTGCTGGCCGAGGGCGGCATCGCGTTCGTCATCGACCTGCTGTTCTTCGGCGCGTACGTCCACGAGGGCGAGTTCCACTACCTGATCAACACGACTTCCCCCGAGCACGGCGAGATCATGTTCGGCGGTCTGATGCACATGGGCGTCGTCGGCGTCGTCGCCGGCCTGCTCGTGCTAGTGTTCGGACACCTCTTAGTGCTCGCACTCGGCATCACCAGCGCCGGCATGCAGGCCGTGCGTCTGGAGTATGTCGAGTTCTTTGGGAAGTTTTATGAAGGGGGTGGAAAGAAATACGAACCGTTCGGACACGACCGATCCTACACTACTCAAGACTGACAAGCCATGTTTGAATTCGTTACAGCGTTCGTCGGTATGCTCGGACTGATCGCGCAGAGCGCGGTAGTCGTCGCCCAGGAGGCCGGTGCCTCCAGCGGTCCCGCTTTCCCCCCGGTCGCGGGTGCAGCCATCGGTGTCGGCCTCGCCGCGCTCGGCGCGGGCGTCGCGGAGGGCGGCATCGGCGCCGCGGCGGTCGGGGCCATCGCCGAGGACGACGAGTTCTTCGGTATCGGGCTGCTGTTTACCGTCCTGCCGGAGACGCTCGTCATCCTCGCGCTCGTCGTGATCTTCATCGTCTAAACCGATGAGTCTAGACACGGTCGTCGAAGAGATTCGCGACGAAGCGCGCTCGAAGGCCGAGGCGATCCGCGAGGAAGCCGAGGCGGAAGCCGAAGAGATCGTCGCTGAAGCCGAAGACGACGCCGAGGAGATCGTCGCCGAGGCCGAACGCGAGGTCGACCGCGAGATCGAACAGGAGCGAGAACAGACGCTCTCGTCCGCGAAGCTCGAGGCCAAACACTCCCGGATGGAGGTGCGCCGCGAGGTGCTCGCGGACGTCCGCGAGGAAGTCGAAGCCGAGATCGCCGATCTCGACGGCGACCGACGCCGTGAACTGACGGCCGCGCTGCTAGAGAGCGCGCTCGCCGAGTTCGAAGCGGGCGAGACCGTCGCGGTCAGCTACGCCCCCGGCGATCACGATCTCGTCGCGGACCTGCTGGAGGGCTCGGAGACGGCGCACGTCGCCGACGAGTACGACTGTCTCGGCGGCGTCGTCGTCGCGAGCGAGGAATCGCGCGTCCGCGTGAAAAACACCTTCGAGTCCGTCCTCGAGGAGGTCTGGGACGAGGAACTCGCGGTGATCAGCGACGAACTGTTCGAGGAACCGGACGGCGGAGGAGAATGAACGTCATCAGCCGCGACGCGTCGAACTACGCGTACGTCAACGCGCGGGTCAAGTCGCGGCGAGCGGCCCTGTTCGACGGCGAGGACTACGCGAAGCTGATGCGGATGGGACCGGGCGAGATCTCTCGGTTCATGGAGGAAAGCAAGTACGGCGAGGAGATCGACGCGCTCGGCTCGCGGTACACCGGCGTCGACCTCATCGAGTACGCGCTGACCGCCAACCTCGCCCAGCACTTCGAAGACCTGCTGCAGTGGTCCCAGGGGCGGCTCTACGACCTCATCGCGCGCTACCTGCGCAAGTTCGACGCCTGGAACGCCAAGACCGCCATCCGGGGCGCGTACACGCACAGCGACGTCGAGACCATCGACGAGGACTTCATCCGCGCCGGCGAGTTCGACGATGACCTGCTGACGGGCCTCGAGCAGGCTGGCGAGGTCGAGGCAGTCGTCGCGCTGCTCGAGGACACCATCTTCGGGCCGGCGCTCGAGGAGGCCCTCGGCGAGTTCGAGGACACCGGGACGCTCGTCCCGCTGGAGAACGCCATCGACCGCACCTTCTACGCGGAGCTGCTGGCGGGCATCGGCGCCGCCACCGAGAGCGGCACCCGCGAGTTCGTGAAGTTCCTGCAGGCCGAGATCGACTTCCGCAACGTGCGCAACGCGGTGCGGCTCGCGCGCAGCGGCGCCGACATCGACCCCGCGGAGTACTTCATCGAGGGCGGCCGGCTGTTCAGCCCCGAGGAGCTGTCGGCGCTGGCGGGCAACCTCGACGAGCTGGTCGCGCGGCTGTCGGCCAGCAACTACGCCGACGAGCTGACCGCGGCCATTGACCGCCTGGAGAGCGCAGACAGCCTCATCCAGTTCGAACACGCGCTCGACGAGGCACTGCTGTCGTACTCCGATCACCTCTCGAAGATATTCCCGCTGTCGGTGTGCCCGGTGCTGGCGTACGTCCTCGCCAAGGAGCGCGAGGTCGACAACATCCGCGCGATCGCGCGCGGCCGCGAAGCGGGCCTCACCGAGGACGAGATCGAAGAGGAGCTGGTACTGCTATGAGCCAGGAGATCGCGGTCGTCGGCAGCCCGGAGTTCACGATCGGATTCCGGCTGGCCGGCGTGCGGAAGTTCCACAACGTCCCCGAGGAAGCCAAAGACGACGAGCTCGACGAGGCCGTCAGCGCGGCCCTGTCCGACGACGACGTCGGTATCGTCGTGATGCACGACGAGGACATGGACCACCTCTCGCGAAGCGTCCGCCGGTCGGCCGAGACGAGCGTCGAACCCGTACTGGTGACGCTCGGCGGCGGCGCCGGCAGCGGCGGCCTGCGCGAGCAAATCAAACGAGCTATCGGCATCGACCTCATGGAGGAAGACTAGAAACGAATGAGTCAGGCAACGGAATCGGACGACCGCAGAGACGGCGTCATCGACAGCGTCAGCGGTCCCGTCGTCACGGCGGTCGACCTCGACGCCAAGATGAACGACGTCGTGTACGTCGGCCACGAGGGGCTGATGGGCGAGGTCATCGAGATCGAGGGCAACGTGACGACCATCCAGGTCTACGAGGAGACCTCGGCGGTCGCGCCCGGCGAGCCCGTCGAGTCGACCGGCGCACCCCTGTCGGTCGACCTCGGGCCCGGCATGCTCGACGCCATCTACGACGGCGTCCAGCGCCCGCTGGACGTCCTCGAGGAGAAGATGGGCTCTGCCTTCCTCGACCGCGGGGTCGACGCCCCCGGCATCGACCTCGAGAAGACCTGGGAGTTCACCCCCGAGGTCGAGGCGGGCGACACGGTCGCACCCAACGACGTCGTCGGTATCGTTCCCGAGACACCCAGCATCGACCACAAGGTGATGGTGCCGCCCGACTACGAGGGCGGCGAGGTCG
>JBDGSW010000057.1:0-9253 GCA_042217345.1 Haloarculaceae archaeon
CCCATCCGGCCCTGGCGCTGGAGGCTGACCGCCCGCTGGTCGAAGTGCCGGGCGAACCGCAGCTGGCGGTACATCTCGACCAACTCGTCGTCCGACAGGTCCGGCACCGTCGCGCCGTCGACCACCTGCCCGTCCTCGTCGAGGACGCGCACGCGCTCGTCCGGGTCGCGCTGTAACGCACTCACGGCGAACCACTCCGGCGAAGCATACTCTAAGGGTCCGCTCGCTCGCTAATATGACTTTCCCAAATACCTTTCGTTACGTGCCATTCTTGCCTGGCCGATACACGATCGTCCCGGAACGATCGGAAGAACGACCACTTTTGCGAGAGATAGAGGGCGATTCTTCGACGTTCGTTTCCACTGTCGTTTGTTACCACATGTCTCGATACGGTCGATTCGGTTCGTCAGTCGCTCGCGCGCGCCCGCCGTCGCGCGTCGGCCACGGTCTCACCGTCGCGCAGGAGCGCCTCGACGAACAGTTCGCCGGCGCGGTACGACGAGCGGACCATCGGGCCGGCGGCGCAGTACAGGAAGTCCAGTTCCGCCTCGGCGACGCGCTGCCAGGTGTCGAAGACGTCGGGGTGGACGTACTCGGCGACCTCCAGGTGCGAGCGCGACGGCTGGAGGTACTGCCCGAGCGTGACGACGTCGACGCCGACGCTGCGCAGGTCCCGCAGGGTCTGGTAGACCTCGTGGTGGTACTCCCCGACCCCGAGCATGAGGCTGGTCTTGACGTAGGCGTCCGACTCGCGGGCGGCCTGCCGGAGCACCGACAGCGACTGCTCGTAGCCCGCCCGGCGGTCCCGGACCGGCCACTGCAGGCGCTCGACGGTCTCGACGTTGTGTGCGAGCACGTCCGGGCCCGCGTCGACGATCTCGCCCACGAGGTCGGGGTCGCCCTGGAAGTCGGGGATGAGCACCTCGACGAGCGTGTCGGCGTCGCGGGCCTCGATCTCGCGGATCGTCTCGGCGAAGTGGCCCGCGCCCTGGTCGGGCAGGTCGTCGCGGTCGACGCTCGTCAGGACGACGTAGTCCAGGCCGATCTCGGCGACGGCGTCGGCGACCGCGGCGGGCTCGTCGGGATCGAGCGGTTCCATCCCGCCGGTCTCGACGTCGCAGAAGTTACAGCCCCGCGAGCAGCGATCGCCCATGAGCATGAACGTGGCCGTCCCCGGGCCGTCCCGACCACTCCAGCACTCGCCGAGGTTCGGGCAGTTGGCCTCCTCGCAGACCGTGTGGAGGTCGTGCTCGCGGAGGATCCCCTTGATCTCGGCGAAGCGCTCGCCCGACGGCGGCCGGGACTTCAGCCACGCGGGCTTGCGGGCGCGACTCATTGGCTCTCCGTTGGGCGCACCAGCCCAAAAGGGTAGGGTTCCGCCCCGGTTCGACCGAAGATTCTTCCCGCCCCCGTCGCGACTCTCGGGGTGATGGACGCCCTCCTCGTCCTGCGGTGGTACGCCCTCCTCCTGGCGGTCGCCGCGCTCGCGCTCCCGGTCGCGGCCTGGCTCGCCCCCGACTGGCCCGACCGCGGCGCGGCGCTCGCGCCCGCCGTGGGCTCCGCCCTGCTGACCCTGCCCGCCTTCTGGGTGGGCCACCTCGCGTGGGGCCCCGCCGTCGCGTTCGCCGCCGTCCTGGTACTCGCCGCCGCGGCCGCGGTCGCCGTCCGGTTCGGGCCTGGGGCGGCGCCCCGGCGAGCGGTCGCCCCGTTCGCGGCGTTCACGGGCGCGTTCCTTGTGGTCTTGCTCGTGCGGGCGCTCCACCCGGCGATCACCCCGTACGCCGGCGAGCAGTTCCTGGACTTCGGGCTGCTGGAAGCCCTGCGCCGGACGCCGACGCTCCCGCCGACGGACATCTGGTTCGCCGGTCGCCCGCTGCGGTACTACTACGGCGGTCCGGTCCTGGGCACGCTGCTGGGCTGGCTGACCGGGACGCCACCGCGGTACGCATACAATTTGCTGGGACCGACGGTGTTCGGGTCGCTCGCGGCGGCCGCCTACGGGCTGGGGCGGGCGATCGCCGCCGCGACCGACCGCCCGCCGCGGCTCGCGGGGTGGCTCGCCGTCCTGCTGGTCGCGTTCTCGGGCACGCTCGCGACGCCGCTGCGCGGGCTGGCGAGCCTCCTCCCCCGCGACGTCGCCGCACAGTACGGGCACGTCCTGTTCGGCGCGATCCGCATGGACTACGGCGCGGCCGTCGAGGCCGCGCGCTTTCTCGCCACCGGGCACTTCGACTACTGGCTCGGCCGCTACGTCGTCCCGAACGCGGCCGACGTCTTCCCGTTCTGGACGTTCGTCAACGGCGACCTCCGCCCGCACATGTACGACGTGCAGTTCCTGCTGCTCGGCGTTGCGATCGCCTTCGAGTACGCGCGCACGAAGGAAAACAGGATAGGTCGTCGCCGCGCGCTACTGCTGGGCCCCCTCCCGGCCGTCGCCGGGGTGACGGGGCTGGTCAATACCTGGGACCTCCCGGCCGTGGTCGGCCCGCCGACCCGGCCACGCTGCTCCCCGGGGCGGTCCGCCGGGCGGTGCCCGCTCTCGGCGGGCCCCTCGGCGTCGAACTCCGGCGCGCGGGGATTGCGGCGGCCGTCGCCGCGGCGGTCGGCGCGCTCGCGGTCGCCTGGGCGGCGCCGTTCCTGCTCTTTCACACCGCCGCGAACCGGGGGATCGCGCTGCTCGGGCCGACGAGCAACCTGGGGGGCCTGCTGCTGGTCTACGGCGGCTTCCTCGCCGCGTTCGCGCTGGCGCTGTGGCCGCCGGCGCTGGCGGGCGTGGACCGGCGCGGCCGGCTGGCGATCGCCGGCGGTCTGCTCGCGCTGCTGGCGGCGACGACGCTCGCGCGCATCCCGGCGCTCGGCCTGTTTCTCCCGGCGATCGTCGGCGGCTGGTGGCTGGTTCGATCGGGACGGGCGCCGAGCTTCGCGGTCGTGCTGTTGGTCGCCGGCGCCGGACTGGCGCTGGTGCCCGAACTCGCCTACGCGCGCATCTGGCCGTACGACCCGGGAGCGCCGCGCTGGAACACGATCTACAAGCTGACGATGCAGGTGTGGGCACTGTGGGGCGTCGGCGCGGCCGTCGCGCTGGCGGACGTGTTCGAGCGGACCCGCGGCGCCCTGCCGGCGCTCGACGGCGCGGCCGCCGGGCGGTTCGCCGTCCGCGCGACTGCGGTGCTGCTCGTGGTCTTGGCGGCCACGTATCCCGCGTTCGCGCTGGTGGCGACGGTCGGGCCCGCGGCCGTGGGCGAGGAGAACGCGACGCTCGCGCTCGACGCGACGGCGCACCTGCAGGCAGAGCGCCCGGACGTGCTCGCGGCCGCGCGCTGGCTGCGGGCGAACGCCGACGGCCAGCCGACGACGGTCTCGAAGCCGACCGGCGAGCGGATGTACACCTGGTCGGGCGGCGCGAACCCGCTGTCGGTCCTGACCGGGGTGCCCACCGCCGCCGGCTGGGGCCACGCCGCCGGCTACCACGGCCGCGACGCGTACGACGAGCGCGTCCGCCGGGTCGAGACGATCTACGCGGGCGAGTGGCCGGCGGCCCGCGCGAACCTGACGGCGCTTTCGGTCCGGTACGTCGTCGTGGGGCCGGCCGAGCGCCGTGCCTACGGCGTCCGCGATTTCGCGGCGCTATCGCCGGCGATCGACGTCGCCTACCGGAACGAGCGCGTCACGATCTACGGGGTCGACCGGACGGCGCTGTCCGCCGGCGAATGAGAATCCCTTTCCCTGCCCTGTCCGTTCCCACCCTCGATGGACGTCGCCGAGGTCCTCCCCCAGTTCGCCGCGGCCTTTCCCTTCGAGTCGTTCAACGACATGCAGTCCGAGGCCCTCGACGCCCTGCTGCACGCCGAGGACAACGTCGTCGTCTCCGCGCCGACCGCCAGCGGCAAGACCGCCCTCGCGGAGGTCGCCATCTGTCGCGTCCTCAAGTCCGGCGGCACCGCCCTCTTCCTGGCGCCGTTGCGCGCGCTCACCAACGAGAAAGAAAGCGAGTGGGAGCGCTTCGAGGACCTGGGCTACTCCGTGTACGTCGTCACCGGCGAGCGTGACCTCAACCCGCGTCGGGCCGAGCGCGCCGACATCCTCGTGATGACCCCCGAGAAGGCTGACTCGGCGACGCGCAAGCACGACTCGCCGCGGTACGGCTTCGTCACCGACGTCGACTGCTGCATCATCGACGAGGTCCACCTGCTGGACTCCGATCGCCGCGGCTCGGTGCTCGAGGTGACGATCTCGCGGCTGCGCCGGCTCTGTGACCCGCGGATCGTCGCGCTGTCGGCGACCATGCCCAACATCGACGACGTCGCCGAGTGGCTCGACGCCACGCCCGAGACCACCTTCGCCTTCGGGGAATCCTACAGACCGGTTCCCCTGGAGGCCGGCGTCAAGACCTACACCCACGGCGAGAACGCCTTCGCCGACAAGTACCGCCGCCTGTACCGAGCGCTCGACCTCGCCGAACCCCACCTCCGCGAGGAGGGCCAGTCGCTCGTGTTCGTCTCCTCCCGCCAGGACACCGTCCAGGCCGCCAAGAAGACCCGCGACGAGCTCGCCGAACGCGACGTGCCGATGGGCGCCCGCGGCGACTACGACTTCCACACCGAGGCCCAGGAACTGAACAACGAGACGCTCCGGCAGTCCGTCCTCGACGGCGTCGGCTTCCACCACGCCGGCCTCTCGAAGGGCGACAAGGAACTGGTCGAGCGGTGGTTCCGCGAGGGCACGCTGGGGATCCTGTTTTCGACCTCGACGCTGGCGTGGGGCGTCAACCTCCCCGCCCGCTGCGTCGTGATCCGCGACACGAAGCTGCACGACCCCCTGGAGGGCGAGGTGGACATGAGCCCGCTGGACGTCCTGCAGATGCTCGGGCGGGCGGGCCGGCCTGGCTACGACGACCGCGGGTACGCCTGGGTGGTCTGCGACGGCGCGGACGCCGACAAGTACCGCCGGCTGCTGCGCGACGGCAAGGAGATCGAGTCGCGGCTGGCCGCCGACCTGGACGCCCACCTCAACGCCGAGCTCGTCCTCGGGACGGTCCGGGACCTCGACGACGTCCTGGAGTGGATCGAGACCACCTTCTACGCCGTCCGTGCGCGCTCGGCTCCCGAGAAGTACGAGTCCCAGGGCCAGCTGCGCGAGCGCGTCAGCGATACCTTAGAGAGCCTGGTCGAGCGGGGCTTCGTCGAGATGGACGCGGACCTCCGGCTGTCGCCCACCCGGCTGGGGCGGCTCGCCTCGAAGTTCTACCTGCGGCTCGACACCGCGCGGGAGTTCGCCGATCTGGCGGAGCGAGACGCAGTCCTTGACGAGGACGCGATCCTCCGGGCGGTCGCGACCGCGGCGGAGTTCGACAGCGCGAGCGCCCGCCGCGACGAGCGCGACGCCGTCCGCGCGGTGCTCGGCGACGTCGGGCGCGACCTGGAACCCGGCCCGCGGAAGGTGCTGGCCATCCTGCGTTCCAGCATGGACAACGCGACGCCCGCCGAGCTCCGCAGCGACGCCTGGGTCATCCGCCAGAACGCGCTGCGGCTGCTGGCCGCCCTCCGCTCGTTCCTCGAGCACCTCGACGGCGCGGCGGCGGCCAACCTCGCCAGCCGCGTCGAGGCGCGCATCGAACACGGCGTCAGCGCGGACGCCGTCGGCCTGACGGCCATCGACGGCGTCGGCTCCGGGCGGGCCGGTCGCCTGGCCGCCGAGGGATTCACCTCGCCCGCGGACGTCCGCGCGGCCGGGGTCGACGGCGTCGTCGACGCCGGCTTCTCCGAGGGCGTGGCCCGCCAGCTCGTCGGCAGCGCCGAGTCGTTGCCGGACCTGCGCTTCGACTGGGGGGCCTTCCCCGAGTCGATCCCCGCCGGCGCCAACGAGATGTGCGAGGTGACGGTGCGAAACGACGGCGACGGCGCGCGCGCCGGCGTCGCGGTGACGGTCAACGACCGCGAGATGACGGCGACCGACAGCTACCTCGGCACCGCGACGCTCCCCGTGGGGGTCTTCGGCGGCGACGCCGACGCGCTGACCTACACGGTGACCGTCCACTTCCCGGACCTGCCCCTGGCGCCCGTGACCGACGCCCGGACCGTCCGCGTCGAGTGAGGCCGCCCTGCCCACCCGCCGATGTTTTCCGATCAGCGCAAACGATCGAGCGACGTCGATAAACTGTCTCGGGCTCTCTCCGGAGTCGACGAACCGTCGCCGGACGCAAGTAAACGGCCATTGTTCGCGAGTGAAGCGTTTGTAGGCGGTTGCAAAGGCGGCGAAACGACTCGAATTGCAGGCAACCGTCGACCCCCTATTTGGCGGTCGCCCGACAAGCGACGAGCGGAGAGTGACCCTCCGTGTCCACGTCGCCAGCCCCCGAAGATCGCACCGTCGCCAGCCACTGGCATACGATCACCAGACCCGTCGCTTTCGTCGGGTTCTGGAGCGCCGTCGCCATCCCGCTGGTGCTGGTCGCCATGCTCGCGACCGGCGCCGCGAACAACCAGATCACCACCTTCCTCGGCCTGCTCGCGCTGAACGGGGCCGCGCTCGTCGCCGGCCGCGACTACAAGCGCGCGTGACCGCTCGCCCTGACGCGACCAGTCCGCCGCCCACGCGGTGACAGTTCCCGGGTCACAATCCCGGTCCGCGCACGCGCTTTCGGCCCGCCACCGTCCCTTCTTCCCGACGCCCGCCGCCCGTAGGTTCAAGTGCCATACCGCGACCAGTCCGGCCCATGCACGACGGCACCCGCGTCCTGGCCGGCGAGTGTACGACCACCTTCGAGGGGACCCGCGAGCGCGAGCAGCGCGGCGACGTCCTCGTCGTCTGCAAGCCCGACAACACCGTCCTCGTCCACGACGCCGAGGGCTACCAGCCCGTGGCCTGGCTCACTCGCGCCGAGTCGGTCACGCTCGCCGACGGCACGCTCACCGCCACCGACGGCGACCAGCGCCTGCGCGTCGAGACCCACGCCGAGTACGGCAGCGCCAGCTACCCCACCTCCGCAGCGGGCGTCCCGGTTGGGGCCTGCCCGGACTGCGACGGCTCGCTGGTGCGAGTCAACGCCGGCGTCCGCTGTCTCGGCTGCGACGACCGCTTCGGCGTCCCCCGGGACGCGACGGTCCTGGTCGACGAACCGGACTGCGAGTGCGGCCGCCCGCGCGTGCGCGTCGAGCGCGGCAGCGCGTTCGAGGTCTGCGTCGACCGCGACTGCGAGTCCCTGGACGAGCGCGTGAAGGACGAATTCGACCGCGAGTGGGCGTGTCCGAGCTGCGACGGCGACCTGCGGATCATCCGCCGGGGCGGCCTGCTGGCCGGCTGCGAGCACTACCCCGACTGCGACGTGGGATGGGGGATCCCGGCGGGCACGGTGAGCGGGACCTGCGGCTGCGGCCTGCCGGTGTTCGAGACGGGCCACGGCCGGCGCTGTCTGGACACCGACTGCGACGGCCCGGCCGAGGTGACGACGTGATACGGGTTACTGTCGCTGTTTACCGGGACGACCGCACGACGGCGTACGGTCGATCCGGAACCGTTCTACAGTAACCCGTATGAGGCCCCTTCCGCAGGGGCTTTGTCGGCGGCCGGGGGAGAGGCCAGTATGCACGCGACGCTCTCGGACGGCGTGGTGCGCGCGGGCCGGCAGGCCCGCGAGCAGTTCCACGACGCCCGCGGCTACGGCCGCCCCGACGGCGAGGCCCTCGTCCTCGCGCCCGTCGAGGCCGCCCACCTCCTCTACCGGGGCGACCTCGACGCGGTCGACGACATGGACTTTCGCGCGTTCCTCGCCTCGGCTACCTGTCCGGACCTGCACTTCCTGGTCTACAAGGACCTGCGCGACCGGGGATTCTACCTCTCGCCCGCGCGCGAGGGCTGGGTCGACGACCCCGCGGGCACCGACCTGGTGGTCTACCCCCGGGGCAAGGGCCCGTGGGACGACGAGGTGGCCTACCGCGTCCGCGTCGTCTCCGAGCGCGAGCCGGTGGCCGCCGCCGACCTGGGCGACGTGGTGCTGGCGGTCGTCGACGAGGAGAGCGAGATCACCTACCTCGAGACCGACGCGCCCGCCGTCGAGGGCGCGACCGACTACGATCCGCCGGCAGACATCACGGGCGATCTGCTGGACGACCGCGTCCTCCTGTGGGACCCACCGGCCGACCTCTACGACCGGGGGTTCTACGGCCAGCCGCTCGCCGACGACGGCGGCGACGGCGTCGAGACGCTGCAGCTGTCGCTGGTCGAGGCGGCCTACCTCGTTCGACAGGGGGCGCTCTCGGTCGAGGGCGGCGAGGACGCGGTGCTGGCGACCGGGCGGTCGGTCGAGGGCGAGCGCTTCGACCGCCGGCTGGCCGTCTACGCGGGCCTGCGCGAGCGCGGGGTCGTCCCCAAGACCGGCTTCAAGTTCGGCGCGGACTTCCGGACGTACGCCGACGTCGAGACGGTCGCCGACCTGGGTCACTCCGAACTCCTCGTCAGGGTGGTGCCGACCGACCACCAGTTCGCGCCGCGGGACCTCGCGCTGGACGTGCGCCTGGCCGGGGGCGTCCGCAAGCGAATGGTTTTTGCGCTGACGGCGGCGAGTGGACAGACACGCTGGCTCGCTGCCAGTCGACTCACGCCATGACTGACGAGGAATCCGACGCGGGCGAGGAATCGCCACCCGCCGCCCAGACCGAGCCGATCGCCGACGGGAGCGGGACAGTAGGGGCCGACGACGTCGCCCTGGACCCGTGGGGTTCCTCGACCGTCTCGGACTACCGCAAGCTGTTCGAGGAGTTCGGCATCGGGGCCTTCGAGGACATCCTCGACGAGGTGCCCCACCCCCACTACCTGATGCGCCGGGGCGTCATCTTCGGTCAGCGCGACTACGGCGCCATCGCTCGCGCCATGCACGAAGACGAGCCGTGGGCCGTCCTCTCGGGATTCATGCCCACCGGCGACCCCCACATCGGCCACAAGATGGTCTTCGACGAGATCATCTGGCACCAACAGCAGGGCGGGGACGCCTACGCGCTGATGGCAGACATGGAGGCCCACAGCGCCCGCGGGCTCTCCTGGGCGGAGATCGACGAGCACGCTCGCGATTACGTCCTGAGCCTGCTCGCCCTGGGCTTCGATCCCGAGGACGGCGAGCTCTACCGGCAGTCGACCAACCGCGAGGTCCAGGACCTGGCCTTCGAGCTGGGTATCGAGGCGAACTTCTCGGAGTTCCAGGCCATCTACGGCTTCGACGGCGAGACCGACGTCTCGCACATGCAGTCGGTCGTCACGC
>JBDGSW010000065.1:0-9248 GCA_042217345.1 Haloarculaceae archaeon
CCAGCAGAAGACCAAGGACATGGAGCGGTTCATCCACCGCGTCCGGACCGACGGCCTGTACGTGCTGGACGTCTCGATGACCGACCAGCGCATCCGCACCGCCGCGGACTTCCTGGCGAACTACGACCCCGAGCAGGTGCTCGTCGCCTCCTCGCGCCAGTACGGTCGCTTCCCGGCCGAGAAGTTCGCCGACGCCGTCGGCGCCCGCGCGCGCACCGGCCGGTTCATCCCGGGCACGCTGACCAACCCCGACTACGACGGCTACATCGAGCCGGACGTCGTGGTCGTCACCGACCCGATCGGCGACAGCCAGGCCGTCAAGGAGGCCATCACGGTCGGCATCCCGGTCATCGCGATGTGCGACTCGAACAACCAGACCAGCAACGTCGACCTCGTCGTCCCGACCAACAACAAGGGTCGCCGGGCGCTCGCCGTCGTCTACTGGCTGCTCGCGAACGAGACCCTCGACCGCCGCGGCGCCGAACCCGCCTACGCGCTCGAGGACTTCGAGAGCGAGATCTAATCCGGGCGTTCGCCGTTTTCGCCGCCGTCGAACCCGCCGTTTCTTGACACCTGCCCGCGTACCGACTGGTATGGCCGCAGGCGACACCTGGACGAACGCAGTGATCGGTGCCGTCGTGACCGTCGTGACCTCCTTCACCGGTTTCTCGCCGATCATCGGCGGGGCGGTGGCGGGCTACCTGAACCAGCGCGACGGCGTCAGCGTCGGCGCCCTGTCCGGACTGCTCGCCGGGATCCCGCTGTTGGGCTTCCTGTTCCTGTTCGGGAGCCTGTTCGCGTTCCTCCCGATGATGGGGCCGAGAGCGGGCGTCGCGGGGGCGTTCGGGCTAGTAGCGATACTGTTCGCGATCGGCTTCCTGGTGGTGTGGGGCGCGGCACTGGGTGCGATCGGCGGCTGGCTGGGGGAGTACCTCTACACCGAGGACGTGCTGTAGTCCGATCGGTAACACACTTATCACTCGCGCGACGAACGGCGAGCATGACCGTATCGAGCGCACCGGGGAAGGTGTACCTCTTCGGGGAGCACGCGGTGGTGTACGGGGAGCCGGCGGTGCCCTGTGCGATCGAGCGCCGGGCGACGGTGACCGCCGAAGAGCGCGACGACGACGCGCTGCGGGTCCACTCGCGTGACCTGACGATCGACGGGTTCACCGTCGAGTACGACGGCGACGCCGAGAGCACCCCCGACGTCGACGTCTCCCAGTCGCTGCTGGAGGCCGCCGTCGGGTACGTCAACGCCGCGGCCGCGCAGGCCCGCGACGCCGCCGACGCACCGGACGCGGGCTTCGACATCACGATCGAGAGCAAAATCCCGCTCGGGGGCGGCCTCGGCTCGTCGGCGGCGGTCGCCGTCGCCGGCATCGACGCCGCGACGCGAGAGCTCGGCGTCGCACTCGACCCCCGCGAGATCGCCGAGCGCGCCTACCAGGTCGAGTACGAGGTCCAGGACGGCCAGGCCTCCCGCGCCGACACCTTCTGCTCGGCGATGGGCGGGGCCGTCCGCGTCGAGGGCGACGACTGCGAACGGATCCCCGACGTCCCGGACATGCCGTTCGTGATCGGCTTCGACGGCGGCGCCGGCGACACCGGCGAACTCGTCGCGGGCGTCCGGCGACTGCGCGAGGAGTACGACTTCGCCGCCGAGACCGTCGAGACGATCGGCGACCTCGTCCGCCAGGGTGAGACAGCGCTCGCCGACGGCGACCGTGCGGAGCTCGGCCGGCTGATGAACTTCAATCACGGACTCCTGGAGGCGCTTGGGGTCTCGGCGCGCTCGCTTGACGAGATGGTGTGGGCCGCCCGCGAGTCCAGCGCCCTCGGCGCGAAGCTGACCGGCGCCGGCGGCGGGGGCTGCGTCGTCGCGCTGGACGAGACCGGCAACGCCGAGACGGCCCTGGAGTTCACGCCGGCCTGCGAGCAGGCCTTCCGGGCGGCGCTGGACCGCGAGGGCGTGCGCGTCGAGGAGGCCTGAGCCGTGGCGACCGTCCTCAAACTCGGCGGGAGCGTGATCACGAGAAAGGACGAGCCCGAGACGATCGACGAACGGGCGCTCGAACGCGCCGCGGACGCAGTCGCGACGGCCGACGACGAGCTCGTGGTCGTCCACGGCGGCGGGAGCTTCGGTCACCACCACGCCGACGCGCACGGGGTCACGACGACCGACGGGACGACCGACGCTGCGGCCGTCCGCGCCATCCACGGGGCGATGCAACGGCTGAACGCCGCGGTGGTCGAGGCGCTGGCCGCGGCCGACGTCCCCGCCGTGCCGGTCCACCCGCTGTCGGTAGCCAGCCGGTCGAGCGACGACGAGCTGGACCTGCCCCCGGGGAGCGTCCGCCGGCTGCTCGGCGAGGGGTTCGTCCCGGTACTCCACGGCGACGTCGTCGCCCACGCCGGCGCGGGCGCGACCGTCGTCAGCGGCGACGAACTCGTCATCGGGCTCGCACGCGCGATCGAGGCCGACCGCGTCGGGCTGTGCTCGGCCGTTCCGGGCGTCCTCGACGCCGACGAGGAGGTGATCGACCGCATCGACGACTTCGACGCGGTGGCGGCCGTGCTGGGCGCGAGTGACGCGACCGACGTCACCGGCGGGATGGCCGCGAAGGTCCGGGAGCTGCTCGCGCTGTCGGTCCCGGCGTCGATCTTCGACCTCGACGGGCTCAAGCCGTTCCTGGCCGGCGAGCGGCCCGGCACCGTCGTCGAGGGCGACGGCTGATCGGCAGCCGACGGTCACGCGGCGGCCCGCGACCGTCGGACGGCGCGGCCTTCGGCGCCGCGAACCGCCGTAATCTATTTCCCCGCGGTTGCCTATGTCGTCGACATGACAGCCGTGGGAATTATCGACGGATTGAAATACGGATTCAGGTTTCTGGCCTTCTGCGTGGTCGCGACGGTGGCGTTCGGGGCGGTCGCGGCCCTCGGGGGCTACCTCGTCTGGACCGGCGTCGATCCCGAGGCTCTCGCCGTCACGAGCGTGGCGCGGGTCGGGGCCGGCGCGGCCGTGGTGCTGGTCGGGTGGCTCGGCTTCGGCGGCGCCGCCCTGGGGCTCGGTCACAAGTACATCGCCGACGGCGTCAGCGCCGGAGTCGAACGCGCGGGCGACCGCCGGGAGTCCGCCGACCAAGCGAGCGGCGAAGCCAGTGCGACCGAAGCACCGGCAACCGCCGACGCCGCGGACGACGAGCCCGCTGACGACGAACCGACCGCCGAAGCGGCCACCGGCGTGTTCGCCGCCGTCGAGGCCAATCGGCAGGCCGAGGCCGAGTCAGGGGCGGACGCCGAGTCCGCCACGCCGTCCGCAGACGAGTCGGCCGCTGACGGGGCGGCCGACGACGGCGCCGACCGACCACGCGGGGAGCCGACCAAGGAGGACATCGAGCGGGCCGTCACGGAGGCCACGGAGGCCGGGCTGGACCGCCAGACGGACGAGGGCGAACGGGACGGCGCGTCCGGGCCGCTGGACCAGCCCGACGCCGGGGCGGCGACGGACGATGACGACGCAGACGACGACCTCGACGACGACTTCGACGACGCGGCGGTCGAGGACACGACCGACGAGCCCGGCGACTGGGCGCCGCTGAGCGAAGACGACCTCTAGAGGCCGAGCAGTTCCTTGGCGATGATGTTGCGCTGGATCTCGCTGGTCCCCTCCCCGATCTGGTAGATCTTGGCGTGGCGGTACTGGCGCTCGACGGGGTACTCGCGGGTGTAGCCGTTGCCCCCGTGGATCTGCATGGCGTCGCTGGCGACCTCCTCGGCGATCTCGGAGGCGTACAGTTTGGCCATGCTGGCGAGCTTGGTGGGCTTCTCGTCGCGGTCGATACGCGCGGCGGCGTCGTAGGTCAGCCGGCGGGCGTTTTCGACCGTGACGGCCATGTCCGCCAGCTTGTGCTGGATGGCCTGGAACTGCTGAATCTCGCGGTCGAACTGCGTGCGCTCGCTCGCGTACCCGACGGCCTCGTCGAGGCAGCGCTGGGCGATCCCCAGCGCCTGGGCGGCGATGCCGACGCGCTCCTCCTCGAAGAACTCCATGAGCTGATAGAAGCCGGCGTCCTCGTAGCCGACCAGGTTCTCCTCGGGGACGCGCACGCCGTCGTAGCGCAACTGGGCGGTGTTCGAGGCGTTCCAGCCCATCTTGTGGATGTCCGACTCGACCTCGAAGCCGTCGCGGTCGGTCTCGACGACGATGGCGGAGATGCCGCCGTGGCCCTCGGCGCCGGTGCGGCAGGTCGTCAGCACGTAGTCGGCGATGGCGCCGTGGGTGATGAAGGTCTTGACGCCGTCGATGACGTACTCGTCGCCGTCTTTCTCGGCGGTGGTCTCGATGCCGGCGGCGTCCGAGCCGTGGCCGGGTTCGGTGTTGCCCAGCGCGCCGATCAACTCCCCGGAGGTGACGCCCTCGAGGATCCACTCCTTCTGTTCCTCGGTGCCGTACTCGGCGATCATGCGCGTGCCGAACTCGGTGCCGATGGCCGCGAGCATGCCGGCGTCGGCGCGGGCGATCTCCTCGGCGAAGATCGACGCTTCGATCTGGCCCATGCCGGCGCCGCCGTACGCCTCGGGGATGGAGATGCCGACGAGGCCGGCGTCGACCGCCTGCTGCCAGACGTCCTCGGGCCACTCACCGGACTCCTCGTACTCGCGGGCGACCGGCTCGATTTCGTTCTCGGCGAACTCCCTGGCCGTCCGCCTGACGGCCCGTTGCTCCTCGGTCAGCGAGAAGTCGATCATGGACCAGAGACGGGACGTCGTTTGTTAACTGTTTCCGAGGCGCACGAACCGGCGCGGAGTTTCCGCCGAGGCCAGTGGGTACTGTCACCTGACACCAAATGTTAAGTTCGATGCTAGACAGTGTCTGGCATGAACTTCGCGAACTCCGTGGACGCGGCGGCCAGAGACGCGCCCGGTCGGACCGCCCTGACCGATCCGCGCCGGGAGCTCACCTTCGGCGAGCTGGCCGCCGAGACCGACGCCGTCGCGAACGCGCTCGCGGACCTGGGCGTCGAGGCCGGGGACCGCGTCGCCCTGTACCTGCCCAACAGCGTGACGTTCGTGACGGCGTACTTCGGCGCGATGAAGCGCGGCGCCATCCCCTTCCCCGTCAACATGCGGTTCAAGGGCCACGAGATCCAGTACGTCCTGGAGGACTCGGGGGCCGTCGCTGTCGTGACGAGCGGGCAGTTCGAGGACGCCATCGCCGACCTCGACGGAGACACCCTCGATCACCTCGTCGTCGCCAACGGCGAGCGCGGGCGCGACTACGCCGAGCTCGTCGCCGAGGCCGACGGGGCGTTCGACGTCTACCCGCGGAAGAACGACGAACTCGCCGAACTGGTTTACACCAGCGGGACGACGGGCCGGCCGAAAGGGGTCAAACACACCCACGAGAACCTCGACGCCAACGCGCGCGGGCTGATCCGGTACATGGGCTGGGACCGCGAGGAGGTGGGACTGACGGTCTGTCCGTGCTTCCACGTCTCGGGGTTGAACATCACCGTCACGCCGTTCGTCGTCGCGCGGGCGACCAACCACCTGCTCCCGAAGTGGGACCACGAGACCACGCTGCAGACCGTCGCCGACCGGGGCGTCACCTACTCGTTTTTCATCCCGACGATGATCGTCGATCTCCTGGAGTCCGGGCTGGCCGACGAGTACGACACCTCGACGCTCGACGTGATCGGCGTCGGCGGGTCGCCGATGCCCAGAGAGCGCATCGACGCCGTCGAGGAGACTTTCGACTGTACGCTGCTGGAGGGCTACGGCATGACCGAAACGACGCCGCTGGCGGCGATCAACCGGCCCGACCAGGAGGTCAGGAAGGCCGGAAGCATCGGGCCGCCGGCGACGGAGGTGGTCGACGTCCGGATCGAGAACCCCGAGACCCGCGAGGAAGTCGACACGAACGAGAAGGGGGAGTTCCTCTGGCACGGCGACACCATCACGCCGGGGTACTTCCGGATGCCCGAGATGAACGACCAGGCGCTCGTCGAGCGCGAGGACAAGACGTGGCTTCGCTCGGGCGACGTCGGGCGGATGGACGCGGACGGTCACCTGTTCGTCGAGGACCGCATCGACGACATGATCATCACGGGCGGGGAGAACGTCTACCCCCGCGAGGTCGAGGAGGTGCTGTACGAACTCGATGGCGTCGCGGAGGCGGCGGTGATCGGGACGCCCCACGACCGCCTGGGCGAGACGGTGACGGCGATCGTCGTCCGCTCGGGCGAGACGCCGACGGCCGAGGATCTCGACGCTCACTGCCGCGAGCGCCTGACCGACTACAAGGTCCCCCGTCGGATCGAGTTCACCGACGGCCTGCCGAAGACCTCGACGCGGAAGATCGACAAAGTGACGCTCCGAGAGGAGTTCCGCGGATGACCCGCGCCGTGGTACCGTGGCGCAAGCAATGGGGAACGCATTTACTGTTGGTCGTCGGTGTGGGGAACGTGATTGCCAACGCATGACGGGGTTCGATCCGACGCCGCCCAGCACCGATCTGTTCGCCGACGACCTGCTGGCCGGGGAGACGGCGCTGATCACCGGCGGCGGGACGGGCATCGGGAAGGCCGTCGCGCTGGCGATGGCCGACCACGGGGCGGACGTGGCGGTCGCGAGCCGGGACATGGACCACCTCGCGCCCGTCGCCGAGGCGATCGAGAAGCGCGGTCAGGACGCCTGCGCGACGACCGTCGACGTCCGCGACCGCGAGACCGTCGACGAGGCGGTCGCGACCGTCGTCGACGAGCTGGGCGGAATCTCGATCCTCGTCAACAACGCGGGGGCGAACTTCCTGACGCCCGCGGAGGACCTCTCGGCGAACGGCTGGCGCGCCGTCGTCGGGACGATCCTCGACGGGACGGCCTACTGCTCCTTCGCCGTGGGCGAGCATATGATCGACCGCGGCGAGGGCGGCGCCATCGTCTCGATGGGCGCGACCAACTCGGTCAACGGCGCACCCTATCACGCCCACTCGGGGGCGGGGAAGGCCGGCGTGCACAACCTGATGCAGACGCTCGCCAGCGAGTGGGCCCGCCACGGCATCCGGGCCAACACCGTGGCGCCCGGCATCATCGAGACCGAGGGGATCAGGGGCGCCGTCGGCGGGTCGCTGCCCGACGAACTGCTCGAGGAACTGGCGGCCGACCGGTTCGGGACGGCGGCTGACTGCGTGCCGCTGACGCTGTTTCTGGCGAGCCCGGCGGCCAGCTACGTGACGGGCGGGTACTTCACGGTCGACGGCGGCCACTTGCTGGCGGGTTCCTCACCTATGTGAACGGAACCACCAGGGTTTTTACCGGTGGCTCCGAAGGACCGCGTAACCGAGCGCACGGCCGTCCACGGTGCGGTTGGAGGCGGCCGGCGAACACATCGATCGGTTCGATGTGCCCGGACAGGATTGGCGCCCGTCCGTGACCTGCCCGACCGGGCCGAGGATCGGCCTGCGAGGGCGTCGGGGTCGCGGACCGGGGGTCGCTAGTTTCCGGCCCCTTCGAACGTCACGGGTGTCCGCCGGTCGCCGCCGAACGGCCGCAGAGTGGCCGGTCGACTCGGCGAGATACATATGGAAATCGAAATCGCGACAATCGGCGGCTACCAGGAAGTCGGTCGGCAGATGACTGCGGTGCGGGCAGGCGACGACGTCGTCGTCTTCGACATGGGGCTGAACCTCTCGAAGGTCCTCATCCACGACAACGTCGAGACCGAGCGGATGCACAGCCTCGACCTGATCGACATGGGCGCGATCCCTGACGATCGGGTGATGTCCGACCTCGAGGGCGACGTGAAGGCGATCGTGCCGACGCACGGCCACCTCGACCACATCGGCGCCATCTCGAAGCTGGCCCACCGCTACAACGCCCCCATCGTCGCCACGCCCTTCACGATCGAGCTGGTCAAACAGCAGATCAAGGGCGAGGAGAAGTTCGGCGTCGAGAACGACCTCATCAAGATGGAGGCCGGCGAGACGATGCAGATCGGCGAGCGCAACGAACTGGAGTTCGTCAACGTCACCCACTCCATCATCGACGCCATCAACCCCGTCCTCCACACGCCCGAGGGAGCCGTCGTCTACGGCCTCGACAAGCGGATGGACCACACGCCGGTCATCGGCGACCCCATCGACATGGAGCGGTTCCGCGAAATCGGCCGCGAGGGCGAGGGCGTCCTCTGTTACATCGAGGACTGTACCAACGAGGGCGGCAAGGGACGCACGCCCAGCGAGGCCGTCGCCCGTCGCCACCTCAAGGACGTGATGTACAGCATCGAGGACTACGACGGCGGCATCGTCGCCACGACGTTCTCCTCGCACATCGCCCGCGTGAAGTCGCTCGTCGAGTTCGCCGACGACATCGGCCGCCAGCCCGTGTTGCTGGGCCGGTCGATGGAGAAGTACTCCGGGACCGCAGAGCGCCTGGACTTCGTCGACTTCCCCGACGACCTGGGGATGTACGGCCACCGCAAGTCCGTCGACCGGACGTTCAAGCGGATCATGAAGGAGGGCAAGGAGGACTACCTGCCCATCGTCACCGGTCACCAGGGCGAGCCCCGGGCGATGCTCACCCGGATGGGCCGCGGCGAGACCCCCTACGAGATCGACGACGGCGACAAGGTCCTGTTCTCGGCCCGGGTGATTCCGGAGCCGACCAACGAGGGCCAGCGCTACCAGAGCGAGAAGCTGCTGAAGATGCAGGGCGCGCGCATCTACGACGACATCCACGTCTCGGGCCACCTGCGCGAGGAGGGCCACTACGAGATGATCGACACGCTGCAGCCCCAGCACATCATCCCGGCCCACCAGGACATGGGCGGGTTCGCGCCGTACGTGAACCTGGCCGAGAACATGGGCTACACCATGGGCCGGGACCTCCACGTCACGCGCAACGGCAACCTGATCCAGCTGGTGGAGTAATGACAGTCCCGAGCGCGGACCGGGCGGCTGTCGAGGCGGCCATCGGGGAGCGTCGCGAGCTGGTCAACCAGGCCGTCACCGATCAGCTCCCGATCATCCGCCCCGAGCGCCTCTACGAAGCCTCGCGGTACCTGCTGGACGCCGGCGGGAAGCGCCTGCGACCGACGGTACTGCTGTTGACCGCCGAGTCGCTGGCCGACGTCGACCCCCTCACGGCGGACTACCACGACTTCCCGGCCGATCCCGAGCCCGTCGACGTGATGGCCGCCGCGGTCAGCATCGAGATCATCCAGTCGTTCACGCTGATCCACGACGACAT
>JBDGSW010000071.1:0-9132 GCA_042217345.1 Haloarculaceae archaeon
CGACAGCTTGGTCCGAAGCCAAGTACTCTGTCCAAACTGAGCTAAGCGCCCTCGGCGTTCGCTACTTGACGTGCCGTGTTAAACGACTCGGTTCCCGCCAACGGCGCCGCTGCCCGGATCGTTCGCGGCTGACGTTTCGGGAACTTTATCACTCGAACCCGGAAGGTGTCTCGCATGGAGACGGGCGAGCGCGTGCGCGGACTGCTCGAACTGACGCGGCCGGTCAACGCCGTCGCGGCCGGCCTCCTGACGGCCATCGGCGCCTACGTCGCCGCCGACCCGGCCGCGCTGGGTGAGGCGCGCCTCGCCATCGTCGCCGCCGTCGGCGCCACCGTGTTCGCGACCGGCGCCGGCAACGCCATCAACGACTACTTCGACCGCGAGATCGACCGCATCAACAACCCCGAGCGCCCCATTCCGCGGGGGGCCGTCTCACCCCGGGGTACGCTGTGGTTCAGCGTCGTCCTGTTCGTCGCGGCGGTGGCGCTCGTGCTCGCTCTCCTGCCGGTGCTGGCGATCGCTATCGCGATCGTGAACCTGCTGGCGCTGGTCAGCTACACGGAACTGTTCAAGGGGCTGCCCGGGCTCGGGAACGCGCTGGTGGCGTACCTCGGTGGGAGCACGTTCCTGTTCGGCGCCGCAGCGGTGGGCGAACTCGGGCTGCCGGTGGGCGTCCTGTTCCTGCTCGCCGCGCTCTCGACGCTAGCCCGCGAGATCATCAAGGACGTCGAGGACGTCGCCGGCGACCGCGAGGAGGGGCTGCACACGCTGCCGATCGCCATCGGCGAGCGCCGAGCGCTCGCGATCGCCGGGCTGTTCCTGGCGGTCGCGGCCGTCGCGAGTCCGCTGCCGTACCTGGTCGACCGCGCGGCCTTCGGCGTGGCCTACCTGGTCGTCGTCGCGCCGGCGGTGTTGATCATGCTGTGGTCCGGTGCCGAGAGCGTCCGCGACCCCAGCGCCAGCCAGTCGCACCTCAAGTACGGCATGTTCCTCGCGGCCGCGGCGTTCATCGCCGGCCGTACTGTCGCGATCCTCTGAGCGAACGTCCGTCGCCGATCACGCCCACCGACGGCAGTCTTTTCCACGGGCCGGCCCTCCGTCGAGACATGCCCATCGAGAACGACGACGAGCTGCGCGACGTGTTGGAACTGGACACCATCGCCGTGGTCGGCTGCTCGGCGACGCCCGGGAAGGAAGCCCACCAGATCCCGAAGTACATGCGCGAGCACGGCTACGAGATCGTGCCCGTCAACCCCTACGCCGAGGAGATATTCGGGCGCGAGCCCTACGATTCCCTCGCCGACGTCGAGGAAGCGATCGATATCGTGGACGTGTTCCGGCCGAGCGACGAGGTCGCGGGGATCGTCGACGCGGCGCTGGACCGCGACGACGTGCAGGTGATCTGGACGCAGCTGGGCATCGTCGACGACGAGGCGGCCGCGCGGGCCGAAGATGCAGGCCTGCGGGTCGTCCAGGACCGCTGCCTGAAGGTCGAACACCAGCGGTTGCTGGCCTGAGGCGACGCGGGACTGCGGCTGGCTCGCGACTAGTCTTCGGGCTCGGCGGCGGCGCCGCCGGCGACGTCGGAGTCCTCTGCGGCGTCGGCCCCGTCGGCGGGCGGTTCATCGATCGCCGCGTCCGCGAGCACCTGGTCGACGTCAAGCCCCTGCTCGTCGGCGAGGGCCTCCAGGATCGCACGCTGTTCGGCGGCGTCGCGTTCGAGCGTCGAGACGGTCTCGCTGGTCGCGTCGAGCTTCTGGCGCATCTCGTCGACCTCCTCGCGGAGCTCGTTCATCTTCGCGTAGAGCTTCTCGGCCGCGTCGACCATCTTCTGGACCTTCTTGGCAGTGTTGCCGAGTCCGACCATACGGCCCGTTGCTGGCGAGGGCATGTGCGCTTTTCGGCTCTCCCGGGCGCCCGGGCGGCTGCCGAGTACCAGGCGGGCACGGTGTGGACCACAAAACATATTCCACCCCTCTCCCCAGACCCAGGTACCGAAGTGGGCAGCGGGTAGGGGTACTCGTACGTTCTGCCCACTCATTTATTGCGCTCGCCAGCCGCGGGACCCGCCGGCAGGCGTCGCCACTCCGCCCGCGGTCGATCGAGTCAACGGCGTCACACCGACGGAACCGTGACGGTCACCCGCCGCCGTCCACGCTCGGTCGTCACGCGAACGTCGAGGGCGACCGCGAGGATCTGGGTTCGCCCCGCCCGGTCCTGGACGACGACGCCTTCGCGCGCCTCACAGGCGCCGAACTGCCGGTCCGGCCCGTCCGGACAGTTCGCCGCGGCCCACGCCCGCGCGGCCGACTGGTTGTAGGTCGTCCGATACGCGGTTCCGGACGTCACGCGCGAAGCGGCCAGCGTCGCTCGACGGGGTGCCAATCGCTGCCTGACGGCCGCGACCCCGGCTTTCCGGTCCGCCCAGTCGTACTCGCCCGGTATGCCGACCGACGCCTCGTGGACGGCCCGTTCGAGGAACCGCTCGGCGCTCGCGACGGGGGCGTCGTAGTCGTCGCTGGCGGCGACGTCGGCGTGGTAGCCAAGCTGCAGGTAGGCCAGCACGACCGGGGCGAGCGCGGCCACCAGTACGGCCGCGGCCACGAGGACGAGTTGCCCGCGATCGTCGCGACGCCCCGTCACGAGTACCACACCCAGATCGTTACGTCGCCGTTCTGTGTCGTCACCGTCGCCCGACCGACGGTCGCCCGTGCCGGTTTCCGGTAGCCGACCGCGCCGTACTCGGTCTCGACGCGGAACATGAGATTGTCGGGCAGGATGCGGTCGACCCGCCGCCGGAGCGCTTCGCGCTCGCGGTGGAAGCTGGCGTTCGACTCGACGATCTCCGCGAGGCGCGTCGCTCCCCGGTGGCGCGGCGGCTCGGCCGCCAGCACGGTCGCGGCGTCGTCTGCGTACAGGTCGAGCTGGGGGCCGCGGGTGTCGGGCTGGGGGACGCCAAGCGCGAACCCCATCGAGACGGCGAGCAGGAGGACTACTCCCACCGCCGCCTCGATCAGCGACAGCGAGAGCTGGCCGCGATCTTCAGTCACCGACGGTCACCTCCAGGTGCTCCTTCGTGGTCCGGGTCGGGAAGTACCTCACCCGGACGTCACCGGCCGCGAGGTCGCGGTCCGTCTCGAACGTCAGCCGCACCGTCTCGAACCGGGACGTTCGGACGGTGAAGTTGCCGCGCAGCCCCGAGGCGTTCCGCAGGACGACGCGGTCGTTCGCGCGGACGGTCTGGACGGTCGTGCCGTTCGGCGGAGCGATGGCCAGCCGCACGCGCTCGGTCCGGCGGGGAAGGATCGTGGCGTTGGCCGCACTGAACGCGGGCTCGTAGCTGCGGGCCTGCGTCCGGCTGACGAGCACGATCCGCCTGATCGTCGCGCCGCCGGTCGATCCGCCGGCGTCGACCAGTGTCCGCTCGCCCAGCCGAATCCGGACGGCCCGGTCGCCGATCACCGAGTACTGCGCTCGGAGCTGTCGTTCGGTCAGGTCGTCGACCCGGCTCGCGTTCAGCACGTTCGTGCGCCGGGACTGGTTCGAGGCTGCGCTCACCAGGCGCTCGGACAGCGCGACGGCGATCCGGCGCTGGGCCGGCTGGCGATCGGCGGCCGCGAACGCGCCGTCGGCCATCGCCAGTCCCAGGCCGGTGGTCGTCACCAGCACGAGCAGGGCTACCGCGAGCGCCGGGAGGCTCGTCTGCCCGCGGCTCACGGTGCCTCCGCCTCCAGTCGGACCGCGAGTCCGCCGGCGACCGACTCGACGTGGACGTAGTTGCGCGCCCCGCTCTGCCAGCGGCCCTCGACGCGAACGACCGACGGCGGGAGCGCGAGCCGCGCCCGTGCGTGCACCGACGAATCGGGATGCTCCAGGACGAGCGTGCGCCCGTCGACGCGGACATTGTAGCTGGCCCCCTGGATCGACGCCGGGAGTGAGACTCGCGTTCGCACGTCGACGGCAGTGGCGTTCGGCGGCACGGCCTGCTGGACGCGCTCGGCCGCTGCTGCGAGCGTCCGGTCGCCAATCTCGGTGGCCGTCGCTGTGCGGTACTGCGGGAGGACGCCGCCGAAGATGGTCACCGAGACGAGGCTGACGAACAGCGTCACCAGGCCGATGGCGAGCGTCTTTTCCACGACGGTGGTGACGCCGCGCTCGTCGCGCATCAGCCCGCCACCTCCAGGTGGAGGTCGTGGACGACCAGATAGCCCACGCGACGCCCGGGGGACCGGGCGACGACGCTGTCGATCCCGTCGCCGTCGAAGTCGGTGCGGGTGACGCTCGCGTTGCGGCGGCGGAACCAGCGCGCGAGCGGCGCGGGCGTCTCGGTCTCGATCGCGACGGCGAACGTGCCGTTGCCCAGCGCCGTCCGGTGGTGGGCGACGTCCGTGCGGAGCGTCGCCGTCGTCGCTCCGTTGCCCCCGACCGAGACGTCGCTCGCGTTCAGCCGCGGGGCGCTGACGATCAGCGTGCCGCCGGGCTCGCCGGCGGTCACCTGCGGCGGGTCGACCAGCCAGGCGCCCGCGCCCGACCCGCGGACGACGGCGTCGGCCACGTAGGCCACGCGGCGGTCGCCGGCCGCGAACACCAGCCCGTCCGTCTCGACCGTACGGACCACGCGGCTCCCGTTCAGCACGCGGAGTTGCCGATCGACCGCGTGGAGGCGTCCGCTGGCGAACGTGACCGTCCCGGCGTGGTGGCCGGTGGCCTCGACCGGTTCCAGGGCCGCGTCGAGGTCGTCGGCGACGCGTGCGGCGTCGGCGCTGGCGGCGTTGCGCTCGACGAGCGCGCCGATGCCGGCGGTCAGGCCGGCCATCGAGATCACCGCGACGCCGAGCAAGAGCGCGACGCCGACCACGTGCGACTGGCCGCGAGCGGTCTCGCGGCGGCTCATACCATCCCCGCCCCCGCGAACACGAAGTAGGCGATGCCAACCAGCAGCGCCGAGTGCAAGAGCGCCTCGTAGCGGCCGCGGCTCGCCGTGCCGGCGAACCAGCCGCAGGCCAGCATCGTCGCCTGCGTCACGACGTAGAACTGGAAGCGATCGCGTGCCGGATCGACGCTCGAGGGATCGATGGCCATCGTCGAGTCGGCGCCGGCGACCGTCGACAGCTGGGCGAACCCGTCGAGGACGTATCCGTTGACGGCGACCATGATGCCGACGACCAGCAGCGCCGTCGTCCAGCCGACGGCGACGTACACCAGCAGCGACGACCGCAGCGCCTTCCGCGAGTCGTAGAGCCGGCCGATCTCGGTCTGGAGCGTCTCGAAGACGTCCTCGGCGTCGCTGCCGGTGTCCAGCGCGCCGGTGACCAGCCCGATCGTCTGGGCGGCCAGCGGCGTCCCGACGTTCTGTACGAGGCTCTCCAGGGCGGCGGCCTGGACGTCAGAGGCCTGCCCGTCGGCGTCGCCGCGCGTCGTCAGGTTCATCGTGAACGCCAGGTCCGTGACGTCGCTCTGGAGCGGGCCGAAGTCGACCTCCCTCGCGACGCGCTCGACGGCCTCGGGGAAGGGGCGGCCCAGGCTGACGTGCCCGGAGACCGCGTGGACGAAGTCCTTGATCTCGCCGTCCTTGGCGTCGTCGCGCCGCGCCCGTCGGACGGCGATCGCCCCGACGGGCAACCCGAACGCGACGTACCCGAACACCAGCGCGTTGACGGGGTGGTAGCCCCAGGTCCACAGCGCCACCGCGACGCCGCAGGCCGGGAGCGCGGCGACGACCGCAGCGCAGGCGGGGTTGGTCGGCACCGACTGCAAGAGTCCGAGCACGTCGTCCGGACGGTCGTAGCGCTGGACGGCGTGCTCGGCCGGCCGCAGCGTCTCGACGAGCAGCGCCGCGCCGGCCCCGACCGCGAGGACGAACAGCGCGCTGCCGTAGACCAGCACGCTCCGGACCGAGGTCGTCCCAAGCGGCGTCGCGACCGGATCGGAGAGCCCGGGGGCCAGCACGCCCATCACGGTGAGGATGAGGACGAACAGCGCCGGCAGCACCAGCAGGACGACGAACAGCTCCGAGAGCAACTCGAGGAAGCCGCTCGTCCGCTCGCGCGCCCGGGCCTGGCGATTCGAGAGCATGCGCCCCTCTAACTGGAGGTAGTTGGCCAGCGCGTCGCCGCCCTGGTTGGCGTGCTCGCGGAACTTCAGGAGGAACGGGGCGAGCAGGTCCCGCGAGGGCGTATCGCGGGCGACCATGCCGAGTCCCTCCTCGAGGCTGCCGGTGAGTTCGGCCTTGTTGAGCGCCGTCCGGAACGCGACCGCGGTCTCGCCGTAGGCGTCCTGGGCGGCCACGGTGCGAAGCATCGAGCGCTGGTCGCTGCTGCCGGTCGCGAGCACGCGCAGGTACCGGACCGCACCGGGGAGCGTCCGCTCGATACTCGAGCGCCGCGCGCTGGCGACCCAGCGCAGGTAGAGGCTCCCGCTCAGGATCGTCAGGCGCTTGCCGACGAGGCCGAGCGCCAGCCCGCCGGCGATCGCCACGTCGAGGCGGGGCACCGCCGGGAGCGCGATCCGATCGAGGACCGGCAGCCCCGACCGGACGAACGCCACGACGGCGTCGACCAGCGCCCCCGGCAGCGCGACGAGCAGGACCGTCCCCCACAGGCCACAGCCGACCAGCGCGAGCCACGAGAGCCCGTACACCCGCGAGAGGAAGATGTCGAACCCGGTGGGGAGGTTCGCCGCGCGGTAGCGCTGGCGGTCGCGCTCGTGGCGGGGCCGGTCGGCGTGCCGGGAGAACAGCGCGTACAGACCCCGGTCGAGGACGTTCAGCGAGCGCCCACGCGTCGCGGGGCTGATCGGCTCGCGCTCAGTCGTCGCCACCGCGACCCTCCCCCTCGGCGTCGAGCGACACCTCGATATCCGGTTCGTACACGCCGCCGGGCGCCGCCGATTCCCACCCGTCCTCGTCTGCGTCGTCCCTGTCGCGGTCGGCGTTCGCAGCACGCCGGCTGGCGCGCTCGACCGTGGCGGCCTCGTTGGTCCGGAGGTCGGCCAGGAACTCGAAGAGGGCGCGGAAATCCGAGACGTCGTCGCGGACGAGGTACTGGACGTAGCGGTGCTTGCGGTGGAACTCGTCCTCGACGGCTTCGACCGGTCGGTCGGTCCGCCGGGCGAGCCGCTCGAACGCCCCTGTGTGGACCGCGCGTTCGTCGTCGCCCAGCTGCGGGTGCTCGTAGGCGAGCTCGAAGTCCCCGTCGTGGGTGCGCCGCGCGACGGTGTTCCAGTAGATCGTCGTGCCGTCCTTCCGGAGCCGGCCGCAGTGCTCGTCCGCGCGGTCGAGCTGGCGGAAGCGCTCCTCGTCGAGCAGCTCGACCACCTGCCCGACGTAGCGCTCGCCGTCGACGTGTCGGGGGAAGACCACCAGGTCGAGCTCGCGCATGAGGTACGGCGGCAGCCCCTGCTCGACGACGCGGTTGACGAGCGTCCGGACGTCCTCGGCGTGGGTGGTCCCGATGATCCCGTGGCCCGTGTTCAGGATCTCGGCGAACGTCTGGAACGACGCCGGCGTGTTGATCTCGGCGATGACCTCGACGTCGGGGTTGAGGTAGTTCGCCTCGGTCATCAGGTCCGACATCGTGACGCGCTTGAACTCGCTCTCGTGGTCGCGCGTGGTCAGCGAGACGCCCGTCTCGTGGGGCAGGCGGACCTCGCGGGAGCCCTCGTCGATGCTGATCGGCCGGTCGTCGAAGCGGACGAACGGCATGTGGGCGTTCCATATTCAGCAACTACTAGTAGCCGCTAGTGGACCGAGAACCGATGTCTTGGACTGGATTGACCGTTCTAAATTACGGAATCCCAGCTGCTGGTGTCTGCCTTCAGCAAAACCGATCAGCTGAAGGCATCCTCGAGGGGTGGGACGACCTGCTTTTTCCGAGATATGACGCCCGGCAAGAACGCTTTCCGATCCGTGACCGTCGTATCGAGGGCGTCTGCGACGGTTTCCGTCTGAGCACCGGCAATGAGGGCCGTCGAGTCCTCGGCGAGGAGGTCCGTGACGAGCAACACGAGCGTCGTGTATCCCCGCTCATCAACGATATCGTCCATCGCGGCAAGGACAGCGTCTCGCTGGTCCAGCACCGCGTCCGGGTTGACGGTTTCGACCTGGCCGATGCCGACGTGATGCGACCCAAACTCGAACTCTTTGAAATCGCCGAGAACCATTTCACGCGGGCTTTTCTCACCGAGTTTGCTTTTCTGCTGGAGGAGCTTCTTGCCATACTCTTCAGTGTCCACACCGGCGGTCGCTGCCAGGCGCTCGGCGACAGCCCGATCCGTCTCGGTTGTCGTGGGCGAGCGGAGGACGACAGTGTCGCTCACGAGGCCACTAAGCAACAGCCCAGCGGTTTCACTGCCAATCGGTTCGTCCGCCTCGTCGTACAGGTGCGTGAGGATGGTTGCGGTTGAGCCGACGGGTTCGTTCCGAAAAAAGATAGGTTCGCTGGTCGTCACGTCACCGATCCGGTGGTGATCAACGATTTCGACGATCTCTGCATCTCGAGCGCCGGCCACAGTCTGGCTGTACTCGTTATGATCGACGAGAATGAGCCGTTCCGTCGCGGCATCTTCCAACAGGGAGGGCGTCTGCACGTCCCAGTGATCTAAGACAAACTGCGTTTCGGGATTCACCTCTCCAGCCCGCGCCGGGACAGCATCTACTCCCTGCGTTTGTTTCAACCGTGCGTACGCGAGTGCAGAGCAGATCGTGTCGGTATCCGGCTGTTGGTGACCGATAACGTAGAGCGGCTGTGACATGTCGCTCCGTATACGCTCTGTGTCTTTAATTCTGCTCGTATCAGCCATCACTGATAGAAATTATTGCTTATTAGGACCCTCACTAACCGGGGAGTTCAGAATATTCAGCCCGAAATAAACGAAGATACTATGATGGATACCGCTGTATTGGTCACGCCGTTCGTGCCCGATGTTCGGTACGCATCTGATGCGTCGCCGTGGTGACCTACTAGCAGTTCTCGGATAGCGTGACCACACAACTGGACAGGGACTCCACCGGGAACGGCGTTCCATATTCGGAACTACTAGTAGACGAGTTGTTCATCAAACCGGCTGTTGTCTCCTTTTTCTCACGAAGGAAACGCTCGCAGAGAGCGAATCAGTTTCTCAGCAATCGTCTTC
>JBDGSW010000181.1:0-9075 GCA_042217345.1 Haloarculaceae archaeon
CGACAACATGATGAAGGGCTCGGCCGGCCAGGCCGTCCACGCCGCCAACGTCGCGTTCGGCCTCGAGGAGACCGCCGGCCTCGAGTTCCCCGGGCTGCACCCCGTCGGAGCCCCCTGAGTCCGAGGTGTCTTTTACATGACAACAGTTATCAAAGTCGGTGGCGCTCGCGCGGTCGACCCCGCGGGCGCCCTTTCGGACGTCGAATCGTTGTACGACGACGGTGAGGACGTCGCCGTGGTTCACGGCGGCTCGACCGCCGTCGACGACACCCTCGAACGCCTCGGGATGGAGCCGGAGTACGTCGAGACGCCGAGCGGCGTCGTCGGTCGGTTCACCGACGCCGACACGATGGAGGTGTTCGAGATGGTGTTCGGCCACCTCAACACGCAGCTGGTCGCCGGGCTGCAGAGCCTCGGCGTCGACGCGGTCGGCCTCAGCGGCGTGGACGGGAAGCTGCTGTCCGGCCCCCGCAAATCAGCCGTCCGCGTCGTCGAGGACGGCAAGAAGAAGATCAGACGCGGCGACCACTCCGGGACGATCAAGGCGGTCAACACGGACCTGCTGGAGTCGCTGCTGGACGGGGGGTACGTCCCCGTGGCGAGTCCCCCGATGGCAGGGGCCGACGACGGTGACGTGATCCCTGTGAACACCGATGCCGACCGCTCGGCGGCGGCCATCGCCGGCGCGCTGGGCGGACGGCTCGTCTTGCTGACGGACGTCGAAGGCGTCTACGAGGACCCCGACGACCCCGCGACGCTGATCGAGGCCGTCGAGACCGCCGCCGACTGGGAGCGCCTGGAAGCGGCCGCCGAGGGGTTCATGAGCCGGAAGGTCATGGCCGCCCGGGAGGCCCTGGAGGCCGGCGCCGACGAGGTGATCGTCGCGGACGCCAACGCCGACGAGCCCATCCTCTCGGCGCTGTCCGGCGGCGGCACGCATCTGTATCGCAGCGCAGTGGAGGCCACAGAATGACAGGATTCGTCTTCAACGAGAAACCCATCCGGATCGAGCGCGGCGACGGACCGTACCTGTACGACGACGACGGCACCGAGTACCTGGACATGGGCGCCAGCTACGCCTGCGTCCCGCTGGGGCACGGCCACTCGGCCGTCGACGCCGCGGTCCGCGACCAGCTGGATCGGTTGACCTACGTCCAGGCCTCCTACCCCGTCGCCGTGCGCACGCGCCTGTACGAACTGCTGGCCGACGTCGCGCCCGACCCCATCGGGAAGACCTGGCTCTGTAACTCAGGCACCGAAGCCAACGAGGCCGCGCTGAAGTTCGCCCGGAGCGCGACGGGCTCGGAGAAGATCGTCGCCGCGATGAAGGGCTTCCACGGGCGGACGATGGGCTCGCTGGCGGCCACCTGGAAAGACAAGTACAAGAAACCCTACGAGCCGCTGGCCGGCGGCGTCGAGTTCGTCCCCTACGACGACGACGAGGCCCTGGCAGAAGCCGTCGACGACGACACCGCGGCGGTCATCCTAGAGCCCGTCCAGGGCGAGGGCGGCATCAACCCCGCCTCGGCGGCGTACCTGCAGGCCGCCCGCGAGGTCACCGAGGCGGCCGGCACGGCGCTGATCTTCGACGAGGTCCAGACCGGCCTGGGTCGGACGGGCTCGCTGTGGGCCTGCGAGGACGCGGGCGTCGTCCCCGACATGATCACGAGCGCGAAGGGGCTGGGCAACGGCTTCCCGATCGGTGCGACGCTGTGTCGCGACTGGATCGCCGAGAGCTACGGCAGCCACGCCTCGACGTTCTCGGGCGGGCCCGTCGTCGCCGCGGCGTCGGAGGCGACGGTCTCGACCATCGTCGACGACGACCTCCCGGCCCACGCCGCCGAGATCGGCGCGTCCCTCCGGGACGAACTGGAATCCGCTCTCGGTGACGACGTCCGGGAGATCCGCGGCGAGGGCCTGATGATCGGCGTCGAGGTCGGCCGCGGCGCCAACGCGGTGCTCAAGGAGCTGGCGCTGTCCCACGGCGTGCTGGCGCTGCCCGCCGGCCGGACCGTGGTGCGGCTGCTGCCGCCGCTGACCATCGAGGAGGCCGAGGTCGACGCGGTCGTCGCCGCGCTGACCGAGGCTGTCCAGGAGGCGACATGAGCGAGACCTCGTTCACGAGCGCGAGCGACATCGACGTGAGCGGAGAAGCACGCCAGCTACTGGTCGATCTGGTTGACACGCCGTCGGTGACCCGCGAGGAGGACGAGTGCGCCGAATTGCTGGCGCAGTTTTTCGGCGCTCACGACCGGGAGGTCTGGATCGACGACGTCGGCAACGTCCGCGCGCCGGCCGACGACAGCGTGTTGCTGACCTCCCACATCGACACCGTCCCCGGCGACATCCCCGTCGAGATCAGCGAGGCCGAGGACGGCGACGAGGACGCGCTGTGGGGCCGCGGCAGCGTCGACGCGAAGGGGCCGCTGGCGGCGATGGCCGTCGCCGCGGTCCGGACCGGCGTCTCGTTCGTCGGCGTCGTCGGCGAGGAGGTCGACTCCCGCGGCGGCCGGTACCTGGTGCAGGATCGCGAGTCGGCGCCCGACGCCGTCGTCAACGGCGAGCCCTCGGGCTGGAACGGCATCACGCTGGGCTACCGCGGGCTGATCGCCGGCACGTACGTCGCGACCAGCGAGTCCGGCCACACCTCCCGCCCGGAGAACAACGCCATCCAGGACGCCATCGCCTGGTGGTCGAAGGTCGAGGCCGAGTTCGCCAGCGACGAGTGGGAGCCCGTCTTCGAGCGCGTCACGCCCAAGCCCACCGATATCCGCGGCGGGCTGACCGACGACGGCCTCTCCGTCGAGGCGACGATGGACGTCCAGTTGCGCGTGCCGCCCGAACTCACGGCCGACGAGGTGATGGAGATCGCCGACGGCTACCTCGACGGCGCCGGCACCGTCCACTGGAAGGACAAGGTCGAGCCCGTGATGACCAGTCCCCGGACGGACGTCGCGCGGGCGTTCCGCGCCGCCATCCGCCAGCAGGGGGGCGAGCCCCGGCTGCTCCGGAAGACGGGCACGAGCGACATGAACGTCTACGCCCAGACGTGGGACTGTCCCATGGTGACCTACGGCCCCGGCGACTCGGACCTGGACCACGCGCCCAACGAGCACCTCGTGCTCGCCGAGTACGACCGCGCGGTCGAGATCCTCGAATCGGTCGCCGAGCGCCTCCAGGGTGAGTGAGATGGCGCGCTCGCTCGTCGACGTCGACGACCTCTCGCCCGCCGAACTGACCGCCGTCCTCGATCGGGCCGCCGACATCAAGGGCGCCGGCGAGGGCGGCGGACTGGCCGACCAGACGCTGGGCATGATCTTCGAGAAGCCCTCGACGCGAACCCGCATCTCCTTCGAGACGGGGATGACCCAACTGGGCGGCCACGCGATCTTCCTCGGCCCCGAGGACATCCAGCTTGGCCACGGCGAGCCCGTCAAGGACACCGCGCGAGCGGTCTCGCGGTACGTCGACTTCCTGATGGCGCGGATGTTCGACCACGGAGACGTGGTCGAACTGGCCGAGTACGCCACCGTGCCGGTGATCAACGGCCTCACCGACGACGCCCACCCCTGCCAGACGCTGGCGGACCTGCTGACCATCCGCGAGCGCTTCGGCAGCTTCGAGGACGTCTCCGTCGCGTGGGTCGGCGACGGCAACAACGTCTGCCAGTCGTTCGTCCTCGGCGCCGCCATGACCGGCCTCGACGTGACGGTCGCGACGCCGGCGGGCTACGGCGTCAGCGAGGGCGTCCTCGACCGCGCCGGCACCCTCGGCGGCGAGCCGACAGTCACGACCGACCCCGAAGCGGCCGTCGCCGACGCAGACGTCGTCTACACGGACGTCTGGGTCAGCATGGGCCAGGAGGACCAGCGCGAGGAGAAGCTGGCGGACTTCGACGGCTTCCAGGTGACGACGGAGCTCCTGGGCGACCGCCCGCTCATGCACTGCCTGCCCGCCCACCGCGGCGAGGAGGTGACCGACGACGCCCTGGAGAGCGACAACGCCGTCGTCTGGGACCAGGCCGAGAACCGGCTGCACGCCCAGAAAGGGCTGTTGGTCTGGTTGAGCGAGCAGTAGCGAGGCGGCAGAGCCGCCTCGAAGATGCAGTGGTGAAACCGTGGGCGCACCGAGCGCCCGGCTTTTTCGGTCCGGATTGGTGCGTGAGCGGTCGCGACTGTCGCGAGGGCCGCTCGCGCGGGTCAGAGTTCATCGGCCAGATCGTCGATGGCCTCGAGGGCGCGTTCGATCTGCTCGTCGCCGAGGTACCGGACTTCGCGGGAGGTGACGTCGTACTCGATGACGCCGGCCTCCTCGAGCTTCGGGCCGTGGATGTGGACGAGCACCGACAGCATGTGGTCGAACCCGGGGGTTTGGCCGGGGTGCTCGCGCTCGACGTCGACGAGGTGTTCGACGAGCCTGTCAAGCGACCGGTCGGCCTGGCCCTCGCGGAGGTACCGGACGATCTCGCGGCGCTGGTACTGACTCAGGAGTTCGAGCACCTCGTCGAGCGATCGCTGCGGTTCGCGGTGACCGCCGTCGGGCCACTGCCGTCGGGTCGCCATGTCCGTCGGTTCGGCGCGCTACCTGTTAACGATTGGCACGCAGGCGCGAGCGGCCTCACGGGTCGGGATAGCAGAGGACGACCGCGGTGCCGGCCGGCGAGTTCTCGACGACCTCGACGGTGCCGCCGACGCGGTCGACCGCGAAGCGGACCACCCAGAGCCCCAGGCCGCTGCCGTGCAGCAGGTGGGTGGACTCGTCGTCGCGTAGCGGGACCAGTTCGCTGTCGGGGATCGCCGGGCCGTCGTCGGTGACGGTGAGTTTCACCCAGGGCTCGTCCGGCGGCGCGGAGACGGTGACGACCACCTCCGGGCGCGGGGCCTCGGCGTGACGGATGGCGTTCTCACAGAGTTCGATCAGGGCGAGTTCCATCTCGGGACGGATGGTGGCCAGACCCTCGGGTGGGCGCAGCAGGCGCAGGCGGGCGTCGGGGTACTGCTCGGAGAGGTCCGCCTCGACGGTGTCGAGGACGGTCGCCAGGTCGGTCGGCCGCCAGCCGCCGTCGCTCGAGAGCACGGCCCGGATGCGCTGGACCTTCTCGACGTGGTGTTCCCAGCGGCGGACGGTCTCGACGATCCGGTCGGCCGAGGCCGCGGCCTCGCCGTCGACGGCGTCGGCCAGCACGGCGGCGTGACTCAGCAGGACCGTCATGTCGTTGCGGAGGTTGTGCCGCAGTAAGCGATTGAGCACGTCGACCTGTCGGCGGCGCTGCTCGGGGCCGCCGACGTCGACCAGCAGCGTGCGCGTGCCGACGACCCGGCCGTCGGCGTCGGTCCGGGGCACCGAGCGGGCGCGCGTGGTCAGGACCGTCCCGTCGGCACACCGCAGCTGGCGCTCCGTCGGCGGGAGGTCGCCCGCCATCGCGCGCCGGTAGTCGCCGTCGCGCAGCGCCGCGGCCGACGCCGGCCCGTAGACGTCCGCCAGCGGCGTCCCGACCAGCGACGCGCGGTCGTGGCCGAGCCGATCCACCAGCCGCTGGTTGCACGACTCGATGACTGCGCGTCCGTCGACGGCCCGCGTCGAGACGTACATCACCGGCAGCCCCGCCAGCAGGTCCTCCCACTCCCCGACGTCACCGGCCCTGTGTGACATCCTGCCGAGTTATTTTCACACAGACCTATTTGAAACCACCGTGCGTTCGGCGTGTCGTCCGACGGGCGGCCGCCGCGCGTCTGACGCGAGCCGGCGGCGAGGGGATGCGCGGACGCGACCGCTTTAGTCCGCCGGGGCCGAACGGCCGACGATGCTCGAACTCGACGGCTCGGCGGCCGGCGGGCAGTTCCTCCGGTCTGCGCTCTCGCTCGCGGCGCTGACGGGCACCCCGATCGCCGTCGAGGGCGTCCGCGGCTCCCGGCCCGAATCCGGGCTCAGGCCCCAGCACCTGGCGGCCGTCGAGGCCGTCGCCGCCGTCTGCGACGCGGCGGTCACGGGCGCGCATCGCGGCAGCGAAACGGTCACCGTCGAGCCCGGCGCGCCGACCGGCGGTGAGGTCTCGGCCGACCTCGAGACCGCCGGCAGCGTCGCGCTGCTGTTCGACGCCCTGCTCCCGCTGGCGCTGGTCGTCGACCGACCGCTCACCGTCCGCGCGACCGGCGGGACCGACGTGAAGTGGGCGCCGCCGCTCGCCGCGACCCGGCTCGTCACGCTCCCGCTCCTGCGCGAACTGGGCGCGCTCGCCGCCGTCGACGTCGAGCGCCGCGGGTTCTACCCCGTCGGCGGCGGCCGCGTCACCCTCCGGGTCGCGCCCGCCGAACCCGAGCCCGTCGAACTGTCCGCCCGCGGCGATCCGACCGGCGTCAGGGTGGTCTCGATCGCCACGACCGACCTCGCGGACGCCGAGGTGGCCGAGCGCCAGGCCGACGCGGCCGTCGCGGCGCTGCCCGAGGATCGACCGATCCGCGAACGCCGGCTCGCGTACGTCGACGCCGACTCGCCCGGCACGGTCTGTGCCGTCCGCGCGGACTACGGCCGCGGCGTCGCCGGCTTCGACGCCCTGGGTGAGAAGGGGAAACCGGCCGAGGAAGTGGGTCTCGAGGCCGCAGAGCCGATCTATTCCTTCGAAGGGACCGCCGGAGCCGTCGACCGCCACCTGGCCGATCAGCTGCTGGTGTTGCTGGGGATCTGCGGCGGGGAGCTGGCGATCCCCGCGGTGACCGCCCACGTCGAGACGAGCCTCGCCCTGCTGGACGCGTTCGACGTCCCCGTCTCGCTCTCCGAGCGGGACGCGGGTGCCTTACTCACGGCGCCGGGGATCGACCGCGACCGGTTGGTCGGCGACTGATCGACCGCCCGGACTTATGGCGCCGGGGCGCCTAGGGCGAGCACCGATGGCAGGGACCGATCCGGGCCGAGAGCGCTTCGAGGACCTGCTCGACGACGACGACCCCGCGATCGAGGACGTGCTCGCCTGCGTGTTCGACGTTCGCGATCACGAGGCGCGGGCCTACGAGGCGCTGTTGGCCCGCCCCGACAGCACCATCGCGGAACTCGCGGGGGTGCTCGATCGCGATCGGAGCAACGTCAACCGCTCGCTGGAGACGCTCCGAGAGAAGGGGCTGGCGACGCGCACCCGCCGCGTGCTCGACGGCGGCGGCCACGTCTACCAGTACGCGCCCACGCCCGTCGCCGACGCCCGCGAGCGCATGCACGAGGCCCTCGACGAGTGGGCCGCGACCGTCCACGCCAGCATCGACGACTTCGGCGCCGGTGCCGACGGCGACTGACCCCGGTTCGCACCCGCCTTCTTTACCCGCCTCGTGGAAGCCCGTCGCATGACCCACGCAGTCGGGTTCACCGGCGACGTCATGCTCGGTCGACTGGTCGACGAGCGCCAGCGACGGCGCCCGCCCGCAGCCGTCTGGGGCGACCTGGGCGACCGCCTCCGCGCGCTCGACGGCCTCTGCGTCAACCTCGAGTGTTGCCTGTCGACGCGCGGGCGACCGTGGCGCCGCACCTACCGCCCGTTCCACTTCCGGGCCGACCCGACCTGGGCCGTCCCCGCGCTGGCCGACGTCGGCGTCGACTACGCCAGCCTCGCGAACAACCACCTCATGGACTACGAGGAGCCCGCGCTCGCAGACACCCTCGCCGCGCTCGACGACGCCGGCGTCGCTCACGCGGGGGCGGGTGCCGACCGGCGCGCCGCTCGCGAGCCGGCGCGGTTCGCGATCGAGAACGACGCTGGCGACCCCCTCTCGATCGCCGCCGTCTCGTTCACCGACAACACGCCCGAGTTCGCGGCGGGGCCGAGTCGCCCGGGCGTCGCTTACGTCGAGTTCGACCCCGACGACGCCGAGACGCGGCGGGTCGTCGAGCGGTCGCTCGCGGCAGCGCGCGCGACCGACCCGGACCTGCTCGTCGGCTCGCTGCACTGGGGGCCGAACATGCGGACGGCGCCGCCCGAGCGCCACCGCCGGTTCGCCCGCCTGCTGGTCGAGGCCGGCGTCGACCTGCTCCACGGCCACAGCGCCCACGTCTTCCAGGGAATCGAAGTGCTCGACGGCGCACCCGTGCTCTACGACTGCGGGGACTTCGTCGACGACTACGCGGTCGACCCGGTTCGGCGCAACGACCGGAGCTTTCTCTTCGAGGTCGTCGTCGACGGCGGTGCGATCCGCGAGCTCCGCCTGCACCCGACGGAGATCGACGACTGCGCGGTGTGGGCGGCCGACTCCGCCACCGGCATGTGGTCGCGCCGGCGCATGCGCGCGCTGTCGGCTCCGTTCGGGACCGAGTTCTCGCAGGCGGGCCAGGCGCTCGTCCTCGACGTCGCCGACGAGACCACCCGCTCGCGGCGGGGCCGGGTCGAGTAGTCGACCCGCCCCGATTGCGGATCGCCTCACTTTTGCTCCCGCGTGGTCATCCTCCGGCAATGGCTGACCTACCGCTGGTCGAGGCGGACCGGGAAGTTCCCGCCGCGGCCGACGACGGCGTCTGGCTCGCCTGCATCGAGTGCGGGGAGACGCTGCCCCCCTTCGAGGAGATCGTCTACACCTGCCCCGACTGTGGCGGACTGTTGGAGGCCCGCTACGCCGACCCCGCCGGCTTCGACGACTTCGAGGGGCGGGGCGTCTGGCGCTACAGCGCCGCACTGCCCTTCCACCGTGGCGTCTCCCTGCCCGAGGGCGACACGCCGCTGCACCGCGTCCCCCGCCTCGAGACCGACGTCGGCGTGAACGCGCTGCGGGTCAAACACGAGGGGATGAACCCCACCGGCTCGTTCAAGGACCGCGGGATGACCGTCGGCGTCCGCGTCGCCGAGGAGCTGGGCGTCGATCGGCTGGCCTGCGCCTCGACCGGCAACACGAGCGCCGCCCTGGCGGCCTACGGCGGCCGCGCCGGCCTGGAGACGCTCGTCTTGCTGCCCGCCGGCAAGGTCGCCGCCGGGAAGATCGCCCAGGCCAGCCTCCACGGGGCGCGCATCCTCGAGGTCGACGGCAACTTCGACGCCTGCCTGGACATCGTCCAGGACCTGGCCGACCGCGGCGAGGCCTACCTGCTCAACTCGCTGAACCC
>JBDGSW010000101.1:0-8881 GCA_042217345.1 Haloarculaceae archaeon
CGCCGTCGGCGTTCGGGGCCGGTGCGGTCGGGAGTGACGTCACGATGCCGACTGCTACCGCGCTGGCGGCGGCGACGCCGATCCAGAGGTACCAGGTGTCGACGGGGGCGTCGAACATAGCCGAGCCTGGTCCCGTTTCCAGCCTTAAACGTTCACACCAGGCGGCCGACAGCCAGAAACGCTGTCAGGTACGTCGCGGTGGCCGCGAGCAGGGCCCAGCCGACCCGGTAGCCGACGAGCGACCGATCCAGCCCGCGACCCAGCCCGGTCGAGAGCGTCGTCAGCAGCGCCGCGAGCGCGAGCACGTAGGCGCCCACGGCGAGTCCCAGCCCGGCCGTCCCGGGACCGCCCTCGGCGGCCAGCCGTCCCCCGAACTGCATGCCGTCGGCGAGGGCGACGGTCGCGCCCGCGACCAGCGGGGCGAACACCGCCGCGGTGTTGGCCAACGTGCCGGTGACGCGGGCCACCTCGAGGCGCGCCTCCCGCTCGACCGTCGAGAGCGCCGAGAGGTTCTCGGTCATCGCGAGGACGGCCCCGCCGGCCGGTCGCCCCTCGCGTGCGGCCAGTGCCAGCAGCGTGGCCATGCTCCGGGCGCGGGCGCTCGGGGCCGACGCCAGCGCACCGCCGTCGCCGAGGAACGCCTCGCGCACCCCGACCTTGAGCTGGCGCTGGCGGCGGGCCGCGTCGGCGAAGACCGCGCCCGTCTCCGCGGGCACCTCCTCGGCGGCAGTCGCGATCGCCGTCTCGACCGCCGTCCCCGACTCGATCCGCCGGCCGACGTGATACGTGGCGTCGGCCAGGCCGGCCTCGACGTCGCGCACGTGATCGCGGACCCGTTTCACCGGTCGGTAGGAGACCACGAGCCCCGCGCCGGTCCCGACCCCGAGTGCGGCGATAGGGCCGGTCCAGGCCGCGACGACGACGGTGGCGACGGCCCCCGCAGCCAGGGCCCCACCGACGCCGGCCGCAAGCGGTCGCCACAGGTCGTCCGGAACGTCCGGGTGCGAGCGCCCGATCCGCGGGGGCGGGAACGTGACCGGGCGGCGGGCGAGCAGCCACACGGACGCCGCGAGGAGGACGCACGGAAGGAGGAGGTCGTAGAGGGCGACGATCGCCCACAGCGGGGCGGCGATTCCGGCCATCCGCGCTGCCGGCAGCAGCGCCACGAGCGCCAGCGGGAGCAGGACCCCGAAGGCGTACAGCCCGGTCGCCGGTCCCTGCAGCTCGCTGGCGAAGGTCGCCATTTGATCGCGTGCGCCGTCGAGGACCGTCTGCAGCCCCCGGTCGAGCGTGCGCTCGCGCTCGCCAGCTTCGGCCGTCCCGGCTGCATCGACGAGCAGCAACGCGCGTCCAAGCGCCGGAAACCACGACTCCCACTCGGTCGCGAAGCCGGCGAACCCCGACCGGGGCGTCCCCCTCGCTCGGCGGACGTGCTCGCCGAGGCTTCGGGCTAGTGGCCCACGCCCTGTCTCGGCGGCGAACGCGGCCGCCGCCTCGGCCGTGGGCGCGATACGCATCCGCAGGACTGCGCGGCTGACCAGCGAGGGGGCCTCGCCGAGCGCGCGGGTCCGGCGCGCCGTCGCCAGTACCCCGGGGACGCTGTGGATTAAATGGACGACGGCCAGTATCGCCGCCATCCCGCCGCCCGCGACGACGGGCGTGAGCCGCCCAGGGACCGCGGCGACGACGAGCACGACCAGCGGGGCCAGCAGGAGCGCCGCGCCGTAGCCGGCTCGAACCACCGTCTCGGCCGAGACGGTCGCGCCGACGAATCCCAGCGATCGATCGAGCGAGTCGCGCGCCTCGACGGACCAGGGATACAGTCTCGCCAGACCCCGAACCGCCGACTCGACGCTCCTCACGGGTGGTGCCCCCGCCGTCGTGCGTGGGCGGAACAGACCGCCTCGGGATCCGTCGTCCCCGCTTCGGCCAGATCGGCGAGCCAGGACTCGCGTTCGCGCAGTCGCTCGCGGACGGTCGCGTACCGTTCCCCCGACCGTGCGAGCCCTTCGAGGAGCCGGCTGTCGCCGCGGGCGATCCGCCCGGTGGCCGCGAGGTTGCCGTCCTCGAGGGCGAACAGCGAGGCGAACGTCACGTCGCCGCCGTCGGCGATCACCTCCTCCACGGCTTTGACGCGGCGGGCGCGCCCGTCTGCGGTCTGGTGGGGTTCGAGCGTGACGAGCAGGTCCGTCGCGCCGAACGACGATTCGGGGACGTCGAGGTCCGTAACGACGCGCTCGCGGACGTCGGCGCCGCCGTCGCCGTGGATCGTCCCGAGGACGGCGCTCCCGCTCGCGCCCACGCGCATCGCCTCGTAGAGGACCGCCGCTTCCTCGCCGCGCACCTCGCCGACGACGAGCGCCCCCTCGCCGAGTCGAAGCGCGGTTCGCAGCGCCTCGTCCGGCGCGACGCCGGCCGCGTCGGGGTCGGCTGCCGCGCGCACGCGCTGCACGTCGCGGTCACGAGCCTGGAGTTGCTCGATGGGCAGTTCGGGGGCGTCCTCGATGACGACCGTCCGCGTTTCGGCCGGCAGCTCCCACAGCAGCGCACCGAGCAGGGTCGTCTTCCCGGCGCCGCGGGTGCCAGCCAGCAGCGTCGCCGCGTCGCGCTCGACCGCCAGCGAACACAGCGCTGCGGCCGCGGGGGTGACCGTCCCGTTGGCGACCAGCGCGGGCAGCGTCCAGGCCTCGCGCTCGTGGGCGCGAAAGGCGAAGGCGACGCCGCCGCTGACTGGCTCGGTCACGCCGGCGACGCGCACCCGCCGGTCGCCGACGGATGCGGTCGCCGACAGCGTCGGGTTCGCCCGCGAGAAGGCGCGGCCGCTCTCCCGACGGAACCGCGAGGCGAGCGCGTCGAGGCCCCGCTCGGTGAGCCTGACGTTCGTCCGCATTGTCTCACCGCCGACCCGGGCCCGCAGTCGGTTCTCCGCCGCCGGCGCGGTGACGAAGACGTCCGAGACGCGTTCGTCGGAAAAGAGGTCCGCGAGGACGCCGTAGCCGCGCGTGTGTTTCGCGAGCGCCCGGCGGAGTCTCCGGACGGCAGCGTCGTCGTCCGCCACTCGGCGGACGGCCCGATCGGCCGCGCGCTCGCCCCCACTGACCGCACCGCTTGCCAGGCGGTCGTAGGCCGCGGCCAGCGTCGCCGACGCCGCCCGGTCAAGCTCGCACTCCAGCGGACGGAGGTGGTAGGTGTGGCGCTCGGCCACCGGTTGCTCGTAGATCCGGGCGACTGCACCGGTGTCGAGTTCGCGGCGGTCGACGAGGCGGGCGTTCACAGGTGGTTCCACGGCGACCCGCGCGCGGCTGATCGTCGGGCCGACGAACGGGCGAAGCGCTTCTGTGTAATCGTCCGCCCGCGCGGCGACCTCGGCGAGCCCCGACTCGGCGGCCAGCGCTGCGGGCGGGCCGGCCCGCCCAGTCGCCTCGCGTGCCACGCCCAGCGGGTCGCGGCAGGCCCGGGCGGCCAACGCCGCGTCGTGGACGGCGACCGCGTCGGCGAACCGCCCCGCGGCCACCAGCAGCGCGGCGGCGCCGTCCTCGTAGGCGCGCTGAACGCCGTCGGCCCGCGTGCAGACGGTTGCGACGTCCCGGTCTCTGAGCGCCTCGACGACCCGCTCCCGGCAGGCCGGTTCCGACGCCAGTTCGCCCCGTCCGGGGCAGCCGTCGGCGTCGACGACGAGTCGATCGCCCTCGAAGGTCGGTTCGCACCGACAGTCCGGGCCCTCGTCTCCGGTGGAGCGGGTCCAGTCCAGCAGTCCTCGCATGGTCGGCGCTGGCCCCGGCATCCGATTTAAGCGTCAGCCCGCCGGGAGACGAGAACGACGCGGCGCCCGTTCCGGCGCACGAGCGTCAGCACCAGGTGGTGAACGCCGGGCTCGCGGAGGACCAGCGGGCGCGCCGTCGGCCGCCCGTCGACGGCGTGTTCGACGGAGAGGCCGGCGATTCGGCGGTTCCGCCGCGTGCCACCGACGATCTTCCAGGCCACGGTCGCCGCTGTCGTGTCTCCTCGATCGTCGGCGAGCGGATCGCCACCGATCGCCAGGTACGCGACGCACGCGGTCGTCAGGTCCTTGCCCGGAAGGTGGACTGTTACGTGTCGGCGCGCGCCCGGTCGGCCGACGGCCACGGCGGCCTCGCTGGCCTGGAGGTCGCGCGCGGCGGCGACGAGGCGCTCGACCTCGGCGTCGACGAGCCGATCGCTCTGGCGGTGACCGGCGACGTCGAGCGCGGCGGTCGCCGTCCCGACGAGCGCCGCCGCGAGGACGACGGCCAGTACCGCCCTGAGCATCACAGCGAGTCGCGGAGGGCCCCGAGCAGTCCGCGGTCGTCGGCCGCCGATTCCCGTCCGCCGTCAGCGGCGCGACGCCCCGCCCGCGATGCGGTCGCCTCACCAGCGGGCTCGCCGGCCTGCCGCGTCACCCGCTCGGCCACGGCGTCCTCGGGTCGGCGGTCGGCCCCCGCCTCGCGTTTCTGGTCCCTACTCCCCGGTGGCGCCCCGGACCCGTCGTCGTCGGCTCGTCGCCGACTGGTGTCGAACCCGGCGTTCGCCCCCTCGCGCCGTTCGCGGTGACTGTCGCGGCGGTCGGGGTGACCGTCGCGGCGGTCGCGGCCCGCCTCGTGCGAGGGGCTGGCGCCTTCGGGATGGTTCGGCCGCTCGCGGCGGGGGCGCTCGTCGTCGGTATCGTCTTCGAGGGTTGCGAGTCGCTCGCGGACGTCCTCGGCCGCCGCGAGCGCGGCGTCGGCCCGGCGTTCGACGTCGCGATTGACGGTGCGAACGTTCCCGACGTAGCCCCGGACTGCCTGGGTGGCCGCGTCGAGGTCCGCGAGCTGGTCCTCGACGGCCTCGAGGCGGTCCTCGACGGCCTCGAGACGCGCCGTCAGTCCCGCGGCGTCTTCCAGCGCTGTCAGGTCCCGGTCCTCGTCGGTCAGCGCCCGCTCGACCGCTCGTAACCGCTCGTCGATGGCGTCGTCCTCGGCCATGGCGGTGCTGGCCGCGGCCCCGTACTTGAACCTTCGTGCCACCCAACGTTCATTACGGGGTGTGACAACTATGCGACCATGAAAGTCGTCCTGATCGGCGTCGGACAGGCCGGGGGGAAGGTCACGCAGGCCCTGGCCGAGTTCGACTACGAACGCGGCTTCGAGGCCGTCACCGGCGCGTTCGCGGTCAAAACGGCCCGCGCGGACCTCCAGAACCTCGACATCGACACGCAGCTGATCGGCCAGGACCGCGTCAAGGGCCACGGCGTCGGCGGCGACAACGAGCTTGGCGCCGAGATCATGCGCGAGGAGGCCACCGAAGTCATGGACGCCCTCGACGGCCGCGTCACCAGCCGCTCGGACGCCGTCTTCGTCGTCGCCGGCCTCGGCGGCGGCACCGGCAGCGGCGGCGCCCCCATGCTCGTCCGCCAGCTCCAGCGCGTCTACGACCTCCCCATCTACGGCCTGGGCGTCCTCCCCGGCCGCGACGAGGGCGGCATCTACCAGGCCAACGCCGGCCGCTCGCTGAAGACCTTCACCCGCGAAGCCGACTCGGTGCTCGTCATCGACAACGACGCCTGGCACTCCTCGGGCGAGAGCGTCGAGGAGGGCTTCGACGCCATCAACGACCGCATCGCCGAGCGCGTCGGCCTCCTGCTCGCCTCGGGGGAGGTCATCGACGGCGTCGGCGAGTCGGTCGTCGACTCCAGCGAGATCATCAACACCCTCAAAGGCGGGGGCGTCGCCTCGCTGGGCTACGCCTCCGCGAAGGCCCACCCGGACGCCGGCGAGAACATCAACGTCATCACCTCCACGACCCGGAAGGCGCTCATGACCGGCACCAGCCTCCCCCAGGCCGTCAAGGCCGACAGCGCCCTGCTGGTTGTCGCCGGCCACCCCGACCGCATCGCCCGCAAGGGCGTCGAGCGCGCCCGCAAGTGGCTCGAGGAGGAGACCGGTAGCCTCGAAGTCCGCGGCGGGGACTTCCCGCTGAACTCCGAGCGCATCGCCACGCTCGTGCTGCTGGGCGGCGTCGAGCGCTCCCAGCGCCTCGCCGAGTTCATGGACCGCGCCCGCGAGGCCGCCGAACGCCAGCAGGCCGCCGCCGAGCAAGCACAGGAGTCCTTCGAGAACGACGAGCTGGACGATCTTTTCTAAGCACCTTTTTTGCGCTCGGGTTTCCTCGGCCGGCGCTTCGCGCCGGCCTGCGGGAACCGCTCGCGCAAAAAATCTGTCGCGCAGGACCGAAGGTCCTGCTGGATTCTGCCAGAAATCTCCGATTTCTGGCTGCAGGCCGGATCGCTCCGCGATCCGACAATCCCGATGAGCTTCGCTCATCGAGGACACCAAAAAAGCGGAGCTCGCGCAACGCGCGAGCTCCGAGGACCGGCGAGCGCCATTGGCGCTCGCCGGATGCTTACTGCTCGCGATCGAGTCCGATCTACCGAAAGTTCTAATCAGCGCCCGCGAGAGGCTGCAGGTATGGCCGACGACGAGGAATCCGAGGAGGAGGAACCCACTGTCGAACTCGGCGAGGGCGAACCCGTCGAGGGCGTCCCGCTCGCGCAGGTGTCCGCCCGCCTGATGTGGGGCATCGAGAAGAGCGAAATCCGCCGGCGCGAGGGCGAGACGGTCGTCCGCACGCCCGACGGCGGCGAGAAACTCCGCGACGTCCTCGACGACGTCGACGTCCCGTACTTCGAGCGCCGCCAGGAGTTCGAGACTGCGGTTCGGGACGTCATCGGCACCGGCCCGATCCCCACGAGCGAGTGAGCGCCACCCGTTGCTGATCGGCTCTCCCGCCGAATCGACGCCCGCCGCCGGCCCGTTGGTCAAACGACCGCTGTCGCCTTCCGCGCGCTTATCTCCGTTCTCTCGAATGCCAGGATAATGACTGCGTTCGACCGGCCCTCCCGGTGCTACGAGGGGGCGATCGTCGCCGGGACCGCCATCGCGCTGTACTGGTCGCTGTACGTCCAGCCGCTGAACGGCGAGATCCTGGCGCTGGCTCTGGGCTCGTTCCCGGTCGCGGCCGGGCTGTACCGGTACGTCCCGCCGGAGCGACAGCTCGTGGAGGGACTGCTCGGGCTGATCGCCGTCGTCCTGGGCGGGATGGCACCACCGTCCGTCCTCACCGGCACGGCTTTCGGGATGTGGCTGGTCGGCGGGAGCCCGACCCCGCTCGCGCTCGGGATCGCGCTCGTGGTCGTCCTCGGCGTCGTGCTCCTGCGGCGGGCGATCTGCCGCTCGAAGGTGTCGACGGCCCCCGCCAGCGTCTGATCGCCAGCGAATCACCGAGAGTGATGTACGTCACATGGACGATCCCCTGATCGTGGGAGGCTTCGGCCTCGTGGTCGCCGGCGCCGCGCTGTTCGTCGTCGGCCCGCTGGGGATGGTCGGGGTCGGCGTCGTCCTCCTGGCCGTCGGCCCCGTCGGGAGTTCCGGCGAACCGCAGGTACATCGGGTCAACTGCGCCGAGTGCGGCGCCCCCAACCCGGCCGAGAGCGACGCCTGTGAGTACTGCGGGTCACCGCTCGCGACCTGAGCCGGCGATCGCGCCGGGCGGAGACTTTTCCCCGCGGACCCCCTCGCTTGGGACGATGCCCCTGCCGTTCGATCCCACGGTCGTCAAGCCCAAGCACGTCGGCGAGCAGCAGGCCACGCTGGAGATGAACCACGAGGAGGCCATCGAACACACGCGCGAGACCTTCGAGGACGCCGGCTTCGGCGTCCCCGTCGAGTTCTCCGTCTCGGACCTCCTGAACGAGAAGATCGACGCCGACCGCGATCCCTATTACGTCCTCGGGGCGTGCAACCCCGAGGTCGCGGACCGAGCACTCGACGCCTGCATGAAACTCGGCGGGCTGATGCCCTGCAACGTCGTGGTCTGGCAGGAGGAACCGGGCGTCCAGCGCGTCTACCACGTCTCGATCATGAAGATCGCCCGCCTCACCGGGATGGCGCCCGACGACGAGGAGTGGGCGGGGATCGTCGACACCACCGGCACGTACGTCGACACCGCCTTCGAGAACCTCTAGGCGTCCTCGGTCGCGGACTCCTCATCCAGGTCGGCGATCCGCTCCGCCAGGGCGTCGACGTGTTCGTCCCGCCTGAGGTACGCGAACCCGCCGAGCGAGACGAGCACGAACGGGACGCCGAAGACCAGCACCATCACGATCAGGAGGACGAGCAACTCCGGACCGCCGGGGACACCGGCGAACAGCGCCACGAGTGGGACCATACCCGTGCTTTCGCTGGTCGCGTTATGACCTTTCTGTCGACGTGTTCACTCGCTGCCGTCATCGCGTTCGTCGAGGCGCTCCTGCAGCTCGGCCACCTCGTGTTCGAGCAGCGCGACGCGCTGGCCGAGTTCCGAGGAGCTAGGTCCGGTCCGCAACGCCTGCCAGACCTTCCAGGCGATGTAGATGGGCGCAAACATGAGGAGGGCGATCAGGACGATCACGACCAGCTCCGGCCCGCCGGGTACGGGCGCGGGCTGGGCGGGGACCACGGCCATCATGTGTCGGCGGTTCTGGACGTGCGCTCATCAGTTTTCCGCTGGCGGCGCTGGTCGACCGTCGACGGTCAGAAGTCCGTGAGCTGGGCCTGCAGCCCCGAGACCATCTCGGACTTGCGGCGCAGCTGTGCCAGCGAGACGGGGAAGTGCGGCGCCAGCTCACCGAGGGCGTCCCGGAAGCTCTCGGCGACGCCCACCTCCCGGTCGTCGTCGAAGGCGTGGCGGACGCCCTCGCGGATCTGCCAGACGCCGACCGGCGCCCAGTACTCGGGGGAGGCGTAGCGGACCACGAGGACCTTGGCCTGCCGACCCCGGTCGGAGAGGTGTTCGAGGACGCCCAGCCGGGAGGCGTAGTACGCGCCGGAGGTCTCGTCGACGTACTCGG
>JBDGSW010000042.1:0-8804 GCA_042217345.1 Haloarculaceae archaeon
CGGCCCGGGCCGGGGACTCGGCGGGCACCGCTGGCGCGACTGGCGCCGGACTCGGCGCCGGCCTGGCCGCGGTCGCGCTGGCGCTCGCGGCGGCGCTGCTCGCGCGGCGCGACTGATCGACGCGGCGTCGAGACGCGCCGTCGAGACCCGCGCCGGGCGGTGACTCAGCCGCCGACCGCCACGCGCACGCCGCCGTCGTCGGTCGCCGTCGCCGTCGCGTTCGCGACGAAGGCGGGGTCACCGAACGTCAGCGCGACCGTCCGGTCGTCGACGGACGTGACGCGGAAGGCCTGCGTCGAGGCGTTCGCGCGTGCGTCGGCGAACTCCCGGAGGGCCGACTCGAGCTCGGCCGCCTCCGCGGGGTCGTCGTCCCGCAGCACCCACGTCCAGCCGTAGGGGCCGGACCCGGGGTCCCGCGCGTACACCAGCAGCTCGTCGGTGCCCCACCCGGCTGCGGCGGCCGCCGATCGCGAGCGGTTCAGGGCGACGTCGAGCGTGCTCAGGAGGGTCAGCTCCCCGAGCGTGTTGTCGCCGACGTAGCGCCACTGGTCGCCGGCGCCCGCCCGGGTCACCGAGAGGTTCGCCGGCGGCTCCTCGGCGCGCGTCAGGCCGTGCATGAGCTGCTCGGTGGTCCGCGGCGGGTGTCGGTACACCGCCGAGAGGTTCCGCGGCGAGTCGATACGCCTGCGGACGTACCGGGCGCCGTAGCGGTACTGGGCGAACGCCGATCGGTAAGTCGCCGAGCCGTTGCGGTACAGCCGCTCGACTAACGCCGTGTTGTTCCGGACGTCGAGGTAGCGGTCGGCGTAGGCGTCGGCGACGTACACCGCTCCGCCCTCGATCAGCGCGCCGCGGGTCTTGCGCTGGTCGACGGTCATCCGTCCCCCGCGGGAGAGCCGGCGCTCCCAGGGGAGCATGCCGGTCCGCTCCTGAATCGCGTGGGCGAACTCGTGGGCCAGCGTGCGCTCGACGGCGCCGGCCGACGCCCGGCCGGGGTGGAGGTAGACGCGACCGGTCCGGACGGTGACGCCGGAGGGGGACGACCAGTTCGGCGTGACGTTCTCGAAACCGAGCGCGCGGTTCAGCGGCGAGGCGGCGACGCCGCGCAGCGACCCGCGCCACTCGCTGAGATTGCGCACCACGACCGGTCGGGGGGCGACGTCCGTCCCCAGCAGCGACTGGACGCGCGCGTAGGTCCGCGTGGCGTTGAACGGCAGCGAGCCGTTCTCGACGGTGACGCGATACCGGGCCGCGCCGCCGGGCCCGCCAGTGTCGTTCGTCGAGGTCGGCGTCGGGGTCGGACTGGCGTGCTGGTCGGGCGTCTCGGTCGGCGTGGTTCCGGTCGGGCCGGCGCCACAGCCCGCCAGGGCCAGGAGGAGGGCGACCGCGACCGGTGCGAAGCGTCTCGGGGACACCGTATTCACACTCTCCAACAGGTTCGGAAAAAAGCGTTTCTCCCGTCGGACGCTCGACGGAACCCTGCGGACTGGTGGCCCGATCCGTCCCACGCGGCGCCCGTCACGCGGTCGGCGCGACGCGCCCGCTCACCAGTCCCAGGAACCCGCCGGCGAACGTCCGGTCGCGGCGATCGACGGTCTGTTCGACGAGGGCGTCGCGGGCGGCGTCGACCCGACGCGCCAGCCCGTCGCCGGCCGCGCGCGGCGTCCCCCGCCAGCCGGGCGCGGCCAGCCAGACGGCCGCGTCGAAGGCGCGGTTGAGCGGGCCGGCGAGGGCGCCGTCGCGCCGCTGGAAGTTCAACAGCGCGACGCACCCGCCGTCGCCGACGAGGTCGCACCACCCGCGGACGGCCTCGGCCGGGTCGTCGAGCAGGCCCACCACGAACGTCGCGAGCACCGCGTCGACGGGGGCGGCGATCGGCGGGGCGGTGGCGTCGGCCCGGCAGACGTGGACGTTCGCCCAGCCGGCGCGATCGATTCGCCCGCGGGCCCGGTCGAGGACGCCCGCCGAGAGGTCGACGCCGAGGACGGTCCCGGTCGGGCCGACGCGCTCGCGGAGGTGCGGGAGGTTCGCGCCCGTCCCACAGCCCATCTCGAGGACGGTATCGCCCGTTTCGAGCGCGAGCGCGTCGACCGTCGCGCGGCGCCAGGCGGCGACGCCGGGCGCGGTCGCAAGGACGTCGTAGAGGCGAGCCCAGCGGTCGTAGAAGGTGCGGACGGCGTCGGTGGCGTCCATCAGACGTGCTCGCGGAGGGTCTCGGCGACGGTGGGCGCGTCCGGACCGAGGAGGTAGACGACCGGCTCGATGCCGAAGCCGCCGGTCTGGTAGACGACGGTCGCGTCCGGTTCGGCCTCCAGGGCCGCGGCCAGGCCCGCCTCGACGCCGGCGTCGGCGTCGAACTCGACGGCGAGGTGACCGGCCGCCTCCAGGCCCTCGACGAGCGACTGGTCGTAGCGGACGTTGACAGCGGCGCGCGCGTCGCTGCCGTGCTCGCGGGCGGTCAACAGGACGGTCGCGACGTACTCGCTGGCGCCGAACTCCGGTTCGGCCGGGATCTCGGGGCGGCCCTTGAGGTCGATGATCCGACCGGGGACCGCGACGACGTCCTCGATACCGGCGGCGTCGGGGAGGCACTCGACGAGGTTCGTCCCGACGGCCGGGATGTACCGCGCGAAGTTCGTGGTGTTGCGGACGATCGCCAGTCCGCGGCGGACCGACGCCAGCGCCTGTTCGGCGACGCGGACGTCGCTGTCGGGGTCGTGGACGTCGAACGCCCCGTATTCGGCGAGCTCCGGGACCGCCTCCTGGTGGAGCTGGGCGAGGACGTCGCCCTGTTCGAGCTGGCGGATCACGACCTCTGTCTCGACCAGCGCCTGCGTGGGCGTCATCGCGCCCGAGGTGAGCCCTTCGCCCAGGCGCTCGACGAGGTCGCGGAGGCGCTCGTCGTCCAGCAGCCGCTCGTTGCGCGCGACCTCCCCGTGGACGTACTTCGAGACCGCGCTCTGGCTGATCCCCAGTAGCTCCGCCACCTCGCTCTGGGTGAGCCCCCGCTCGCGGAGTTCCTCGGCAAGCATCGACCGGAACGTCGGGAGGAACTCCTCGACGACTACCTCCTCGACGAATCTCATGCTGGCGACAGTAGTCCACCGGCCGGCATAAGGACCGGGGATCCCCGCAGGCAGCCCCGTCGCGACGTTCCGCTCGCGATTCCGAGGGGTTCCTCTCCAATACGCGAGTAAATCACATGGAACTAGTGGTAAGTATGACCGAATCGATCGTGTCACAGAAATTACCACGGGGGCGTGGAAACCGGGCGCGGGGTACCCGTAGACGTGGTCGCGATATCGGACGCGAGGGGGACGCTCGTCGCCGCGCTGGTGCGCTGTCTGCTGGTGGGCGCCGACGCGGCCGCCCGCACGGTCGCTCGCGGGGGCTTCAGCGTCCTCGTCGGGGCCCTGGGATTGTTGCTCGGCGCGCTGCTGGCGGTCGAACGTCGCAGAACTAGGGTCGGTCGCTACCGCCGCCGGCGCGGTTCACCCACGCCGCCTGTGACGGCGGCGCTCACTGGTCACCACCGAACTCACTCGTTCGCTGGCGCGGTTCGCACACGGAATCTGTCGATTCCGGTGCTCACTGGTCACCACCGAACTCGCGGTCTCCCTGGATCTTCGACGCCTGCGGCCCCGTCTGTCCCTGGTACTTCGAGCCGCGTTCGGCGCCGTACGGTCGCTCGGCGGGCGTCGACAGCTCGGTGAACGTCAGTTGCGAGATGCGCATGCCCGGCGTCAGCGCCACGGGAGCGGTCCCGAGGTTCGACAGTTCGAGGGTGATCTGGCCCTCGTACCCGGGGTCGCAGAGGCCGGCGGTGTTCGAGAGGAAGACGCCGCCACGACCACCGATGAAGTTCTCGATCGTCCGGCCCCCCGGTTGGACTTCGAGATCGTAGGTCGGTTCCACGCGGTCTGTTTTCTCCACCGCGACGACCTCCTCGAACCGAACGTTCGCGTCCAGGAGCTGGTCGAGGCGGGTCGTCTCGACGCCTGCGTTACCGTACGCGTCGCGGAACCGTCGCAACGTCTCCCGTTTGACAGTGTCGTACTCCTGGTTTTCGACGTTAGAGATGCTCGACTTCGACGCGTATCCCATCGCCTCGGCTGCCTCGGCCATGGTCATCCCGGCCTCAGTACGGTACTCCCGGAGGAGGTGCCCCGGGGTCGGGACGTATTGCCCCCGCTTGTGTCGTTCGGCGGAGACGTCGACTGCCCACATCTCACCCTCCCAGTCGACGTCGCTCATGGGTATGTGTTGTTCGCGCTCGCGGCTGTACACGGCGGTGAGCTTTCCGAGTCGGGTGGCGAGGTACGTGACCCTATCTGCCAGGGCCTCGTTGGCCGTGTAGAATGTCCGTCTGTGCTCGCGCTCGTGGCCGTCGCCGTCGATGAGCCCGTCGAGCATCCCCTCGAGTACTTCGGTCGGCCATTCGAACGCCTGTGCGGGGACGTTCTTCTCTTCGCCCGAGCCGGCGAGCTCGCGGAATACCCTCGACCAGAGCGCCGAACAGACGGTGAGTCTCCGAACGTGTCCGTCGTCCCACGAGAGGCTCGCACCGTGCTCCTCGAAGAACGCGGCGAATCGCTCGAGGTATTCGTCGTTCGTGTTGCCGACCTGTATCTGTTTGCGCCGAGCGAACCCCTCAGCGATGTAGAACCCCAGCACCCAGCCGAACTCCGCGTCGAGTTCGAGGTGGCGCGGGAGGTGGGTATCGCTCTGCTTGAACGAGACAGTCGCGTCGTCCGGAATTGCGGGCCGGCCGAGCGCGCTCATCGGTGCACTCCCGCGGTTCCGGTAGTGCTCGTGGGACCCGCGCGGCACTCGGCTCCAGTCGACCGTACCGAAGCCATCGGCAGCGAAGACGGTCGTCTCGTCCGGATCGAGGAGGTCGACCAGGTCCACCGTCCGCCGTTCAGTCGGTGAGGACGGCAGCGTCCCCGGGACCATCACGTGTGCGCCCTCGGCTTCCTCGCTCGGGATCCTGGATACACCGCCGTCGTCGGTCAACGTGAACAGGTTGTGGTCCTGCGTGACGTGGACCTCACGACCCGAATCGAGTTCGACCCGGTAGATCCGCTTGGTCGGATTCGTGATGTGGTCGGTCACGCGATGCGTGCTCACCGAGAGCGTCTTCGGATCGAACGACACCGCCCGCGCTTCGCGCTCGTTCTCGACGATCTCTCCGATCTCGTAGAACCCCAGTCCTTCCTCGGGCGTCCAGAGGAAGACCTCCTCGTCGTACGGGAGCGACGCGTGGACGACGACGGCCAGCCGACCGAGCGAGGAGCGGCCCTCGACGTGGGCGATGAGGTCCGCCGGGATCGCGACGCGTTCGACGGTCGTCCCGAGCACGAAGTCCCCGGGGTGGAGGATGAACTCGCCGTCGGGCTCGACGACGGTCTCGTCGACGTACTCGGCGACCTCCTGCTCGCTGTTGGGGTGGATGCAGGGGATGTTCGCGTGCTGGAACTCGAGGAACTCCCGGCCCAGACGCAGGTCGACGCTGGCCGGCTGGATCTGGATGTCCGGATCGTCGAGGGGGTCGATCACCAGGTCGCCCCCCTCCAGGCGATCCAGGATGTCCGCGTCCGAGAGGATCATGTCCCCACCAGCGAGGCCATCGGGCTAAAAGCTTCCCGACTGGCACCCGCGGTCCGGTCGCCCGCCTCGACTCGTCGCTCACCCTCGTCGCTTCCGCTGCCCACCGCCGCACGCCACCACCTCAGCCGCTGAGCAATTACTTCGAAAAATATAGTAATATACTTCGAACGTCGAAGCGTCGGAACGAGGCGCTCCTGGCGGGCCCCGACGGTCCGTCGGTCGGTGTCCCCGCCGAGAGCCAGACCTATGGTCGCCCGCCCGCTCTCGGTGCGTATGAAACAGGCAATCGTCGCCCGCAGCGACCTCGGGATGGGCCAGGGGAAACTGGCCGCCCAGGTCGCCCACGCCTCCTTGTCGGCCTACGAGGACACCGACGCGAAGACGCGCCGCGCCTGGAAGGGCGAGGGCCAGAAGAAAGTGGTCCTGAAAGGCGAGAGCGAACGGCAGCTGTTCGAGCTGGCCGACGCCGCCGAGCGGGAAGGCCTGCCCAACGCCGTCGTCCGCGACGCCGGCCACACCCAGCTCGAGCCCGGGACCGTCACCGCGCTGGCGGTCGGCCCCGGCGACGACGAGGCGGTCGATCGCGTGACCGGCGACCTCTCGCTGTACTGATGCGGGCGGCACACCAGATCGAACGCGCCGTCGGGCTGGACTACTACGTCAGCGACGCCGACGGGATCGGCGGCCGGCTGCGCGCCGAGCCCGCGGACTTCCGCGTCACCGAACTCGAGGCCTTCGAGCCCGAACCGGTCGACGCCGATCCCGGGGCGTACCCGCACGTCCTCGTTCGGGCGACGCTGTCGGGCTGGGACACCAACGACTTCGCGAGCGCGCTCTCGAACGCCCTGGGCGCCAGCCGCGAGCGGGTCTCCTGGGCCGGGACCAAGGACAAGCGCGCGATCACGACCCAGCTGTTCTCGGTCGCGGACGCCGACCCCGACGCCGTGGCTGCGGTCGAGCTCTCGGACGCCGACATCGAGGTCCTGGGCCGGACCGGCCGGCCCATCCTGTTCGGCGACCTGGCGGGCAACGCATTCGCCGTGACCGTCCGCGACGCCGACGGCCCCGAGCGGATCGACGAGATCACGGCCGATCTCCGCGCGTTCGCGGGCGGCGAGCCCGACGACGCGGACGCGCCGGTCGCGGTCCCGAACTACTTCGGCCAGCAGCGCTTCGGCAGCAAGCGGCCGGTCACCCACGAGGTCGGCCTGGCCGTCGTCCGCGGCGACTGGGAGGGGGCCGTCCTCCAGTACGTCGGCAACCCCCACGAGCGCGAGCCCGAGGACACCCGCGCGGCCCGGGCCTACGCCGAGGAGACGCGCGACTGGCAGGGCGCGCTCGATCGGTTCCCGAAGTGGCTGGGCTACGAGCGCGCGATGTGCCAGGAGCTCGCCGAACGGGACGCCGAGACGCCCGCGGATTTCCGCGCGGCGCTGGAGACCATGCCGACGAACCTCCAGCAGCTCGTCGTCAACGCCGCCCAGTCGTCCCTGTTCAACCGGATGCTCTCGGAGCGCCTGGAGCGGGGCCTGCCGTTCGATCGGCCGGTCGCGGGCGACGTGGTCTGTTTCGCCGACCGCGACGCCCCCGACGACCTGCCCCTGCCAGACACCGATCGCCTGCAGCGCGTCGACGAGAACAGAGTCGAGACGGTCGCCCGCCACTGCGAGCGGGGACGGGCGTTCGTCACCGCGCCGCTGGTGGGCACCGAGACGGAACTGGGCGACGGCGAGCCGGGCGAGATCGAGCGCGCGGTGCTGGAAGACGCCGGGATCGACCCCGGCGACTTCGACCTGCCCGGGGAGTTCCACTCGACGGGGACGCGCCGGGCGATCCAGGTGCAGACGGCACTCACGGTCGAGCGCGACCCGCCGACGTTCGCGTTCCGGCTGCCGAAGGGCAGCTACGCGACCGTCCTGCTGCGCGAGTACCTGAAGGCCGACCCCGACGACCTCGGGTAGCCGCGGCCCGCTGGTCGGCAGCGGGTCGTCCGGGTGAACCGTCTGGCTTATCAGCGCGACGGTCCACGCCTCCGACGTGGAGTGTCGGCAGTGTGCGTCCCCGCTCGACCGCCCGGGCGATTACTGCCTGGTCTGTCGATCGGCCAACGCCGACGCAGTGGTGCTCGACCTCGCGCGCGACCGGGCGACCGTCACGACGCTGTGGGACGACGAGATCCTCGGCGCGCGGACGATGACGACGACGCCCGAGGACGCCGACGGTGAGCGCGACGTGATCGAGCGCCGCAACTTCGCGGGGCTGATCGCCGACGAGGTCCGCCGCAAGCGCCCCGAGGAGGTGTACGCGACCGGCGACCGCGAGATCCTGGCGGCCGTCCGCGCACAGTTGCACTACGAGTTCTTCCGGATCGCGGGCGAGGACCCGGTGACCGCGGTGATCGAGCGCCGGGGGCGGCCCAGCCTGGAGGTGGTCGAGGCCTCGACGGCCGAGAAGCTTGGCGGGTCGCACACGACGCTGATCGGCGAGCGCGCGGGCCGGCGCGCGATCGAGGCGGTCGCGGCCCACCCCCACGTCAAGAAGATCGTCCCCGGACCGATCGACGCGGGCGGGTCGGGCTCGCGCGGGGGCGTCCGCGCGAAAGCGACGCGAGCCGACGGAAACGGGAACGTCCGCTTGCTGATCCGTGACGGCTCCAGCGTCCAGGAGAACCGCGTCGTCACGACCGCGGGCGACCGCGAGCTCGGCGAGGCGGTGCGCGCGGACCTCAACGACGCGCTCGCCGACGCAGACCTGCAGGAGTGACCGCCGGCGCGATCGCACCGCCGCCGGCGTGCCAACTCGCAGGGTTTATGAACGCGGTACGTCGAACGTATGGTACCATGGCCAGAGACACCCGGACGGGGAGCGCGGGTCGCTTCGGCGCCCGATACGGGCGCGTCGCCCGCCGCCGCGTCGCGGACATCGAGGCGGACATGCACGACGACCACGAGTGCCCCGAGTGCGGCAAAGACCGCGTCGAGCGCCAGGGCACCGGCATCTGGGAGTGCGGCAACTGCGGCTACGCGTTCGCCGGCGGCACGTACCGCCCCCAGACGCCCGGCGGCAAGACCGTGCGCCGGTCGATCCGCGCGGCCCTCGCCGAGGACGAGGAGTAACGATGAGCTACAAGTGCTCGCGCTGCAAGCGCGACGTCGAACTCGACGAGTACGGCGGCGTGCGCTGTCCCTACTGCG
>JBDGSW010000176.1:0-8781 GCA_042217345.1 Haloarculaceae archaeon
TCGACCGGCGAGGAGGGCGTCCTCCACGGCGCGCGCACGAAGCTCCTGCAGGACAGCCACGGCCAGATCATGGAATCGCACAGCGTCTCTGCGGGCCTGGACTACGCCGGCGTCGGCCCCGAGCTGGCCAACCTCGTCGACGAGGGCCGCGTCACGGCGGCGAACGTCGGCGACGACGCCGCCCTGGAGGCGTTCCACCGCCTCTCCCGGGAGGAGGGGATCATCCCGGCGCTGGAGTCGGCCCACGCGCTCGGGTACCTCCACGAGGCCCACGCGGAACTGGGCGACGTGATCGTCGTCAACGTCTCCGGCCGGGGCGACAAGGACCTCGAGACCGTCGTCGAGGAGACCGAGCAGCGCGACCTCGACGTCGACGTCGACATGTCCGTGTTCAGCGAGGCGCGAAGCGCCTCGAAACAGTCGAGCGGTGAGCGTAGCGAGCCGCGAGACCAGGGAGGGAGCTGACGGTGGCGAACAACCCCGAACTGGCGGCCGTCTTCGAGCGGGACGAACCCGCGTTCGTCCCGTACCTCGCCGCGGGCGACCCGGACTACGAGTCGTCGCTACGGTACGCCGAGGCCCTCGAGCGCGGCGGTGCTGACGTGATCGAACTGGGCCTGCCGTTCTCCGAGCCGATCGCGGAGGGGCCGACGATCCAGAACGCCGTCGTCCGCTCGCTCGAGGCCGGGATGACGCCCGAGCGGTTCTTCGAGTTCGTCGCGGACCTGGAGGTCGAGGTCCCGCTGGTCTGCATGACCTACTACAACCTCGTCTACCACTACGGCGACAGCGACGGCCCCGAGTCGTTCGTCGAGCGCGCCGCCGAGGTGGGCCTGACGGGGTTCGTGGTCCCGGACCTGCCGGCCGAGGAGGCCGACCCGCTGCGGGCGGCCTGCGACGCCCACGACCTGGATCTGGTGTTCATCGTCGCGCCGACGACCGAGGGCGAGCGCCTTGAGCGGATCATGTCGCAGGTCTCGGGGTACGTCTACGTCCAGGCGCGGCTGGGGACGACCGGCGCGCGCGAGGACGTCAGCGACCAGACCGACGCCAGCCTCGCCCGACTGGCCGACTGGGACGTCCCCAAGGCCGTCGGATTCGGGATCACGACCGGCGAGCACGCCGAACGGATCGTCGCCGGCGGCGCGGACGCGATCATCGTCGGGTCGGCGCTGGTCGACATCGTGGCCGAGGGTGCCGAGAACGACGAGCCGGCCGCGGCGGTCGCCGACCGACTCGAGGCGAAGGCTCGCGAACTGAAGGAGGGCGCGCTGGCGGGGGCAGCGGGCGAGGCGCGACCGGAAGGAACATAACCGTCACTTGCTACAGAATTCCATACCATGAGTACCGGGAAAGACGCGCGGCTGGCCCGGCTGGGTACAGGGGGGCGCTACCTCGTCGTCCCCATGGACCACGGCCTCACGCTGGGTGCAGTCGACGGCCTGAAAGACATCGAATCGACCATCGACGCGATCACACGTGGGGGCGCCGATAGCATCCTCACACAGAAGGGCATCGCCCCGCGCGTCCACGGCAACCTCAACGGCGCGGGCTACGTCGTCCACCTCAACGGGTCGACGGTGATCGGCCCCGACGAGAACGACAAGCGCCGCACCGGCACGGTCGAGGACGCCGTCCGCGTCGGCGCCGACGCGGTCTCGTTCCACATCAACGTCGGCAGCAACTACGAGCGCGAGCAGATCGCCGACCTCGCCGAGGTCACCACCGCGGCCGACCGCTTCGGGATGCCCGTCCTGGCGATGACCTACGCGCGCGGGCCCGACATCGACAGCGAGGACCCCGCGGCCTTCGCCGAGGCGCTCGGCCACGCCGTGCGCCTGGGCGAGGAGCTGGGCGCCGACGTGGTCAAGACCTCCTACAGCGGGACGCCAGAGACTTTCGAGCACGTCGTCGAGTCGACGCGCCTGCCGGTTGTCATCGCCGGCGGATCGCGCGGCACCGACGTCGAGACCCTGGAGATGGTCCGCGGGGCGATGGACGCCGGCGCCGCGGGCGTCTCGATGGGCCGGTCGATCTTCCAGCACGAGGACCCCGAGGCGATCACGCAGGCCGTCTCGGCGGTCGTCCACGACGACGCCGGCGCCGAGCAGGCCGCCCGCGAGGCCGGCCTCGCCGTCGAGGTCTGACGCTTTCTCGCGACCTGGAGACGAGCCCCGACCTCTTTGGCACTGTCCGTGGTAGCCTCGGCCACGATGCCCGAAGCGACGCAGTTTACGGTGCGAGCCGACCCCGGCGCGGCGACCGGTGACGCGCTCGTCGTCGGGCTGGCGATGCCCGGGATGGCCGGCCTCTCGGCGTCCGATTACCTCGTCAAGCACCTGGAGTTCGAGTCGATCGGCCACGTCACCGCCACGGAGTTTCCCGCGATCGCGCCGTTCGAGAACGGCCGTGCCCGCCAGCCCATGCGCTTGTACGCCCACGGTGACGCGAACCTGACAGTGCTGGTCTGTGAGCTGTTCGTGCCGGTGTGGGCCGCCGAGGCGTTCGCCAACGGCGTGCTCTCGTGGCACGCCGAGACCGGCCTCTCGGAGATCGCCCTGCTCCACGGCATCCCGTTCCCTCACGGGCCGGACAACCACGAGGTGTACGTGACGGCGACCGACGCCTACGCCGAGGCGCGCCTCGACGGCGTCGACGTCGAGCCGCTGACCGGCGGGTTCCTCGACGGGGTCGCGGGCGAGCTCGTCCTGCGCGGGCTGGAGGCCGACGGCGTGCCGGTCGGCACGTTCGTCACCCCGAGCCACCCCCCGGGACCGGATCTGCAGGCGGCGCTGTTGCTGCTCGACGGATTGCAGCGCACGTACGGGCTGGCGGTCGACCGCGCGGAGCTGGAGCGCCAGGCCGAGGAGCTGCGCCAGTACTACACCGAACTCTCCGAGCGGATGCAGTCGATGGCCGACGGCGACCAGCCGATCGGGAGCCGCGACTACCCCGAGGACCGGATGTTCATGTAGGCGGGCGCAAGGTTCGGGGGGATCCGCCATGTTCATGGCGGGCGGCTGCGAGCGAGCACACATGACACGCTCCGTCTGGTTGAAGGCAGACGACGAAGTCGGCGACTGGGAGGCTCGCAAGCGCCGGATCACTGCGGGCCTGGAGGCCGGCGTCGACTTGGTGCTCGTCGACGAGGACGACGTCGAGCGGGTCCGCGAGCTCGGCCAGGTGCAGGTTGCCGCCTTCTCGGCCGGCGACGTCCACGTGATGGACGCCGAGGCCGACAGCGTCGACGCCGACGCCGTCGTCGTCGGCAAGGACGGCGAGGGCGACGGCACCGTCGACCTCCCCGCGGACTTTTCGGGCTCGGCCGACCTCTCGACGCTGCGCGCCAACGGCGGCCGCCCGCAGGGCGGGTACGTCCGCATCTTCGACGAGGGCTACGAGGCCTTCGCCGAGGAAGTCGCGACCGAGGCCGAGTACACCCTCGTCGTCGGCGAGGACTGGCAGATCATCCCCCTCGAGAACCTCATCGCCCGCATCGGCGAGGAGACCGACCTGATCGCGGGCGTCCAGACCGCAGAGGAGGCCCGGACGGCCTTCGAGACGCTCGAACTCGGCGCCGACGGCGTCCTGCTGGACACGGACGACCCCGACGAGATCCGCCGCACGGTGGAGGTACGCGACGAGGCCCAGCGCGAGAGCGTCGACCTGCAGTGGGCCGAAGTCACCGCCATCGAGCAGACGGGCTCGGCCGACCGCGTCTGCGTCGACACGGGCAACCTCATGGACCACGACGAGGGCATGCTCGTCGGCTCGATGGCCCGAGGCCTGTTTTTCGTCCACGCCGAGACCGCCGAGTCGCCGTACGTCGCCTCCCGGCCGTTTCGGGTCAACGCCGGCGCCGTCCACGCCTACGTCCGCACGCCCGGCGGCGGCACCAAGTACCTCTCGGAACTGCAGAGCGGCGACGAGGTCCAGGTCGTCGACCTCGACGGGACAACCAGGGAAGCGATCGTCGGCCGCGTGAAGATCGAAAAGCGGCCGATGTTCCGGATCCAGGCCGAAACGGCGGGCGGCGACCGCATCGAGACGCTGCTGCAGAACGCCGAGACCATCAAGGTCGCCACGCCCGACGGACGCAAGGCCGTCACGGACCTCGAAGCCGGGGACGAAGTGAAGGTCTACTACGAGGACACGGCCCGTCACTTCGGCGAGGCCGTCGAGGAGAGCATCATCGAGAAGTAACGCCGCCGCTCGCTTTCCCGGATCGTCGCGATTCCTGGTCGCTTTCGCCCCGAGCGGCCGCACTCGCTCGCGGAGCGTTCGCGGTTTGAGTAAGCACTTCTGGTTTCGAAACCCGCCAGTTATTGCCACGGCGCAATGAATGGTGGTTGATGGCCGAGAGCACGACAGCCGAGGGGTCGACGCCCGACCTCTCGGTCGACGGCGAGTGGAACCGACTGTACGTCGACGGCGACTGGCTCGCGCCGGGCGACCGCGAGACCATCTCGGTGACCGATCCCTCCACCCGCGAAGCGTGGACGCGCGTCCCGGCGGGGACCGAAGCCGACGTCGACGCGGCCTACGCGGCCGCCAAACGCGCCCAGGAGCGCTGGGAGGACAGAGATCCGATGCAGCGCGCCGAGCTGGTCCAGCGCGTCCTCGCGCTGCTCGACGAGTACGAAGAGGAACTGACGGAACTGCTAGTGACCGAGTCCGGCAGTGCCCAGATCAAGGCCAACGTCGAGCTCCAGACCGTCGAGGGCGACCTGGCGGAGGCGGCGACGTTCCCCTCGCGGGCCGACGGCGACGTCCGCGACTCGACGATCCAGGGCAAAGAGAACCTGGTCAAGCGCGAGCCGGCGGGCGTCGTGGCGGTGATCCCGCCGTGGAACTTCCCGCTGCACCTCTCGATGCGCGCGGTCGCGCCGGCGGTCGCGCTGGGCAACGGCGTCGTGATCAAGCCGGCCTCGGAGACGCCGGTCACCAGCGGGCTGGCCATCGCGAAGCTGTTCGAGCTCGCGGGCGCGCCGTCCGGGCTGGTCAACGTCGTCACCGGCCGCGGTTCGGAGATCGGCGACGCGGTCGCCGGCCACCCCGACGTCGACGTGGTGGCCTTCACCGGATCGACGCAGGTCGGCAAGCAGGTGGCGAAACAGGCCGTCGACTCGCTGGCGTTCCCGGCGATGGAATTGGGCGGGAACGGCCCGAACGTCGTCCTCGACGATGCCGACCTCGACAACGCCGTCTCGGCCAGCGCGTTCGGCACCTTCTCCCACCAGGGGCAGGTGTGCATCTCGATCAACCGCCACCTCGTCCACGAGGACGTCTACGACGAATTCGTCGCCGGCATGACCGAGACCGCCGAGATGATCCCCACCGGCAGCGCCCACGACCCGAGCACGATCGTCGGGCCGATAATCAACGAGTCACAGCGCGACCAGATCATCCAGTACGTCGAGGAGACGGTCGACGCGGGGGCGACCCTGGAGACCGGCGGCGGCCACGACGGGCTGGTCGTCGAGCCGACGGTGCTGTCGGACGTCACCAACGACATGACAGCGGCGTGCAACGAGCACTTCGGCCCGGTCGCGCCGATCATCCCGGTGGCCGACGAGGAAGAGGCGATCGAGCTGGCCAACGCCACCGAGTACGGGCTGGCGGCGTCGGTGTTCTCGGGCGATCGCAACCGCGCCGAGTCGGTCGCCGACGCCATCGACGCGGGGATGGTCCACGTCAACGACCAGCCGATCAACGAGGAGCCGAACGTGCCGTTCGGCGGGATGAAAGCCTCGGGCATCGGCCGCTTCCACGGCGACGCGATCGTCGACGAGCTGACGGAACTGAAGTGGATCTCGGTCCAGCGCGAGCCCCGGCAGTTCCCCTTCTAGGCGTCGGGGCTGTCCGCGTCGGCCTCGGCGGGCCGGTCGAGCTCCGCGGTGCACCAGTGACAGAACGCCAGGTCGGCGTCGACTTCCCGGCCGCACTCGGGACAGCGGGTGCCGGTCCGCTCGCGCCGGCGGCGCTCGTTGTTGCGGCTGGCGGTCCAGTAGGCGTCGACGCCGCTCAGCACTGTCACGAGCGTCAGCGCCAGCTCGGTCTCGAGGGGCATCTGCGCGTACACCTCCGAAATGGACTGCAGCGACGCGGTCTGGGGCAGCGTCCCCGGCGGGATCAGCATGCCGGAGGTCGTCACGATCAGGCCGAACCACAGCAGCGAGCGGATCCACTCGCGGAGATACAGGTGGCCGAGGCCGGGATAGACGAGCGCCAGCGCGGCCGCGAGCCACGGTCGCTTGTATCCGGTTCGTGCCACGACGTCCCGATGTCGGTCCCGCGCGGTTGTTAACCTTCCGTTATAAAAGGGGTCGGACAGCTCCGCCGCGCGTCAGGGTCGCGCCGGTGGGCCCGAGAGGTCCGCGACGAGCCGGCGCAGCGTCGCGAGATCGTACTGGCCGGGGGCGGTCGCCTCGGTCGGGTCGACGGGGGCGTAGCCGATCTTCGAGCCGTAGACGGGCGCGACCGCCCGGGAGTGGCGGCCGGGTTCGCCCATGGCCATCGTCGCGACGGTCGCGCCCTCGCGCGTCGCGGCCCGGGTCGCCGCCAGCAGTTCGAGCACGTCGTCGACCGACTCGGCGGTGACCGCGAGCTTGCCGACGTCGCCGTGCTCGGCGGCGTGCTGGAGGAGTCGCCGCAGCTCTGGGGGCTCGGGCGTGCGCTCGAAGTCGTGCGTCGAGACGATCACGTCGGCGCCGGCCGCACGAGCCGCGTCGGCCGCCTCGGCGCCGTGGCCCTCGCGAATCGACCGGAGCTCGACGTCCACGGCCGCGACGGCGTCGTGTTCGGCCGCGGCCGCGAGGGCCTCGAGACGGGACGGATCGTCGTCGGCCTCGCCGCCCTCCCAGGCGGCGCGGTTGGTCGCGATCAGGGGCAACTCGCCGTCGTACGCCGAGAGCGCCTCCAGCGGGTCGGCGGCGAGGTCCATGCGGAACTCGACGGCGTCTGCGGCCTCGCGAGCGGCGGGTTCGTCGGCGAGGTCGGCCGTGGCGGCCGCGAGCACGAACGACTCGAAGTCCATGTCACCGCTTCCGTGGAGTTTCGGTAAAAACCTGTCCACCGGCCGCTCACTCGACGGGATCGTACCGGGCGACCCACCGGGCGTCGACCCCGGCGCCCGGCTCGGCCGCCTGGACCCCGGTCACCGCGTACAGGCGGATGCGCCGCTCCTGTTTCGTCACGACGCCCACGTCGTAGTGCTCGGCCTCGTAGGCGGGTGGGTTCCCGGCCTCGCGGCGGTCGGCGACGAACTCGCGGTGGGCGGCCAACCGCTGGCGGGCGCGTTCGTGCGAGCGCTCGGCGATGCCGTCGAGCCGGTCGGCGAAGGCGTCGACGAAGCCGCCGTCGAGCTCGTAACCGACGGAGTCTCGGCCGGCCAGAAGGGCCGCCAGGCCGGTCGTGCCCGTCCCCCAGAAGGGATCGAGGACGCGGTCGCCGTACGTCGAGAACATCCGGATCAGGCGCAAGGGGAGTTCGAGCGGGAAGGCAGCCGAGCGCTCGCGCGTCTCCGCGACGACGCCGCGGGTCTGGTCCTCGCCGGCCAGTTCCCACTGGTCGGAGAACCACTCGTTGCGCTCCTCCCAGAAGTACGCGCTCTCGTAGCGAGCGTCGTCGCCGGGCGGCAGGGATCGGGGGCCCCCGTTGCGAACGACCAGGACGTGTTCGTGTTCAAGCGTGGGGTAGGCGTTGGGCGGCAGCATGCCCGAGCCCATGAACTTGTTCGGACTGTTGGTGGCCTTCCGCCAGACGATCCCGGGGAGGGCGCTCAGTCCGCGGTCGGTCAGTCGCCGCGAGATCTCGGCGTGGTTGGGCCACAGGCGGAACTCACCGTCGACCTTGCGGGTGGCGTCGCCGACGTTGACGCAGACGATCCCGCCGGGAGCGAGGACGCGGGCGACCTCGTCCCACACCGCGTCGAGGACGTCGTGCATCAGCGCGAACGCGCACTCGCCGTCGCCCGCCGCGAGGGCGTCGCCGATAGCCGGGTCGAGTCCGGCGAACGTCTCGTCCCACTGCTCGATGAGCGGGTACGGCGGCGACGTGACGACCAGGTCGACGCTGTCGTCGGCGAGCGATTCCATGTCGCGGGCGTCGCCGACGACGACGCGGTGGTCGGTCTCCATGGCCGGGGTGACGAGCGGCCCCCTTTCGACTCTTGTGGTCGCCGCGAGAACGAGTCGGCCAGTCGACGGGCGGTCGCGATCCCGACGGGTCAGGCCACCGGGACGTCCTGCTCGGCCTCGAGCAGCTCGTGGTAGCGGTTGCGGATGGTGACCTCGCTGATGTCCGCGACCTCCGAGACGGCGGCCTGGGTCGTCTTCTCGTTGGTCAGCAGTGCGGCGGCGTAGACGGCTGCGGCGGCCAGTCCGACCGGGGACTTCCCGGAGTGGACGCCCTGTTCCTTGGCGTTCTGCAGCAGCTCGCGGGCGCGGTGCTCGGCCTCCTCGGAGAGGCCCAGATCAGAGGCGAACCGGGGGACGTAGCTCTCGGGGTCGGCGGGCTGGACCTCCAGGCCCAGCTCGCGAACCACGTAGCGGTAGGTGCGGGCGATTTCGCTTTTCTCGACGCGGGAGACCTCGGTGATCTCGTCGAGGCTGCGCGGGACCCCGGCCTGGCGCGCGGCGGCGTACACCGAGGAGGTCGCGACGCCCTCGATGGAGCGGCCCGGCAGCAGGTCTTCGTCGAGGGCCCGGCGGTAGATGACCGAGGCGGTCTCGCGGACGTTCTCGGGCAGGCCCAGCGCGGAGGCCATGCGGTCGATCTCGC
>JBDGSW010000146.1:0-8449 GCA_042217345.1 Haloarculaceae archaeon
ATTGGCTCCAAACCTTCGCATTCGCATGGAACCAGCTTATCTGAACACTGCCGGGCGGCGCCCCGAGGACGCACCTATTAGTAGGCGTCGCCCGACCGTTGGCGCATGGTATCTGCAGCAGGGCGGGCGCCGCCGGCGACCGAGCTGGGGGCGTTCGTCGCGGACCTCGCGTTCGCGGACGTACCGGAGTCGGCACGACGGACGGCCGAGCGCGCGTTCGTCGACACGATCGGCGTCACGCTTTCGGGCGCAGCCGAGGGCGCCGGCGCCAACGCGATGGCACTGACCGAACGGGAATCGGGCGACGTCGCACTGGTCGGGCAGTCCGCGTCGTCGGCGTTCGGCGAGGCGGTGTTCGCGAACGCGACGGCCGGGCACGCGCTCGACTTCGACGACACCGCGCTGGCGGCGACCGACGGGCACCCGAGCGTGCCGATGGTCGCCCCGCTGCTCGCGGTGGGCGCCCGCGAGGGCGCGTCGGGGCGCGAACTCCTGACCGCCTACGTCGCGGGCTTCGAGACGCAGGCCTACCTCGACGCGCCGATCACGCCGGGCCACTACGAGGGCGGCTGGCACGCCACCGCCACGCTGGGCACCTTCGGCGCGACCGCGGCCGTCGCGAAACTGCTCGACCTGCCCGCCGAAACCGTCGCGACGGCACTCAACATTGCAGCGTCGCTGCCGGCGGGCCTCAAGCGCAACTTCGGGACCGGGACCAAGCCGGTTCACGCGGGCAACGCCGCCCGCGCGGGCGTGACCGCCGCCCGGCTGGCCGCCGAGGGCGTCGACGCCGACCCCGACGCGATCGGCGGCGAGCGGGGGTTTTTCGACCTCTACCGCGGCGACGGTGACCCCGACCGCTCGGCGCTGCCAACGCTGGGCGACCAGTGGGCGCTCGCGACCGACGGAATCGACGTCAAGAAGTACGCCTGCTGTTACTACACCCATGCCGCGATCTACGCGACGGAACGGCTCCGCGATGGGGCCGCGATCGATCCGGGTGCCGTCGAGCGCGTCCGCGTGACCGCCTCGCAGGGCGCCGCCGACGCCGTCGTCCACGACGATCCCGCGTCGCCGACGCAGGCGAAGTTCTCGATGCCGTACCTGGTGGGCTACGCGCTCGCCGAGGGAACCGTCGACCTCGCCGCCTTCGACCCGGCCGCACTGGACGATTCTCAGGTGCAGGGGCTGCGCGAGCGCGTCGCCTTCGCGGTCGATCCCGACCGCGCGTACGACGACTACGGCGTGACGGTCACGATCGAGACGGACGACGGCCAGCGCCACGAGCGCGTCCAGGACCATCCGCCGGGTACCCACGACGACCCGCTGTCGGACGCCGAGCTCCGCGAGAAGTTCGACATGTGCGCCGCCCGCGCGCCGACCGACGTCGACGCGGCCGCCGTCTACGAGCACCTGGACGACCTGCGAACCGTCGCCGACGTCGGGACGATCACCGCGCTGCTGTGACCGGGCCGGGCGGCCCGCGCCGGCGGATCACCCGAGCTTGAACGGGTCGGCGACCTCCCCCGAGAGGTCGATCCAGACGCTTTTTGTCTGGCGGTACTCCTCGAGGCCCTCGGCGCCGTTCTCCCGGCCGAGCCCGCTGTCCTTGTAGCCGCCGAACGGCGAGTTGTACGACAGCGTGCGGTACTCGTTGACCCAGATGGTTCCGGCCTCCAGCGCGTCGGCCACGCGGTGGGCCCGGCGCATGTCCTCGGTCCAGATCCCGGCGGCCAACCCGAACTCCGTGTCGTTGGCCAGGTCGACGACCTCGTCCTCGCTGGCGAACGTCAGCACGCTGGCGACCGGGCCGAAGATCTCCTCCTGGGCGACGGTCATGTCGTTGTCGACGTCGACGAGGATCGTCGGCTCGAGGAAGCACTCGCCCGGCAGGTTCCCGGGCCGGTCGCCGCCGTACTGCAGCGTCGCGCCCTCCGAGAGGCCCAGTTCGATGTACTCCCTGTCGGTCTCCCACTGCTCGCGGAAGGCGACCGGTCCCATCTCCGTCTCCGGGTCGAGCGGGTCGCCGAGTTCGATGTCGCGGGCGCGGTCGGTGAAGCGCTCGACGAACTCGTCGGCGACCGCCTCGTGGACGAACACGCGCGAGCCGGCCAGACACGTCTGACCCGTCGCGGCGAAGATCCCCTTGATGACCCCGTTGATCGCGTTCTCCAGGTTCGCGTCGGGGAAGATCACGTTCGGGCTCTTCCCGCCCAGCTCCAGGGAGGCGGGGACGAGCCGCTCGCCGGCGGCTCCGCCGATCTGCCGGCCGACGGCCGTGCTGCCCGTGAACGCGACCTTCGCCACCGTGTCGTGGTTGACGAGCGCGTCGCCGACCTCGCTGCCGCTGCCGGTGACGACGTTGTACACGCCCGCGGGGAGGCCGGCCTCCTCGTGGAGGAGTTCGGCCAGCCGCAGTGCGCTGACCGGCGTGTAGCTGCTCGGCTTGTGGACGAAGGTACACCCCGCTGCGAGGGCCGGCGCGAGCTTGAACGTCGTCAGCAAGAGCGGCGAGTTCCAGGGCGTGATCGCGCCGACGACGCCCCGGGGCTCCTCGACGACGTAGTTGAACATCTGGCCGTCCTTGTTCTCGACGGGGATCACGCGGTCCTCGAGCGTGCGACACTGCCCGGCGTAGTAGCGGTACCAGTCGCCCAGCCCCGCCATCTGGCTGCTCATCTCCCGGATGAGCTTGCCGTTCTGGCGCGTCTCCAGTTCGGCGAGTTCGTCGGCGTGCTCGTCGATGACGTCAGCGACAGCCTCGAGGTGGCTCGCCCGCTCGCTCGGGAGCAATCCCCGCCACTCGCTGGCCTCGAAGGCCCGCTCGGCGGCATCGACCGCGCGGTCGACGTCCCCGGGGGTCCCCTCGGGGATCGACGCCCAGACCGTCCCGTCGTAGGGATACTCGACGTCGGTCCGCTCGTCGCCCGTCGACTCGACGAACGCCCCGTCGATGTAGTGGTCGTACCGGTCTCGTTCGACCATACCGCCACGTGTTCACATCCACCAATAACTCTTTTTGGGGGCTGACGGACGTGACAGCGCGCTGGTGGCGACGGCGCCGACCGGTGACGGCCGGTCAGTAGGACTTCGGGAGCCCGAGGGCCGAGGACCCGAGGTAGTTCAGCGCCAGCTGCTGGGTGATCGGGACGAGGCGGGTGAGCCGGGCCTCCCGGAGGTAGCGCTCGACGTCGTACTCGCGGGCGATGCCGAAGCCGCCGTGGGTCTGGACGGCGACGTCGGCCGCCTGGAACGCCGCCTCCGCGGCGAGGTACTTCGCCGTGTTGGCCTGGACGCCCGCCTCCGAGCGGCCGACGTCGTGGATCCGGTCTGCGGCGTTGTAGACGACGTGTTTCGCCGCCTGGAGGTCGGCGAACGCGTCGGCCAGCGGGTGCTGGATCGCCTGGTTCGACCCGATCTTCCGGTCGAACACCGCTCGCTCGTTGGCGTACTCGGTTCCGGCGATCAGCGCCGCCTCGCCCAGCCCCAGACACTCCGCGGCGATGACGATGCGCTCCTCGTTGAGACCGTCGAGCAGCTGGTAGAAGCCCTCGCCCTCCTCGCCGATCAGGTTGGCCGCGGGGACGCGCATGTCCTCGAACCACAGCTCGTAGGAGTGGACACAGCGGGCCGCGGTCTTCGGGATGGCCTTCTTCTCGAAGGTGCCCTGCTCGCTGACCGCCTCGACGTCGACCAGGAACATCGAGATGCCCTCGGTCCGCTTTTCCACTTCGTCCTTCGGCGTCGTCCGCGCCATCACCACCAGGTAGTCAGTGATGTCGACGCGGGAGATCCAGATCTTCTGGCCGTCGACGACGTACTCGTCGCCGTCGCGCTCGGCGCTCGTCTCGATCGACGTCGAGTCCGAACCCGCGTTGGGTTCGGTCAGCGCCAGCGACTGGACGGCCGCCTCGCCGTCGGCCAGTTTCGGGAGCAGGTCGTCTTTGAGGTCCTCGCTGGCGTAGTTGACGATCGGCGGGACGTTGTACAGCCCGCCGTGGATCGATTGGGCCGCCGCGAACCCGCCGGCCCGGCCGATCTCCTCCATCATCACCACGACCTCCGCGGTCGACATCCCGGGCCCGCCGTACTCCTCGGGGACGAGCGCCCCGAGCCAGCCGTCCGCTGCAAGCGCCTCGATGAACGCCTCGGGCACCGTCGCCGTCCGATCGCGTTCGCGCCAGTACGCGTCGTCGAACTCCGCACAGAGCTCGCGGACGCTCGTACGGATGAGCCGCTGCTGTTCGGATAACGGAACGCTGTCCATGGCCGACTCGATGGATGCCATCGCTACCGTTGGATTGGACCGACCGCCGTGAAAAGTGTTCCCACGCCCCACGGCACAGGTACCCCACCGATACTGTCAACGCGATTGGCTACGTTTCGGAGTCGCGAATCCGAGGCGACTCCGGCGTCGACGCCAGCGGCCGAGCACGCCGCGTCCGTCGGCGTTCGGGCCGCCTCAACTCGGTACTTGCCGATTCGCGAATGGCGAACGCGTCGCGGGGGACTGCCGTGCCGGGACGAGCCGGAGAGCGCCCCGGAGCTTGCCGGCGACGACGGGGCCGTCGCGTTCGACATCGCCGATTGCGGGTCGATCGGACGTGTCGGCGGACGACGACGGGGAGCGCGGGCGGACTTGCCCCCGACCGGCGAGGCGTCGCGTTCCGCATCCCCGAACTTTATGCGATTCTCCATGGTAGCACCACTCATGGAGAGTCGCGATCCCCAGGGGACGACGGTGAAAGCGGTCGAGCGGGCGATGACCGTCATCGAGGCCGTCCGGGAGGCCGACGGGGGCCGGGTGACGGCCCTCGCCGAGGAGCTCGGGCTGGCAAAGAGCACGGTCCACGGGTACCTCTCCACGCTCCACGAGCTGGGGTACCTGACGAAGGAAGACGACGTCTACTACGTCGGCGCGAAGTTCCTGCGCCTGGGCGAGTACTCGCGGACGCGGCGCCCGGAGTACGTCATGGCCGCCGAGAAGGTCACCGAACTGGCCGCGGCGACCGACGAGCGCGCCCAGTTCGTCATCGAAGAACACGGCCGCGGGGCCTTCCTCTACCGCGAGTCAGGCAGCCACGCCGTCGAGACCGACTCCGAGGCGGGCAAGCGAATGTACCTCCACACCACCTCCGCCGGCAAGTGCATCCTGGCGCACCTGCCCGACGAGCGCGTCGAGGCGATCATCGATCGGTGGGGACTCCCGGCGATGACCCCGAACACGATCACTGACCGCGAGGCGATGGTCGAGGAGCTCGCGGCGATCCGCGAGCGCGGCTACGCGTACAACCGCGCCGAGAACATCGAGGGGCTGCACGCCGTCGGCGTCCCGCTGACGACCAGACAGCACGGCGTCGTCGGCGCCCTGTCGATCTCCGGCCCCAGCCACCGCATGAAAGGCGACTGGTTCGAACGCGAACTCCCCGACCGCCTGCTGGGCACCGCCAACGAACTGGAACTCAACATCGCCTACGCCTGACCCGGCCCGCCCCTGCTTTACGTACATACCTCTGTAACGAACTCGTGCCGCGAGCGGCGATCACCGGTCCTCGAGGATCTCCAGCAGGCGACTCCGCCCGAGTTCGTCGACGAGGACGGCCAGCTCCCGGACGCGATCCGGCCCGAGCTCGGCGACGAGCGCCTCGATCTCGTCGGGCGTGAACGTGCGGGCGAGGCTGGCCATCGTCGGGACCACGTCGGCGACGCGCTCGGCCACCTCGGCGTCCGGCGCGACGGTCAGCGGCCGGTTCACGTACTCGCCGCCCGTGTAGTAGGCGAAGCGCAGCTCGTTCTCGTCGCTTTCCTCCGGGTTGACGATCTGGACGACCCCGCGGCCGTCGTCCCAGTCGTCGATAGGCTGTTCCAGCAGGGTACGGTATCGCATTATGCACTCAAATACACTGACGGTACATAAGCGTTGACGCTTGTGTGTCGCCCGGGATATCCCTGGCAAGAAATATCCCTGTTACACAGGGGATCCACAGTCGTATGCGGTAGTACTCCTTCGGGACTGTCGGCGTCGGGTCTTCGGGGCCACAACCGCGAGTCAGTGCACCACCTCGTACCCGATCGCCCGGAGTTCGCTCACCACAGCCGGTGGGATCCGGCCGAGGAGGTGTCCGGCGGGTTCGAGCCGACGCCGGGCGACGTCGGTCTCGACGAACCAGAACGTCGACGACTCGTCGAGCGACTGCCAGATGGTGGCTGCGACGACTGGCTCCTCGTCGTGTTGCCTGTACGGCTTGTCGTCGATCTCTACTTTGCCCGACCGTCCGTCACGTTTCTGATGTTTTTCTCCGTCCATGAGAACTCCCTGCAGTTCGAGGTGGCCTCGGCGGCTGCACCGTCTACTCGGCCGGGTTTGGAACCATTTTCGGTTAAGTGCTCTGGTGGGCTCGGCGGCCGATGAACCGCAGATCTTCCGTATCGCTGAGAGGAGCGCCCTCGTCCCGGCGGCCCGTCCCTGTCGAGATACTCACATACCCTCGGCGGAGTCATCACCGCTCCGTCGAGGCGGCCCCGTCGGGGCCGCCGCACCGCTTGTCACCGTTCCGGCGAACCCGCCGGAAGGTCTCGTCGCGACTCCGAGACGCGACGAACGGAGGAGATAGCCCCGCCGAGCGGCCGAATCGAAATCCCTAAGGCCGACCCTGACTAATCGTTTAATTAGAATGGGGGAGTCAGACGACGAGTCAGCCCGCGCGGCGATCATGGACGCCACCTACCGGGCGCTGTGCGAGCACGGGTACGCCGAATTGACGACGAAGGCCATCGCCGAGGAGGCCGGCAAGAGCACGGCCCTGCTGCACTACTACTACGACACGAAAGAGGAGCTGCTCGTCGCCTTCCTGGAGTACCTCCTGGAGAACTTCAACGAGCGGGTCGCGTTCGACGACGAGCGCGACGACCCGGCCGAGCAGCTCTCGACGGTGATCGAGACCCTGGTCGGCGGCCCGGAGGACTACCGGAACTTCCAGACGGCCATGCTCGAGCTGCGCTCGCAGGCGCCGTACAACGAGGCCTACCGCGAGCAGCTCCGGGAGAACGACCGCGAGCTCACGGCGCTGCTGGCCGGGATCGTCGAGCGGGGGATCGAGGCCGGCGTCTTCCGCGACGTCGACCCGACGCGGACGGCCCGCTTCATCGTCGCGGCGATCGACGGCGCCCGCTCGCGGTGGATCACCCTCGACGACGACGAGCGCCTCGGCGACGTCGGCGCCGAACTCCAGACGTACCTCGAGGAACACCTCCTCGTCGACGACGCGAGGTAATCGCGCGCCGATCGCCGGCGTGCGCCCGACTCCCCGCGGCTGTCCGACCCGAACGTTCTTCTACCGAGGCGATCCCACCAGCGGGTAGAGCCCCCTGACGCGGCTCTGTGGTCCCCATGAACGTAGACGAGTTCAAAGCCGAACACGCACAGACCGACTCCGAGGAGTCCTTCCAGCGCGAGAACGCCTACACCCTCGACGTGACCGTCGACGGGACGGTCCTGGCGAAGGCGGGGTCGATGGTCGCCTACACCGGCGACCTGTCGTTCACCGGGAAGGCCTCCGCCGAGGGCGGCATCACGGGCTTTCTCAAACAGGCCGCGACCGGCGAAGGCACGCCCGTCATGGCGATCGAGGGCCAGGGCCACGTCTACCTCGCCGACCGCGAGAAGAAGGTCCAGGTCCTCACGCTCGAGGAGGGCGAGTCCATCACCGTCAACGGCGAGGACGTCCTGGCGTTCGAGGAGGCGCTGTCCTACGAGATCCGGACGATCGACAGCCTCGCGGGCTCGTTCGCCGGCGGCCTCACGAACGTGTTCCTCGAGGGCCCGGGATCGGTCGCGATCACGACCCACGGCGACCCGCTGGTCTTCGAGCCCCCGGTCGCGACCGACCCGAGCGCGACGGTCGCCTGGAGCGGTACCTCGCCGGACGTCTCGGTCAACAGTAGCCTCTCGGACATGGTCGGCCAGGAGTCCGGCGAGCGCTTCCAGATGGAGTTCCCCGCCGGCGAGGGCTTCGTCGTCGTCCAGCCCTCCGAGGAACGGGGCTGACCACCCCGGCCTCGCCGGCGCTCAGAACGGGAACAGCGAGTCGGCGTCGGGGTCGCGCTCGATGAGTTCGATCTCGTGGCCGTCCTGATCGGTGGTGAACGCGTACATGTTATCGCAGGAGGCGGGATCACGGTAGTCCGGCGCCTCGCGGGTCATGAGCCGGTCCCAGTCGTCCTCGAGGTCGTCGACGCGGACGCAGAGGTGGCCCCAGGCGTCACCCTCGTCGTAGCTCCGGCCGTCGTAGTTGTAAGTGAGTTCGACCGACATCTCCTCGGGTGCGGCGTCCGCGGGTTTCACGAAGTAGTTGGCGAAGGTGTCGGCCTCCCAGCGGCCGGTCGCCTCGTAGTCGAACTTCCGGGTCCAGAAGCCCAGCGCCTCGTCGGCGTCCTCGACGCGGATCAT
>JBDGSW010000073.1:0-8443 GCA_042217345.1 Haloarculaceae archaeon
GCGTGTCGATGAGGTTGATGAGGTGGTTGGTGTCCTCGTACTCGTGGGTCATCGAAACGTTCGCGGCGTCGATGGTGATGCCGCGCTCCTGTTCGTCTTCCTCGGTGTCCATCGCCAGCTGCTCGCCGGCGGTCTCGTCGGAGATCATCCCCGCCCCTGCAAGCAGGTTGTCCGTCAGCGTCGTCTTCCCGTGGTCGACGTGGGCGGCGATGGCGATGTTCCGGATGTTCTCCGGCTCGTCCATCAGCCGCTCGCACTCCTGTACGATCTTCTTGCGTCGGCCCATTATACAGCCCCCTATCGGAAGGAGGGTCAAAAGTTGAGTGGTTTGCCTCGCGAGGGCGCGACGAGCCGAGAGAGCGCCGTGTGAGCAGTTCACCTACCCTCGCCTTCGGACGCCCCCGTTCGCAGCGAGAGCGCCCACCGCGGTCGGCACGGACGGCCCGGGACCGGGTCGCTGCGGCCGCTCTACCGTGGGAACCCCCCGCAAGAGTGATACTCGTCGCGACCCTACCCTGGCCGTACATGGACGTACGCGTGCAGGGCGTCGGGCCGACCGAGCCGTTTCTCTCGGCGCGCGATCTCTTCGAGACCGAGTACGACCTCGAACGCCCCGTGTCGGTCCACGTCCACGAGGACCCCGACGAACGGACCTGGACCGGCCACACCGACGAGCAGCACTACCTCCACATCTCCGGGCAGGCCGCCACCAGCGCCATGGCTCGCGAGCTCGCCCTCCACGAGTTCTCGCACATGCGTCGCTACGAGCAGGGCCACCCCTCCCACACCCAGTCCACGGAGGAAGCCCTCTATCTCGCGCTGGCCGGCCGCAGCGTCGAGCAGCGCAAGCTCACCCACTGCCATCAGATCGCCAACCACATGAAAGACATCTACGCCGACGACATCACCCTCTCGGTGGCGCCGGCGGACAAGCTAGTGGCCTTCTTGGAGTCCGGGCTGGCGGCCGCGCTGGCGGACCGCCCGGTCGACCCGGCCGCCTGGACCCGCCGGACGCCCGCGGCCGACCCCGAGATCACGGCCGTCAACGCCGCCTTCGCGCTGGCGCTGGTCGAGCGTCACGGTCTGGTCGACGCCGACCACCGGCTGTACGACCTGGCCCACGCGGCCGCCGAAGACGCCCCCGGAATTCACTTCGAGCGGTTCAAGCGTCGCTTCCGGACGCTCGCGGACGACCCCGACGAGAGCGAGTACCGCAAGGCACTCGTGGACGTCACCCGCGAGTACGCCGTCGGCGCCGACCAGGCCGCCGACTAAGGCCCTACGACGCCGCCACGCTCCGTCGGCCAGGCGGCCCGTCCGCGCTACTCCTGCTCCCAGCTGAACCGTCCCACACGGCCCTCGGTGTCGTCACCGGGCCCCGCGTCCGTTCCCACCGCGTCCTCGGGCGGCGTCCAGGCGAAACAGAGCAGCCCGCCCACCCCGCCGACGACGGTCCCGACGACGAATCCGCCGAGCGCGCCCAGCAGCGCGACGGTCGACAGCAACATCCCGAGCAGGCCCAGCAGCGAGGCCAGTCGCGGGACGGCCAGCGACAGCAGCCCACAGCCGAGGATCAGCGAGGCGAACAACAGCGCCGTCCCGGTGAACGAACCGGTCGCGAAGAGGAGAAAGCGGCCGTACTCCGCCGGCAGGTACCCGATCAGCAGCGCCGCGACGACCAGCAGCGACCCGCCCCAGAACGGCCGGCGGCGCCGCCACCGTCCGAAGCGGTCCCAGGCCTCGCGCGCGCTGGCGCGCCGAGAGTCGGCCGCGTCCATGCTACGGCCCATCGAAGCGGGGGCGGATAACGGTTGCGTCGCGGGGTCAGAACTCGAAGCCGCCCTCGAAGTCCGACCCCGACTCGTCGTCGCCGTCGGCCGCGCGGTCGCTGCCTTTGTCCTCGGTCTGCCAGATGAACCCCTGGGAGTTCTGCCAGATGAAGCCGCCGGCCTCCTGCCAGATGAACCCCGAGGCCTCCGCGAGCGTGGTCTCGTCGTACTCGAAGCCAGCGGGCGGCTCCCAGGCGTAACAGAGCACGCCGCCGACAGTTCCGAGCAGCGTGCCGACAAATAGCCCGCCGAGCGCGCCGAAGATCGACAGCGTCGCCAGCGCGGCGCCGAAGACGCCGAAGATGGACGACAGCTCCGGTTTCGCCAGCGCCGCGAGGCCGCAAAAGCCCACGAGGACCGCAAAGAGCATGCCGATGACCGTGTAGGCGCCGCCGACCAGCATCAACTGTGACGTGTAGTGGACGGGGACGTACGCGATGAGGAATCCCGAGAACAGCAACAGGAGGCCGCCGCCGACCGGCCGGGGCTGGCGCCACTCGCGGAACTTCCCGCGCGGATCGTCCAGCCACGCCCCGAGCGACGTCCCCACGTCGGACCACCGGCCACTCATGCCGACGAATCTCTCTCTCGGAGTGGCTTTTGTCTTTCCCCTTCAGCAGGGACCGTACTCGTAGGTGTTGTCGGTGTTGTCCGGATTGTAACACACCACCAGCGACATGTGCGACAGCGTGATGTGGTTGGTCGCGAGGTAGTGCGCGCGGATCTCGGCGTCCTGCATCACGATCCCGTCGTCGGCGCGCATCGTGAATGCCGTCCGCGGGTCCGTCGTGTTGCGCTCCTCGATGGCGAACTGCTTGAACGTCGCGCCGCGGGCGGACATGGCCGTCGATTTGACGAGCACCGCGTCGCCGACGGTCTGGCCGTCCGTGTCGATCCGGAGCTTGGCCGTCCCCGACAGCCCCGGAATCGCGTTGACGTCGAACGTCTTCGCCAGGCGCATGTCAAGCATCTTCGCGTCGGTCAGCTCGATCATCGCCTGCGGGTAGGCGTCGATCTCCGACGTATCGCCGACGCCGTGATACAGCGTCATGCTGTCGGACGTGATCCGGTCCGCCGAGATGGTGAACCCGCCGATGCCGGCCAGCGGCACCGCGTACGCGACCCCGGTCGACATGACGAGCAGGCCGACCAGCGCCCACGCCGCGACGGCAGTGCCCGCCCCTCGTGCGATGCGTTTCCGATTGTACATTGTTTGCTGAACAGCTACCCGCCGGGCGTTCCCGGTCCCCCTCCCCGGCCGTTCGCGTAGCTGTTGTTACTATACGTACGTGTACGTTCCAGTCTCAAATTTTCCCCGGATATTGACGGGCCATTATGTGACACCCACCCATATCCGATCCGAGACGGTCACGCAACTACCGTGCAGCAACCGCCGCGGACGCACCTGACGCTGCTCGATCGGTGACGGTCGAAAACGTCGGCCCGGCGGTCGCCACGAACCGTGTTACTGGTCGCCCTGCCAGCTGAACTGGACCTCGTCGGCCGGAACGTCGGACTCGGACTCGCGTTCGCCCGCTGGCGGCTGCCAGGCGACACAGAGGTTGCCGCCGGCGATCCCGATGAACATGCCGACGAACATCCCGCCGAGCGCGCCGATCAGCGAGAGGATCGACATGGCGATGCCGATCACGCCGAAGATAGTCGACATGTCGGGCCGCGCCAGGACGAACGCCCCCGACAGGAACACCAGCACGGCGAACACCAGGCCGATGACGGTGGAGATGCCGCCGATGAACGCAAGTTCGGTCGTGAACTGCAGCGGGAACCACCCGATGATCGCCCCGGCGAGCATGAGCAAGACCCCGCCCCAGAACGGCCGGACCTCGCGCCAGTCGTTGAACCGCGTGATGCGGCCGTCGATGCGCCGCGTGATCGGCCCGGGGATCGCGTCCCACAGTGTTGTTTTGACGGACATGCTACTTTGGACGTGCGATATGCGGTCGATGCACAAAAAATAGCGGTGTCGGCCGGCGGTCTACTGGTACTCGTAGACGTTGTCGCCGTCGGGGTCGTACTGGACCTCGAGCCCCATGTTCGGCAGCGTGATCTGGTTCGTCGCGAGGTAGGTCGCGCGGATGTTCGCGTTCTCCATCACCATGCCGGGGTTCGAGCCGCCGGTCAGGTTGATCGAGCGGGTGCCGCCCTGCAGTTCCTCACTGGACGGGCTCGCGGGAGCGCGCAGCGTGATGAGCTTGCGCAGGCCCGATTCGCTCTTGGTGACGTTGTCCTCGTCGATGACCATGCCGTTGAACGTGGCCTCGTTGGCCGACAGCGCCGGCGTCTTCATCAGGATCGAGTCCGAGACGACCTTGTTCGATTCGTTGCCCGCGGTGATCACGATCCGGGCATTCCCGGACAGCCCGGGGATCCCGTAGTCGCCGAGATGGAACGTCTTCATCAGCCGCATGTTCGTGATCTTGGTCTTGGTCAGCTCGACCACTGCCTGCGGGTAGTGGTCCATGTTCTCGGCGTCGCCGACGCCGGGGTACATGATCATGTTGTTCCCCTGAATCTCGTCGGCCTGAATGGTGAACCCGCCGATGCCCGACACGGGCATGGCGAAGGCCGTGCCGGTGCTCAAAAAGAGCATCCCGACGACGGCCACGACCCCGAGCGACGCCCCAGTGCTTTTCGCGAGGATTGCTTTGTCGTACATGTGTTCTCACTCTCTGTGGTACGGCGTGGTCCGACGGATCGTCTCCGACCGCTCCCGCGAGCCTGTGCCAGCATCCCACCGGCGGTGGGCACCACGGGTCCCGTCCGCGCACCGGGCCTTCCCCTCGAGGCCGGCCCGCGAACTGCTGTGGCTCTGCCACAGCGGGAGATTCCCCCTCGACTCGTCTAACTGTACCACGACAGGTAAAATCAACTACGCTTACGCCCCTGAGGATTGCCCCGGTCATAGACGGCCACTTATTACAGTCGTCGGGATCGTACACGCAACAGGCGCGCACCGAGATGCAAACGACGCGACGAGCGAAGCCAGTGAGTCGGCGGGAAACCGCAAGTAGACGTCACTCGTCGGGACGAAATCGCGGAGAAAGACGAGAATCGTGAGCGTCGGGCGTTACCGCGCGGCGGCGGCGACGCGTTCCTGCTCTTCTTTCTGGTTGACTGCGTGGGTCTGGACGTCGTTGTTCGCGGCGCCGATGAGCTGGTCGGCCAGTGCGGCCTCGGCGTCGGTGGGCGACTTGAAGGAGTCGCGGTAGACGCCCTCGGCGAGGAACTTCAGCGCCTGGTCGACGCGGCGCTGCGGGGAAACGTCGACGGCCTTCGGGACGGAGATGCCACCGTACTTCAGGCGGACGGTCTCCTCGCGGGGCGCGCTGTTCTCGACCGCGCGCACGAGGATCTGCACCGGGTTCTCGTCGGTCCGCTCGTGGACGATCTCGAAGGCCTCGCGGACCAGGCGCGTGGCCTGCTGCTTTTTGCCGGTGTTCTCCTCGGTCTGCATCAGGCGGTTGATCAGCCGCTCGACGATGCTGATCTCGCTTTTCTTGAACTGCTTGGCCGCGTGGCGGCCCATCGTGTGCCCGATGGGCGTGATCGTGATGTACCGCTCGGTGCTGGGGTCGCGGTACTCGACGTCGGTCACGTCCCAGCGACCGAACAGCTGGGCGACGGCGCTCTCGTCGTCGGTGCCGGCAGGCGCGTCCGGCTCGGGTGCGTCGCTCGACATGGTTAGCGCACCGGTTTCTCCGCGTTCCCGCGAACCAGTTCGATCAGCGACACGCCGTTGACCTTCTCGACCTTGTAGTTGACTCCGGAGAGGTCGCCCATCGCGCGACCCTTCGCGCCGCCGATGCCCGCGATCGTGACCTCGTCGTGTTCGTCGATAAAGGAGATAGCGCCGTCGCCCGGACAGAAGGCAGTCACCTGTTTGCCGTTCTTGATGAGCTGGACCCGGACGCACTTCCGGACCGCAGAGTTGGGCTGTTTGGCCTCGACCGCAGTCTTCTCCAGCACGATGCCGCGTCCCTGGGGGGCGCCCTCCAGGGGGTCGGACTTCTCGCGAAGCCCCCGCTCTCGGCGCGCGTACTTCGAGTCGGACCACCGGTGCTGCTGGCGGTCCTTCTTGAGCTTCCGCGCGGCGTATTTGCCGTTCGCCATAGTACCGACGAATATCCGACGGAACCACTTAAACGTCTTCTTTCGGACCGCGCCGTGTGTCCCACTGTGACGGACCCACGGGACAGCGGCCCAGCGCCCTCAGTCGCTCCCATGGCGCGGCCACGGCGAGGGGAGCCGAGTGTTTAGCACTCGCGCGTCACGGGCAGGTTCGCTCCGAGTGGACACCCCTACGAGAAGTGACCGTGATGGCGCGAACGACGGACACCCTCGTCGTGTTCCTGGAACGGGCCGGCGCCCGGACGCTCAGCCAGCGGGCGTTGTGATCGCCTGTGCACCGCCCGCTCGATCGGTCAGACCGACTCCGGCGGCGACGACAGGACGGATCTGACCAGCGCACTGCCGAACCCCAGTGTCAAGAGTCCACCGACGACGATCAACGCGATCGGTGCCATCGTATCGCGCTTTTTGATCAGAAACGAGTTCGAGGGGTCGGCGGGATCGTAGTAGGCGGTGACCGTCTCGCCCTCGGGATATCTATCGGCGATCTTCTCGGCATCGAAAGCCGACATTTCTCGGCCGGTGGGCCCCGGATACACGCTGTCGCTCTCGTAGGTGTGCCCGTCGACGGTGAAGTTGTAGGTGATGGCGACGACCCAGTCGTCGGTTCCCAGGTGGCTCCCAGACGAGCGGACCGTCGCGTTTGTCTGTTCGGCACCGCGGATCGCCGCCTCCTGTTGCTGGTACAGGAATACCCCGCCGGCGACGAACGCCAGGCAGAAGATCGTGCCAACGAGCAGCATCAGGAGCGACTCTTCGAGGGAGGCGTCCTCACTCATGGTCGACTCCCGTCGGTTCCACGGCGTCGGCCAGGAGTACCTGCCCGGAGCGACCGCAGTACCCCCGCGATCTCCCGGTGACGGTCCGCCACCAATCGCTTCGGATCATGTGTCAGCGTTTCGCCCAGTGTTGAAAAAGCCCATCGCGAAACACGTCGTGTGGGCGAGCCACGGACGGGGCTGGGACTCGGCGATACACGAGTGTCGAGGTTCGCGTTGTCGGCCCGGAGCCATCGATCGCAGCTGTTCGGCCCCCGCAGGGGCCGTCAGTGCTGCGCGTCGGAACTGTTCGCGAGCGGTCTGGCGACGGCGAATCCGGGTGAGAAAGCGTTAGGTCAGCTGCACGTCGTCGACCTCGAAGTGCCGGTCGGCGAGCAGGCGGGCGGCCTCGATGTTGCGCCCGTCCTTGCCGATGGCGACGCCGGTGTCGTCGTGGTCGACCTCGACGTAGGCGACGGTGTCCTCGTTCTCGCTGATGGTGACGTTGTAGACGGCTGCCGGTGCCAGCGCGTTGGCGACGAAGTCGGCGGCGGTGTCGGCGTCCTCGATCAGCTCGATGGGGCGGCCGACGTGGTCCTCGATGCGCTCGACGTTGGCGCCCCCCGGACCGATCGCAGCACCCATCTCGCCGGCCTTGACGACGAACAGCACGCGATCGTACGCCTCGTCGACGACGCAGTCCCGGATGGTGACCCCGACCTCGTCCTCGAAGAGGGCGATGTACTGGCGTTCGCGGTCCGAGAGCGTGACGGTCATCTCAGTCCGCGCCTTTGCCGTCGGTGCGAGCGGGCGAGGAGCCCATCCGGAGGTTGACGTCGCCGGTGCCGAGCTTGATCGGCTTGCCGACGATGACGTTCTCCGTGACGCCGTTGAGGTCGTCGATCTCGCCGTGGATCGCGGCGTCGAGCAGGTGGTTGACCGTGACCTCGAACGCCGCGCGCGCGAGGACGGACTCCTTGTTGCCGGAGATGCCGTGGCGGCCGATCGACTCGATGGTGCCGCGGTTGGTCATGATGTCCGAGACCAGCATCAGGTGCCGGACGTTCACGTCGTCCAGGCCCTGCTCCTCGAGGGTGTTCATCGTCTCCTCGATGATGGCCTCGCGGGCGGCCTCGATGCCGAGGTTGCGGTTGATCTCGTGGATGTTGTTACAGGTCGTCCGCGAGGCGTCGACGCCCTCGATGTCGAGGACGTCGCCCAGTTCCGAGCCCTCGGTGTAGAGGACGAACTCGCCTTCGTCGGTCTCGCCGGTCTCCTCGCGGCGGATGACGACGCGGTCGATCTTCTCGATGCCCTTGAAGACGATGTCCCGGAGGTCCTCGACGAGCTGGAGCAGCTCGCGGTAGCTGGGCTCGTCGGGGCCGAACTCCAGGACCGTCTCGTCGAGCTGGGTGACCGAGACGCCGAGCTTGGACTCGATCGTGTCCGCGATGTCGGCGACGATGTCGGCGAGGGCGTCGACGGTCGGCCACCGCTCGTGTAGGGTGTCGGGGTTGAGGTTGACGCGGACGAGCATGTCCGCGACGTCCGTCGAGATGTCCCCGAGCGCGAGGATGCGCGTGGCCTCGATCTTCCAGACGACCTCGTGGGCGCGCTCGCGGTCGGTGGCGTACTCGTCCGCGAGGTGGACCGTCATCATCGGCGTGTCCGGGGTCTTCCGGGCGTCGACCAGCTCGATGAGCCGGG
>JBDGSW010000078.1:0-8238 GCA_042217345.1 Haloarculaceae archaeon
CACCTATTGTTGGATTAGAGAGAACAGATATTGTAGATATCGGCCTCGACGAGGGCGTCGACGTGCCGGACGCCAACGTCGCCGTCGTCCTCTCGGGCAGCGGGAGCGAGCGGGAGTTCACCCAGCGCCTCGGACGCATCCTGCGCCCGAAGGCCGACGGCGGACGGGCGCTGCTGTACGAGCTCGTCAGCGCCGAGACGGCCGAGGAGCGGGTGGCCGACCGCCGGCGGTGACGGCCGGGGGACGGCCGGGTCAGGCCGCGGGCGTCGACGGACCCTCGTCGAGCATCGACAACCGCCGCGTGTACCGCCGCGCGACAGTCCCGTCCGCGCCGTAGACCTCGACGACGAACCGGCGCTGACCGGCCGTCTCCTGCACGTCGGCGGCGTCGAACGTCAGCGCGAACGGCGGGGCGTCGTCGGCCGCGAGCTGCGCCTGCCCGCTGCGCACCGCCACCCGACTGACGCCCGCGGTATCGTTCAGCCGGCAGCGAACTCGCGTCGCACCACCGTCGTCGTACTGCACACAGTGTAGCGTCGGGTCGACGTCGCTGACCCCGCCGTGACTCCCGGACTGGAAGTCGGCGGTGACCGGCCCGGCCGGGAACGTGCCGACCACGAGGACGGCGGCGAGAAAGACCGCCAGCCCCGCGTTCGGTAGGTGCCGGCCGACCCGCGTCCGAAGCCCGCCGGCGCGGCGCCAGCGGATCGAGAGCGGGATCACGACGACGTGGTGGAACGGACCGTACCCGATCAGCAGGAAGCCGTACGCCATCGCGTAGTGCAGGACCGTCCAGCCCGGCTGGTAGGACAGCAGGACGTTCGAGCCCGCCCACAGGAAGAAGCCGAACAGGATCAGCCCGCCCGACTTCAGCGCCCGCCAGAACACGGTGTTGGCGTAGTAGACCGTGTGCAGCGTGTTCCAGCCGGACCTGACGGCCGAACGCGCCGCGCCGGCGGGCGAGGTCGTGGTGGTGTCGGCCACGCGCGGTCACCCCCGGAAGCGGTCGGCGTCGCCCGCCCACGGCGCCAGCCGGCGGACTGACCGGGGGAGCGCGACAGCCTCGCTGTGGACCGTCCCGAGCGACGGCCGCGCGCGCCAGAGCCCGATGAACGACGCCAGGATCGCGATCCCGGCGGCCGCCTCGGCGCCCGCGGACGGCTGCGAGAGCACGCCGTCGAGCGCCCACGCCGTGAACAGCGCGGCGAGGAGGAGGTTCGACGTGAAGAACGCGCGGACGGCCGCCTGGGCGCGCCCGCTGCGGCGGTACGTCCAGAACGCCCAGAGGAACGCCGGGAGCGCGACCAGGCAGGCGACGGCGTACAGCCGGCCCGCGAACGGGACCGCGCCGGCCGCGACGACGGCCGTCAGCGCGGCCGAGACCCAGACGGCCCGCCGGACGACGGCACCGTCGGCGACCGCCGGGAGCGTCGGGACGTCGGCGGCGCGGAAGTCCTCGCGGTAGACGTACGCGAGCGCCCACGCGTGGGCGGGCGTCCAGACGAACACCAGCGCCGCCAGCAACAGGGCGGCGGGCCCGATCGGCGCGACGGCCGACCAGCCGGCCAGCACCGGGAACGACCCGGCCGAGCCGCCGATCACGGCGCCCAGCCAGTGGCGGCGCTTCAGCCCGACGGTGTAGACGCCCGCGTACGAGCCCACGCCGAGCCACATGTACGCGACCGTGTCCAGCGGCAGCGTCGACAGGCCGACGGCGGTCCCGACGGCGAGCAGGACGAGCACGAACGCGATCGCCGCGCGCGGCGAGAGGTCGTCGGCCGGCAGCGGTCGGTCGGCCGTGCGGGCCATGTGCCGGTCGAGGTGGCGGTCGTAATAGCAGTTGAACGCCGCCGAGCCCGCGGCGATGGCCGCGCCGGCGACGACGAACCCGCCGACCGTCCGGAGGGGTGCGCCGCCGGCCGCATACAGTGCGGTGACGCCCGTCAGCGTGAGCAGGGCGACGATCCGCGGCTTCGTCAGCGACCAGAGTGTGCGGACGGTCATGAGATCTGCCAGACCTGCGAGAGCAGGAACCAGTTCAGTGCGTACAGGACCACGAACGTCCCGAAGAAGAGCAGGACGAAGATGAACGTCCCGCGCATGCTCTGTTCGTGGGGCTCGGGCAGCTCGCCGCCGCCGTCGACGGCCACCGACCGGTCGATCGGCATCTCGCCGGCGAACTCCCGACCCGACAGCAGCGAGCCGACGATGATCGCGACGAACAGCGCGCCGCCGATGACCGCCAGCAGCGCCGCGATGCCGTAGACGGCGAACAGCAGTTCGGTCGTCCCGGTCGCGAAGCTCCAGCTCGTGCCCGGGATCGACATGACCTGGGGGTCGCGCCGCGGGATGCCGTAGAGGACGCCCAGGTACATCATCATCAGGCTGGTCAGGCCCATGGCCGCCCCGTAGAGGTACGGCTGGATCGTCGCCAGCCGGCCGCCGATCCAGTCGCGGCCGAACACCAGCCGGAGGACGTAGTACCCCAGGCCCATGAACGCCAGGGTCGTCCCGGTGGCGACGGTCGCGTGGAAGTGGCCGGGCACCGCGAACGTGTTGTGCCAGGTCATGTTGAGCTGCATCTGGCCCATCATCACGCCGGTGATCCCGCCGAGGAACCCAAACAGGATGATGCTCAGGATCGTCGCCGCGAACCCGGGATCGCGCCACGGCGCCGACCACAGCCAGCCGAAGGTGCCGCCGCCCAGGCCCTTGCGGCGCCGGCCGGCTTCGAGGCCCGCGGGGATGGCGAAGGCGTGGATCATGCTCGCCATGACCGCGCCGTAGGCGGCGTAGGAGGTGTTCCACATCTTCCAGAGCACGCCCGCGGCGGGGTCGGCCATCAGGTGGTGGGCCGCGCCCATGTTGATGAAGAACAGATAGAGGACGAACGCCGTCCGCGAGACCTTCTCGCTGGCGACCTCGGCGCCGCCGACGACGTGGGTCATGAAGTACCAGACGGTGATCATCGCCAGCAGGTTGATCTGCTGGGAGCCGTGGCCGAAGATCCACCACCACTGGCGGTACAGCGCCGGGTCCATGTGGGGCAACCACCCGACGCGCCACAGCAGCGTCGGCACGTAGGCCATCAGCCCGCCGACCAGCGCCTCGACGGCGATGATGCCGGTCGCGAACGCGCCGAAGGTCACCAGCGGCAGCGTTTTCCGTGGGTGCTCGCGCTTCTCGCGCCAGATCGAGGCGAAGAATGGCACCGCCGCGGCGACCGTCCCCAAGAGGAAGATCGTCGCGCCCAGGTAGAACGACGGCGGCGAGGGCAACGGCGGATATGAGGTGTCCATCGGGTAGGCGTTCGGGGGCGCGGTCGTGACGATCCCCCAGGTCACCAGCGCGACGCCCAGCAGCATCACCACGTAGGCGGCCTGCGAGAGGCGCTTGAACGGTAGCCGCCGGCCCAGCACGAACGGGCCGCCGACGTACAGGATCGCTACCTCGATGAACACCAGCCAGAACACCAGCAGGTACCACGCGTGCAGCGACAGGTCCATGTAGAAGTTCGGCGGGTTGAGCAGGCCGACGGCCTCCCAGCGGGTCATCGGGACGAAGAAGGCCGCGATGCCGCCGATCGCCAGCATGACGATCGCCGTCACGCCGTACAGCTTCACCATGTCCTCGGCCGATCTGTGGATGTCCAGGCCCGTCACGTCGCAGACCCGGAACCCGTCGTCGTCGTACTCGTAGGTACTCAGTCCGAACATCTCACTGCACCTCCACGGCGCCTTTCATGCCGAGCGAGCGGTGCGGTTTGCAGTAGTAGGCGTACAGCCCCGAGGTCTCGAACGTGTGTTCGAGGGAGAACCCGGTATTCTCGATCGGCTCGTGGCCGCCCCAGTCGGCGCCGTCGGGCTGGGACTCGACCACGACGTCGTGGGTGTTCGACACCCAGTCGAACGTCACCGTCGTCCCCTGGCTGACCTGCACTGCCGGGGGATCGAACGCGAACGAACCGCCGTTGCCCTGGGCGCCGACGTGGATCGTCACGGCGTCCTGGCCGGTCTCGTCGGCGACCGACCCGTCGTAGTTGCCGACGTCCGAGAGCCAGTCGTCGACCGACGAGACCGAACCGCCGGCCCCGGCCTCGGTGATCTCGAGGTCGTCGTAGGAGTCGACGACGTGGAAGACGCCGTGCATCGCCGAGTGGCCGGCGCCGCAGTACTCGTTGCAGACGACCTGAAAGGTCCCCGGTTCGTCGAAGGTCATCTCGTTTTCCCACTCGTAGTCGGGCAGGACCTGCAGGCTGATCTGCTGGCTCAGGTTCGACTCCCGGCGCACCGAGAAGCCGTGCTGGACGTCGTAGGAGCTCAGGTGGAACGTGTAGGGTTTGCCGGCCTCCAGCACCACCGGGAGGCCGTCCCAGGCCCACTGGTAGGCGCCGACGTAGACGTCCGATCCCGGCGGGACGATGGCCTGGGACCCGTCGACGGTCGCGCGTTTGGCCCGATCCTTGTAGCCCTGAACGGTCTTGCGGAACTGCTCGGGGTCGACGGGGTGGGTCGGGCCGGTCTGGTTCTGGCCGCCGAAGTTCAGCCAGCCCATCATCCAGGCGAACATGGTCAGTCCCCAGCCGCCGGAAATGCCCAGCCAGATGGTCTCCCGGCGGTTGACCGCTTTGTCCCACCAGTTGCCCTCGGGGCCGTCGAGGGGGCTGTTCTCGTCCATTCAGACCCCTCCCGCGGTCAGCGTCAGGAGGCCGGCGATCCCCCAGACGACGTACGACAGGGTGAAAAACAGCACGGCCGCCAGCGCCAGCAGCCAGATGCTGTCCAACAGCTCCTGTTGCCACGGCACGCGGTCGGCGTCGTTTGTGCGCTCACTCGACATAACCAGAGCTACCGCGAGAAACCGATAATAAATACTCCCGAACATCATCAGTGAAATCGGCCGAAATCGCGGCCCTTAGGCACCATGCCCCAGTATTGTGGGGCGTATAGACGGGGTGAGAAGGGGAGGGGTTCGGCCGCGGAGACGGGCGTCAGGCGGCAGTCGTCGACGGCTGCTCGAAGCGAATCCGGATGTTGCCGCCGTCGGTCAGCCACTTGTCGTATCCGATGGGGACGGTGACGTTGCGTTCGATCTCGGATCGGGGCCCGACCGTCACGGGCTCGCTCCCGGCGTACTCGGCGTCGAGGTTCGTCACGGCCGCCACCACGCGGGCGTCGACGGCGTGGTCGCTCGGGTTCTTCACGGTCACGGTGACAGTGAGGTTGCCGTCCGAGCCCGGGCCGAAGTCCCACGACGGGCTCCGCAGCGGCATCGGCGTCGGCGTGGGCGTCACGTCGTCGAACCCGCCGGATCCCGGCGGTGACAACTGCGGTTGCGGAGTGGTGGCACACCCGGCGGTGACGGCGACGAGGGCTACGAGGAGACCCAGGAGGACCTGGCGACGCTGCATACGCCCCGGGTGGACACCCGGCCGGCATGAATCTTCCCGTGTCCGCGCGCTTATCCCCCTCGCCGCCCGACGATCGACCGTGCTGACGAAGGACCTGCTGCGCGTCTCGCGGGCCGGCGGCGGCTACCAGCCCCGCTTTTCCGACCCCGGCGACCGCGAGCTGGCCGCCCGCGTCCTCGGGATCTACCAGGGTCACGTGGGGCGGCCCCGCGCCGACCTGGACGCCGCGCTCGCGGCCCTCGAGGGCGAGGCCCGCCACTTCAAGCTGGTCCGGGGGTTCGCGAAGCTGCTGGAACGCGAGGCCACCTTCGAGACGCGCGCGCCCGTCGATCCCGAACGGGCGCGCCGGGCCGCGTTCGCCGCCGCCGAGGCCGTCGGGGTCGTCACCGAGGACGAGCGCGAACGGGCGCTCGCCGCGGCGGCCGACGACCGCCGCTGTGACCCCGCCGACCTCGAGCGGTCGCTGTACGCCGATCGGGAGCGCAACCAGGTCCTGACCGAGGTCCAGGCCCGGTGGGACCCCGACGAGCTGCTGGTGCAGTACGATCTCTCGCTGGCCCAGACCGCGCTGTTCGACGCCACCGAGGTCCGCGTGCGCTCCTCGGATCCGCGGGCGGTCGTCTCGGCGATCAAACGACTGCGCCTGATGTACGAGATCCGCAAGACGCCCGAGGGGCGGGAGGTCGTCGTGACCGGCCCGGACGCGCTGTTCCGGTCGACCCGCCGTTACGGGACGCGCTTTGCCCGCCTGCTCCGGACGGTCGCGAAGACGGCCGACTGGCGGCTGGGGGCGACGATCGACGACCGGGGGACCGAGCGCGAGCTGGTCCTGACCGACGCCGACCTCTCCGTCCCGGGCGTCGAGCCCGTGACCGAGGTGACCTACGACAGCGGCGTCGAGGCCGACTTCGCGACGCGGTTCCAGTCGCTGGATCTGGACTGGGACCTCGTCCGCGAGCCCGAACCCCTCGAAGCCGGCGCCCACGTCGTGATCCCGGACTTCGCGTTCGACTGGGCTCACGGTGACTTCCGCGTGTACTTCGAGATCATGGGCTTTTGGACGCCCGAGTACGTCGCGAAGAAGCTCTCGCGGCTGGCCGACCTCGAGGACGTCGAGTTGCTGGTCGCCGTCGACGAGAGCCTCGGCGTCGGCGAGCAACTGGCGGCCCGCGACCACCGGGCCATCCCCTACTCGGGGACCGTCCGCGTCAAAGACGTCCGCGACGCACTCCGACGATACGAGGACGAACTGGTAGCGGATGCGGCTGCCGCGCTCCCGGCCGACCTCCGACCCGACGCGGACGTGCTCGGGCTCGCCGCGCTGGCCGAGCGCCACGGCGTCAGCGAGGAGGCCCTCGAGGGGAAGTCCTTCCCCGAGCACGAGCGGGTCGGGCGGACGCTGATCCGCCCCGCGGTGCTGGACGCGCTGGCCGAACGGATCGAGCCGGGCATGGCGCTTTCCGACGCCGAGGACGTATTGGGGGAGTACGGCGTCGACGACGCCAGCGCCGCGCTCTCGCAGCTGGGCTACCGCGTCGAGTGGGAGGGACTGAGCGGCGGGACCGTCCGCGAGAAGCCATAGTGCGGCGCGCTACCGGATCGGCGCCCGCCGCGCCGGCCGACTGTCGGCCCGGCCGACTGTTCCGCGGGCATACGTTTTTCTCCCGAGCCGGCCTCTGTCCGGTATGAACGTCCGGAACTTCCTCCTCGTGGCCGCCAGCGGCATCGCGGCGTTGCTACTGGTCGGCGTCGCCGTCACCGAACTCGCCGCGCCGGCGATCGAGTTCTCGCTGTTTCTGGGGATCCCCGCCGGCGTCGCAGCCGGCCTGGGCGTGGCCGGGCTGGTCGCGGTCGGGCTGGGGGCGACGAGCACGCCCGCGCGCCGCCGGGCGTCCCAGGCAGTGGGGACGTTCGGGCTCACGTTCCTGGTCGTGCTCCTCGTGTTCGTCTGGCCGCTCTCGACCAGCCCGTCGACGGCGCTGGCCGCCGCGGCCATCGCGGCGCTGCTCACCGCGATCGGCGCCTACTGGCAGTCCAGCGGGGCGGACGCGCGGGCCGACGATCGCCCGTCGTGACCGGCGGAAAAACGGAGTCAGGTCGGTCGAGCCGACGTTACATGTAGCCGAGATCGCGCAGGCGCTCCATCAGGTCCTCTTTGTCCTGGGCGCGGCCGGCGCGCTCGGTCGTGTCCTCCAGATCCTGCAGCCAGGCGGGCTCCTCGGTGGTCTTGTCGGTCGAGACCTCGCTGCCCAGCGAGCGGAACCCGGCGAAGTACTTGGGGCTGACCGGGATGTCGTCCTGGGTCAGGCCGTTGGGGAGGTCCTCGCCGGACTCCGGGACGTAGCCCTCGTCGGGGTACTCCGCGACCGTGTCGGGGACGACGAAGTGCCAGAAGGCGTCCCAGACGGCGCGCTCGTCGAACTGCAGGATCGGCTGGATGCGGTCGTGCGGGGGGTAGATGTCCGGGTCGTGCCGGGGCGAGAAGAACGTCTCGTCGGCGCGGGCCTCCTGTTCGTCCCAGCGGACGCCGGAGATGATCCCGTCGACGTCGAGCTCCTCGATGGCGTCGTTGAGCGCGACGGTCTTCAGCAGGTGGTTGCCGACGTAGGTGTCCAGCAGGAACGGGAACGTCTCCTCCTCGTACTCCAGGAGGTCGCGCACGTGGTGCTGGTTGTGCTCGGACAGGGCGTCGACCGGGATGTCGTCGCCGGGCTCGAGCCCGTTTTCGTCGACGTAGTCGCCGACGTCCTCGTTGCGCGCGTAGATGACCTCCAGGTCCCACTCGTCGGCCCAGCGGTCGACGAAGTCGTGGATCTCGTCGAAGTGCT
>JBDGSW010000164.1:0-8189 GCA_042217345.1 Haloarculaceae archaeon
ATAGACTCGGGGTGTACGCACCGAGGTGACGAGGTGTTCAGCCCGCGAGAACTAACTGACCGAAGCCACCATTCATCTGGACATACGGACACTGGTACCCGCTGAAGCGGGTCCGGGCGGAAGCTGGATTGCATGTACGTATTGGTTGACCGACACAGGTCGTTTCGTCGCGGTTCGATTCCGCGAGTCGGCGTTACGGCGGCCACAGCGGTGGGGTTCCACCCGTACCCATTCCGAACACGGAAGTTAAGCCCACCTGCGTTCCGGCCAGTACTGGAGTGCGCGAGCCTCTGGGAGATCCGGTTCGCCGCCGACCATTCATATCCGGTCCACCCATTCGGGTGGGCCCTCATTCATTCACCCGAACGCGTCAGCTGACGCGCTCGGGTGTTCGTCCTTGCAGCCCGCGAGTGGCGACGCCAGCCCTCGACGGATGGCGGCACACGAGGTGTCGACGAGTACCGAGACGGATCGTCGACGGGCACCCGGCGTCGTCACTTGGTACGGGCGTGCGCGGCAGTACAACGGCGTTATCGCGAACTCGCGTCGGCGGGCGTCAGCGATTTCGAGCGGTCCGCCCGATCGAACTCGGCCTCGAGCGACCGGAGCCGGGCGTCGAGGCGGCGTTCGACGGCGACCAGGCGGCGCTCGACGCGCTCGACCTGGGCCAGCGTCTCGCGGTCGCCGCCGTGGATGTCGGGACAGGTACGCTCGTGAGCGGGCAGTCGCTCGTAGGACAGCGACTGCTCGCAGCCTGGACAGGTTGGCATTGGCTTGACAACGGCACTACCACTCCGCAGCACTTCACTGTTTGCCCGAAACACCTAGGCGTCGCCGGTGCGATCGCGGGACCGCGGTCGGCCTGAGGTTTTATGGAGAGCATCGTGGTACGCTAGGGCGGTCGGTCGGCCGCCAGCGCCGGCCACCGGGCATACCATGAATTACCAGGGTGACACGCCGAACACGCCACAGGAGCGACAGCAAACAGCGACCGGCTACCAGCAACAGCAGGGCCAGCGACCCACCGGCCAGCAGACCCAGGGGGTCCAGCAGTCCGCGATGGGTGGCGGGACGCCACAGCAGTACCAACAGCAGTACCAGCAGTCACCACAGGGGATGACCCAGCAGCCGGGCACCCCCCAGCCGGCAGCCCAGCAGCCGGCGACCCAGCAGACCGCCTACGGCGGGACGACCCAGACCGCCCAGCCCCAACAGGGCGCCGGGATGGGCGGCGGGGCCGCGACGGCCACCCAGCAGGGGATGCAACAGCAGACGCAGGTCCAGGGGCCGCCCCAGCGGCTGCAGTTCGCGCCGGTGCGCGTCGAGGACGTGATCCAGACCGACGTCGCGACGGTCCAGCGCGACACCCCGATCGCCACGATCTCGGCGGAGATGGCCGAGAAGAACGTCGGCGACGTGGTCGTCGTCGAGGACGACGGCAAGACGCCGGTCGGGATCGTCACCGACCGCAAGATCGCGCTTGCCGTCGAGCAGACCCAGGACATCGACAAGCACACCGCCGAGGAGCTGATCGACGGGGACCTGGTCACGGGCACGACCGAGATGACCGTCTTCGACGCCCTCGATCGGCTCAGCAAGGAGAACTTCCACCGGCTCCCGATCGTCGACCAGGACGGCAACCTCCAGGGGATCGTCACCCTAGACGACATTCTCATCCTCATGGGCAACCAGCTGCAGACGGCCGTCGACGTCATCGGCGCCCAGGCCAACCGGGTCAAGTGATCGAGCGCGGCGACTGCGACCGACCCGCCACGCCGACGGGGACCCGCCACAGCCGGTAAGGCCGTCTTATCGATCGCGGCCGGCCGTCCCCCGTCCGGCCCGGCCGCAGCCGGCCGATAAGCCGACCTTGTCGACTCGTTTACGACGGTAAGTGTGTAAAGACAAACCGGCGGCGGCGGTCGAGTAAGGCGTATTTACGCCGGGGCGCCGCCGGCGTTAGCGCGCGCCACGGGGTAATTCGGGACGCAGGCCGACGTTCCGGCGGTGTTTGCGGATTAGTACGGCGTATCCGGACCTCTATTGGCCGCGGGGTGGACGTAGGTCCACGGCATCCATGGCTTCCCCACTCCGCTACCAGCCGCGACTGCTGTATCACTACCTCCGGGGCGGCGAGGAGGGCGTCCACCGCGCCGCGAAGTCCGTCCACGAGCTGGCGCACGGCCAGCCCGGATCGAAGCTCTCGAAGAAGCAGGCACTGTACACGCCGCAGAGCCCGCTCCCGGCGCTGATCTGGCGCCACGAGTGCGAGCGGTGTCACTTCTGGCGCGAGGGCGAGCCCGACGAGCCGGGGACGTGTCACGTCGTCGGCCAGCCGGACGATCCGTACGGGGGCGAGGCGATCCACCCGCGGGGCGTCTGCGCGTACTTCACCCCACCGCCGGGTGAGCCGGCGTTCGGCTGGTATCGCGAGCGCTTCCACCCCACGGGCGCCGAGACCGTCCGCGGGGAGTACCGCAAATCCCTCGCGGAGAGCGGCGCCGAGAGCGAGTCGCCCGAGCGCAAACGAGAGATCCCCGTCACGGAGGCCGGGCGCGATGGCGGAGACTGAGGCCGCGAGCGGGCTGTCGATGCGTCGCCTGCTGGCGCACTACCCGCGCGTGCTCTACCAGTACTGGCGCGACGGCGAGGACGGCCTGGAGGCCATCGAGGAGCGCCTGCGCACGGAGGCCGCGCGGCGGCCGGGCGGGAAGTTCAGCAAGTCCGAGGCGCTGTAGACGCCGTTCGTCCCGCTGCCGCCCGTGGGGTGGCGCCACCACTGCGGGAACTGCCGGTTCTGGGTCGACCACGCCCCGGGCAAGCCCGGCCAGTGCATGATCGTCGGCACGGAGGACGACCGCTGGGGCGGGAAGGCCGTCCACGAGAAGGCCGGCTGCGCGCTGTACATGCCGCCAGCCGGCGAGCAGGCGTTCGACTGGCTCACCGAACAGCTCGACCCGACCGGCGCCGACCTCGTCCGCGGGGAGTTTCACGGGGAGTTGCGACGCCAGCACTCAAGCGAGCGGGCCGACGCGAGCGGCGCGGGCCGGACCGGCCACGACCGGCAGGTCGGCACGTCGCTGATCCCCGCGGGCACCCGCGTGGCACTCGAGCCCGTCGCCACCGGGTTCGCGGCGCCGATCGAACTGGTGGCCGATCCCGCCGCCGACGATCGACACTTCGTCGCCGACCAGCGAGGACTGGTCCACGTGGTCGCGGACGGGACGGTCCGCGAGACGCCCCTGCTGGACCTCCGTGATCGGATCGTCGACCTGCGGACCCAGTACGACGAGCGGGGGCTGCTCGGGCTGGCGCTGCACCCCGACTTCGCCGAGAACGGCCGGCTGTTCGTCCGCTACAGCGCACCGCCGCGGCCGGGGACGCCCGACGACGACGACCACACCGAGGTGCTCGCGGAGTTCCGCGTCGGCGACGACCGCGACGAGGTCGACCCCCCGACCGAGCGGACGCTCGCGGCGATCCCGCATCCGCACTTCAACCACAACGCCGGCGCGATCGCGTTCGGCCCGGATGGGTACCTCTTCGTGGGGATGGGCGACGGCGGCGGCGAGTGCGACACGGGCTTCGGCCACGTCGCCGGCGGCAACGGCCAGGACGTCACCGAGAACCGGCTGGGGTCGAATATGCGGATCGACGTGGATTCGGGCGGCGCGGAAGGCTACGACGTCCCCGACGACAACCCGCTAGTCGACGGCGAGGGCATCGACGAGCTGTACGCCTGGGGGCTGCGCAACCCGTGGTGCCTGCACGTCGACGGCGAGGGGCGGCTGTTCGCCGCCGACGTCGGCCAGAACTGTTTCGAGGAGGTCGACATCGTCGAGAAGGGCGGCAACTACGGCTGGAACGTCCGTGAGGGAACCCACTGCTTCGACCCGGCGGATCCGTCGTCGCCAGCGCCCGACTGCCCGGCCGAGAGCGAGCGCGGCGAGCCCTTCCGCGACCCGATCGTGGAGTACCCACACGTCACCGACGAGGCGGTGATCGGCAGCGCGGTCGTCGGCGGGGCGGTCTGCGAGGACGGCGCGATCCCCGACCTCGAGGGCGCGTACGTCTTCGGCGACTGGACGACCACCCAGGACCGGCCCGCGGGGCGGCTCTGGGCCGCGCGCCCGCCCGCCGGCGAGCGCGAGCGCTGGGCGATGGAGGAACTGGTCGTGGCCAACACGGAGACTGGCCGGCCGAACCGCACCGTTCTGGGGATCACGCGCGACGCCGCGGGCGACCTCTACCTGCTGTCCAGCGAGACGCACGTCCCGAAGGGGTCGTCCGGCGCGGTCCACCGGATCACGGCGGCGGACGGGGAGACAGGATCGTGACGCCGTCGCCGGCCGACCGCCAGCTGGTGCGCGCCGCACGCGAGCGCCTCGACGGGTGGGTCGCGAACGCCCGCGCGGACGCTTACGACGACCTGTTCGACGGGCCCGACGCTCGACTCACCGACGCGGAGCTGGCGCTGACCGACCGCGTCGACTCCGAGCTGAGCCGCCGCGACGAGGGCGGACTCTGGGGGGCCGACCGCTACGGCGTCCTGGCGCACACGGCCATCGAGGCCGCCGACGGGCCGCTGGTCGTCTGCACCTACCACCCGCAGCTCCCCGAGGGGTACGGCGGTCCCGACGGGCTCGACGACGAGACCGAGGAACGCATCAACGCGGCGCTGTGGGACTACTGCGAGCGCGTCGCCGAGCTGGCGCAGGGCGATCTGGAGGGGTTCGTCGACGAGGCCGGCGCGGGCTGAGCGGTCGCGCTGGGCGGGTGGCGGACGGAGGCGACCCGACCGTCGCGGGACACTTCCGTCTCCTGGCCCAAGCCAGGCCGTGCGCCGAGACGGGGGCCCGGCATGAACTGGCCGTATCGGAACACCCTGCTGTCGCTGACGACGCTCGCGTTCGCCGCGACGATGGTCGCGCGGCTGGTCATCAGCCCGCTGGTGCCGGACGTCACCGCCGCCTTCGGCGTCTCGCGGGGGACGCTCGGGCTGGCGCTGTCGGGCATGTGGGCCGCCTACGCCCTCTCGCAGTACCCCGGCGGCCTGCTGGCCGACCGCTACGGAGAGCGCAAGCTGCTGCTCGTGGCCGCCGGTTCGGTCGGGATCGCCAGTCTGCTGCTCGCGGCCTCGCCGCTGTTCGCGACGTTTGCGCTGTTCGCGGTCGCGCTCGGTGCGGCGGCGGGCCTGCCCTACAGCGCCGCGACCAGCCTGCTGACGAAGGCCTTCGACGAGACCGGGCGGGCGATCGGCATCTACGCCGCGGGCGGGCCCGCGGCCGGCCTGCTCGCGCCGGTGGCCGCGACGACGGTCGCCGCGGTCCTCGGGTGGCGGTCCGCTATCGGCCTGGGCGCGCTCGTCGCGGTGCCGACGGCGGTCGGGATCGCGCTGCTCGTGCGCCCGACGCAACCGGACCGGCCGGACGCGGCGCTGACCGAGCGGGTCCACCCATCGGTGGTCCGCGACGTGCTGACGCGGCCGTCGATCGCGTTCACGATCCTCGTCGCCATCGGCGGGGCGTTCACCTGGCAGGCGGTCGCCTCCTTCCTCCCGACCTTCCTCGTGCAGTACTGGGGGTACTCCCAGGGGACCGCCGGGCTGGTCTTCTCGGCGTACTTCGTCGCCAACGGCGCGACTCAACCGGTGACGGGCTGGCTGTCCGACCACGTCGGCCGCGACGCGGCGGCCGCGGTGACGATGGGGACGGCCGCCGTCGGCTTCGTCGTCCTCCTGGCGGCGCCGACTCGCCGGCTCGCGCTCGCGGCGATCCCGCTCGTCGGCCTGGGGATGAGCTGGGGCGCGCCCGTCCAGACGCGGTTCATGGACCTCCTCGGCGAGGGCGAGCAGGCCATGGGCTTCGGGCTGGTGCGGACGGTGTACATGACGGTCGGCGCGCTCGGAAGCGTCGTCGTCGGGGCGCTGTCGGACGCGATCGGCTGGACGGTCGCGTTCGGGCTGCTCGCGGTGCTGATGGGCCTGGCCGTCGCGGCGCTGCTCGGCTGGAATCGATTCACCGTTGGCGCCTGAGCCCGCCCGGTGGCCGACCGCTACCCGTCGTCGACCGGGTAGGCGGTGGTCGACAGCTGGGCGTCGTCAGTCTGCCGGGAGTCCAGGCGAGTGAACTGCACTACGAGGGGGACGTCCGACTCCACGACGGCCGCGTAATCGCGCCCGAGCGGCGGCGCGTACGGGTCGATGAAGTCGTTGACCCGGACGTGGCGGACCCGCCGGGGCGCGATCGTGAGGCCGAACGGCCCCACGGACTCGCCGTCAGCGTAGCGCAGATCCACCTCGACGTCGGCCGTCTCGTCGGTCGCGTTCAGCAGGCAGAGCGCCTCGTGGCTGACCATCTCGGGCTCGGGGCCTGTACTGTCGGTGGGGACGTGTCCGCCGGGGATCCCCCAGCGGGTCTGCCCGAGGGGTTCGCCGTCGTTGTCGCTCACGCCTGGCCCACCTCCCCGAGTAGCTCCTGGAGATAGTCGCTGGTGAACACGCCGTCGGGGTCGAGTTCGGCGCGGAACTGCTGGAAGCGGTCCCACTCGGGGTACAGCTCGCGCAGTTCCGGCGCGCGCAGCGAGTGTTTCTTCGCCCAGTGGGGCCGCCCGTCGTACGCCCGGAGGATGGGCTCGACGTCCGAAAAGTACGCCTCGTAGTCGAGCTCGGCGTTCTGGTGCAGCGAGACCGTCACGGTCTCGCGGCCCCTCGACGGCGAGAGGTAGCTGTCGTCGGGCGCGACCGTGCGCCAGAGCAGCCGCCAGCCGACGTGGTGACGCCACTCGTCGCGCACCCGGTCGCGGACCTCGCGAAAGCACGCCAGGCCGTCCTCGAAGGGGACGGCGTACTCCATCTCGTCGAACTTCCGGGGGATGTGGCTGTGCTTGGGGATGATCTGGTGGGCCCAGCCGATCCGGTCCTCGGTGAGCGTTGCGTACTCGTCGATCGCCTCGTGGTCGGTGCCGCCGCCCGGCGGGTTCAACAGCCGGAGCTTCACCTCGTCCGACCGGGGGTACCAGTAGAAGTCGAAGTTGCGGTTCTGCTCGACGAGGTCGGGGATGTGCGCCTCGGCGTCGCGCCAGGACGTGCAGTACTCGCGGCGCTGGAGCTTGTAGGAGGGCCGCAGGTCCAGCCGCAGGTGGGTGAGGATGCCCAGCGTGCCCAGCGAGACCCGCGCGGCGCGCAGGAGCTGGGGGTCCGAATCCGCGTCGAACGTCCGGACGTCGCCGTCGGCGGTGACCATGCGCCCGCCGATCAGCATGGTCGAGAGACACGGCAGGTCCTTTCCCGTGCCGTGCGTGCCGGTGCTGATCGCGCCGGCGAGGGTCTGGGTCGAGACGTCGCCGAAGTTCGGCATGCCCAGGTCGTACTCGAGCAGTTCGTTGCCGGCCTCGCCCAGCGTCGTGCCCGCCAGCACCGTCGCCTCGTGGCTGTCCCCGTCGTGGTCGGCGACGCCGGAGAGCCGGTCGAGGGTCACCAGCAGGTCGTCCGTCTCGAGGATGCCCGTCGCGGAGTGGCCGCTGCCGACGACGCGCACCTGCCGGCCCTCGTCGCCGGCCCGGGCCACCAGCTCGCGCAGTTCGTCCTCGTCGGCGGGCTCGTACAGCGCCCGGGGGTCGAAGCTGACGCTGCCCGACCAGTTCTCCCACTGGTCGAGTGCAGTGCGGTCCATCGCGACCCTACCCGTCCCCGTAGGGAATCGTCGTCAGCAGGGCGTTCTCGGCCTGCCGGGAGTCCAGCCGGGTGTGCTGGCAGACGATCGGGACGTCGGCCTCGATCGTGCTGGCAAACGGCGTGCCCTTCGGGATCGGTTCGGGGTCCTCGAGGTCGTTGAACCGAACGTGTTTCGTCCGCTCTGCGGGGACCGTCACCTCGTAGGGACCGACCGGCTCGCGGTCGGTGTAGTAGACCGTGATGGCGACGTGTGCGTCGTCGTCAGACGTATTCAGGATGCACACGGTCTGGTGGCTGGTCATCTCGGGTTCGGGGCCGTGACTCGTCTCGGGGATGTACCCCTCGGCGATGGCCCAGCGGCGCTTGCCAGTGTCCGCTCCCATGGGTCTAGGTATTCGCCAGCCAACGTGATAAAAAGTCGGCCGCGTCGCAGTCGGCGGCGAAGCCGCTCCCAATTCGTGGCTCCCTCCGGTCGCCAGCGCTACCCCCGGGAGAAGGGTTTTCCATGGCGCTG
>JBDGSW010000092.1:0-7894 GCA_042217345.1 Haloarculaceae archaeon
CCTGGTAGGCGACGCGAACGACGTTGTTCTCGACCTGCTGGGCGGTCAGCGTCGATCCGGCGGTCTGGGTGTGGAACTTCAGCTGCTTGGACTTGGGGTTCTCGGCGCCGAAGCGCTCCTCCATGATCTTGGCCCACATCCGCCGGGCGGCGCGGAACTTCGCGACCTCCTCGAAGACGTTGTTGTACGAGGCGAAGAAAAAGGACAGCTGCGGGGCGAACTCGTCGACGTCCAGGCCGGCCTCGAGCGCGGCCTCGACGTACTCGATGCCGTCGGCCAGCGTGAAGGCGATCTCCTGGGCGGCCGTCGAGCCGGCCTCGCGGATGTGATAGCCCGAGATTGAGATGGTGTTGAAGCTCGGCACCTCCTCGGCGCAGAACTCGAAGACGTCCGTGATGATCCGCATCGACGGCTCGGGCGGGTAGATGTAGGTGTTGCGCGCGATGTACTCCTTGAGCACGTCGTTCTGGATCGTGCCCCTGAGCTCCTCGCGTTCGACGCCCTGGCGGTCGCCGACGGCGATGTACATCGCCAGCAGGACGCTGGCGGGGGCGTTGATGGTCATGCTGGTCGAGACCTCGTCCAGCGGGATCCCGTCGAAGACCGTCTCCATGTCGGACAGCGAGTCGATGGCGACGCCGGTCTTGCCCACCTCGCCGGCGGCCATCGCGTCGTCGCTGTCGTATCCCATCTGCGTCGGGAGGTCGAACGCCATCGACAGGCCGGTCTGGCCCTGGTCTAAGAGGTAGTGAAAGCGCTCGTTGGTCTCGGCGGCGGTGCCCATGCCGGCGTACTGGCGCATGGTCCACAGCCGCCCGCGGTACATCGTCGGGTAGACCCCGCGGGTGTACGGCTCCTCGCCGGGGAAGCCCACGTCCGCCTCGTAGTCCAGGTCGGCGACGTCGGCGGGGGTGTAGAGCCGGTCGACGTCCTGCCCACCGGTGTCGGTGGTGAACGTCTCTTTGCGCTCGCCGAAGCGCTCGACCGTGGGTTCGACGGACTCCTCGTCCCACGACGCCTTCGCCGAGCGGATCTCAGCGAGATCCTCCTCGTCGAACATATGTTCGGAAAACGGCGCGGCGGTGTATAAGCGTTGTTCGATCGGTAGCCGAGGCCGCTACCGCCCCGTGTCGTACTTGTAGGTGGCCTCGTCTGGGTCGATACCGAAGTCCTCGGGCCCCTCCTCGGGCTCGGGGCCGGTCTCGGCGGGCTGGGCAGACTTGAACGCCTCGCGCAGCCGCGCCGGGACGGCGAAGTCCTCGACTGCGAGGACCATCGGCACGGCGTCTGGCGCGGTCGCCTCGCGCTTTTCGGTCAGCCGGTCGGCGAGCTTGGCTGGCAGGCGCTCGCCGTCGACGGCGTCGAAGCCGAACTGCCGGAGGTACTCGGGTTCGTCGGTGAGCTCGTACACGACCTCGAAGCCGTCGTCGCCGGCCTTCTGGACGAGCCGCTCGACGACGTGGGCGCCGACGCCCTGTCCGCGCCAGGACGGCAGCACGCCGATCGATGTCAGCTCGCAGACCTCCCCGTCGTCGGTGCGGTGGATCCGGATCCGCCCGAAGCCCGCCTTCGCGCCGCTGTCCTCGTCGATCGCGACGACGTAATCGCGCGAGCGGAAGGCGGTCTCGTCCAGGTCCATCTCCTCGATGTGGTCCAGCAACCAGACCTCCTCGCGGTTTTTCGCGTCCCGGACGTACATACCCGCACATTGGCCACCCCCGATTAAAAGGGTTTATCGCAGTTCGAGCGCTCGCAGGGCGCACCGGGCCGACCGGCGGGACCGGGACCTCCGTTCGGCCCCGGTGCGGGTCGGATACTGCCCGCGGGCGGTCGGGTGAAAACTACTTTGTCGCTGGTCTCCGAGGGTCGCGTAGAGCAGTCATGTCCTCTGAATCCCTCGCCGATCTGGATCGGGTGGTCCACGAACCGAGCCGGGAGTTCGTCGAGTCGACGAACGTCTGGGAGTTCATGCAGACCTTCGACATCGACGACTACGACGAGCTGATCGAGCGCACGACGACCGAGCTCGACGGCGTCCCCGACTCGGGCGTCGAGTGGTTCTGGGACGAACTCGTCGACTATCTGGACATCGAGTTCTACCAGGACTACGAGCAGGTCCGCGACGACAGCGGGGCGCAGCGCGCCCCGGGCAATGCGAGCGGTGAAACCGCGAGCCGCGGGGGCCCGCAGTTCACCGACTGGTACCCCGGCGGCGAGCTCAACATCGCCCACAACGTCCTCGACCGCCACGCCGCACCCGACAACGAGCGGCGCAACAAAGTCGCCTGCATCTGGGAGGGCGAGGACGGCCAGGTGCGGGAGGTCACCTTCCACGACGTCTACCGCCAGGCAAACCAGGTCGCCAACACCCTCGAAGCCCGGGGCATCGAGACGGGCGACACCGTCGGGCTGTACATGCCGATGGTCCCCGAAGTCATCTCCATCCTCTACGGCTGTTTCAAGGTCGGCGCCATCGCCGTCCCCATCTTCTCGGGCTTCGGCGTCGACGCCACCGCGACGCGCCTGGAAGACCCAGAGTGTTCGGTCTTGTTCACCGGCGACGGCTTCCTGCGCCGGGGCGACCCCGTGACCCTCAAGGAGACCGCCGACGACGCCATCGCGCAGGCCGACACGGACGTCGAGTCGGTGATCGTCTTCGACCGCCTGGGCGCCAGCGACCCCGACGCCGACCTCTCGATCCCGATGACCGACGGCCGCGACGAGTGGTGGGCCGACGCCGTCGAGACGGCCGACGACGACTACGACACCAAGTCCCTGCCCAGCGACCAGGAGTCGATGCTGCTGTATTCGTCGGGCACGACCGGCCAGCCAAAGGGCATCGTCCACACCCACGCCGGCGTCCAGCTGCAGACGGCCAAGGAGATCTACTTCGGGTTCGATCTGAAACCCGCTGACCGCTTTTTCTGGGTGAGCGACATCGGCTGGATGATGGGGCCGTGGACGCTGATCGGCAACCACACCTTCGGTGGGACGGTCGTCATGTACGAGGGCGCGCCGGACTACCCCGAACCAGATCGCTTCTGGGACATGATCGAGCGCCACTCGGTCACGCAGTTCGGCATCTCCCCGACGGCCATCCGCGCGCTGCGCAAACAGGGCGACGAGTGGGTCGAGGGCCACGACCTCTCGAGTCTCCGCCTGCTCGGTTCGACGGGCGAGCCCTGGGATCCGGAGTCCTGGCTGTGGTTCTACGAGAACGTCGGCGGCGGCGACGCGCCGATCATGAACATCTCCGGCGGCACGGAGATCTGCGGCTGTTTCCTCATGCCGATGCCCATCCAGTCGCTCAAGCCCTGTACCCTCGGCGGCCCCGGCCTCGGTATGGACATCGACATCGTCGACTCCTCGGGCAACTCAGTCAAAGACGACCACGAGCGCGGGTTCCTCGTCGCTCGTGATTCGTGTCCCTCGATGACCAAGTCGCTGTGGAGCGGCGACGAGCGCTACCTCGAGGAGTACTGGTCGAGCTTCGAGGACATGTGGGACCACGGCGACTGGGCGCAGGTCGACGCGGACGGCTTCTGGTTCCTGCACGGCCGCGCCGACGACGCGCTCAACGTTGCCGGGCGCAAGGTCGGCCCCGGCGAGGTCGAGGGCGCCGCCATCGACCACGACGCCGTCAACCAGGCCGCGGCCGTCGGCGTCCCCGACGACACCACTGGGACAGCCGTCGTGCTGTACGTCATCGTCGATACGGGCGTCGAAGAGACCGACGCCCTGCGCGAAGAGATCCGCGACGTCGTCGGCGAGGAACTCGGCAAGCCGTTCCGCCCCCGGGAAGTGCTGTTCGTCGACGAGTTCCCCAAGACCCAGTCGGGCAAGATCATCCGCCGCGCCGTCGAGGCCACCTACACCGGCGAGGACCTGGGCGACATGAGTAGTATCGAGAACCCCGGCGCCCTCGAGGACCTCGAGGACGCGCGGTAAGCCCTCGATTGCCCCCGCCGATTCGACGTCCCCTACGGAGCGGCCTCGGCGGGATCGATCCCGACCGACTCCGGTGCTTCGCCCGCAGCGACGGCCACGGTGCCGTCCCGATCCGCGCCGGGGAGGACGATCGCCGCCTCGGCCAGCAGCGGCGCCAGGACGCCCGCGACGACCGTCCCGGGGTGCGTTAGCGAGCTTCTAACCGCCACCGCGTCCGGGCCGTCCAGTCCCGTCTCGGCGACCGTGCGCTCGGCGGCGGCCAGCAGCCGTCCGTGGTCGTACGTCTCCCCCTCGGCGACGAGCAGCGCCGCGTCGGGCGCCACGCGATCCGGCGGCATCGTGGGATTCTCGCTCCAGATGCCCCGCTCGAACTCGATCACCGCCGGATCGTCGACTTCGCCCCCGTAAGCGACGCGCTTGGTTCCCGGTACGACCGCGAGCTCCGCGACGGTCGCGGCCGGTCCCACCGCGAGTCGGGGGTCGGTCGCGTCCGCGAGCCCGAACTCGACGGTCGTTCCGAGCAGCGCCGCGCCGAACAGCGCCAGCAGCGCCGGCGCGGAGGGATCGTCGGCGACGGCCACCGATCGTCCCGGGCCGACGCCGTGGTAGCGAAAGAGACTGGCGGCCTTCCAGGCGTCAGTGCAGAACTTGTGGGCAGTGTACGGCTGCGAGCCGGCGCCGTAGACCAGCGGCTCCTTGCGGCGGCGGTCGCGGTCGACGAGGTCACCGACGACGTCCATACGGGGCCTTCCCGGGCGGGCGTGAAATACCGACCGCTCTCGCCGCGCGATCGATGGCCCGAGTGGAAAAGCGGCCGATGGGGGGAACTCGGCGCGAGGCCGCCGAGGGGGAAGGGGGTAGGTAGGGTAGCGTAACGGCCAGCTGACCGATACCGACCCCGCGCCAGTTGGTCCCACGACCCCCGTTATATTAAGCCTAATTGTGCGGAAAGATATGTTTCGGCGGGAGTAGTCGCCGCATTCGGTCGCCCGCCGGCCGCGTCGGTCAGAAGCTGTTTTTCAGCCGCTCGAAAAACCCCTGCTCGACGTCGACTTCCTCGCCGCCTGCCTCGGCGAACGCCTCCAGGGCGTCGCGCTGATCCTCGTTGAGTGACTCGGGCGTGACCACGCGCACGCGGACGTACAGGTCGCCCTGCCCCCGCCGACGCAGCCGCGGCATGCCTTTGCCCTCCAGGCGGAACACCTCGCCGCTCTGGGTGCCCGTCGGTACGTCGAGTTCCACGTCGCCGTCGAGCGTCGGCACCGTGACCGTGTCGCCGAACACCGCCTGCGGGAACGAGATCGGGTGCTGGTAGTACAGGTCGTCGTCCTCGCGCTCGAAGTCCGGGTGGTCCGCGACCGCGATCTCGATCAGGAGGTCGCCCTTGGGCCCGCCGTTGTCGCCGGGCGCGCCCTCGCGGTTCATCCGCAGCGTCTGGCCGTCCTGGATCCCCGCCGGGATCTCGACGGACAGCGTCGCCTCGTTGCGGACAGTGCCGTCCCCGCGGCAGGTCGAGCAGGTCTCATCGTACAGCGTTCCCTCGCCGCTGCAGCGCCGGCAGGTCCGGGTCTGCTGGACGCGCCCCATCGGCGTCTGCTGGACGCTCGTCACCTGCCCGCGACCGTTGCACTCCGGACAGGTCTGGGAGTCGCTGCCCGGCGGGTGCCCGCTACCCTCGCAGTCGGGACAGCGCTCGGGTCGGGTGATCGTCAGCTCCTTCTCGGCGCCGCGGTAGGCCTCCTCGAGGTCGATCGTCAACTGGGTGCGCAGGTCCGCGCCCTGGCTCGGGCCGCTGGCCCCACCGCGCCCGCCCGCGCCGCCGAAGAACTGCTCGAAGATGTCGCCCATGTCGCCGAAGGGCCCGCCCTCGCCGAACGGGTTGCCGCCCGCGGCGCCCCCGCGCGCGCCGGCGCCACCGTCGAACCCGCCCTGTTTCTGGGCCTGCTCGAACCGGTCGTGGCCGAGGCGGTCGTACGCCTGGCGCTTCTCCTCGTCGGTCAGGACCTCTTTTGCCTTCTGGACCTGCTTGAACTTCTCCTCGGCGTCCGGTTCGTCGCTGACGTCCGGGTGGTACTGCTGCGCTTTCTTCCGATAGGCCTGCTTGATCTCGTCCTCGTCGGCGTCCCGCGAGACGCCGAGCACCTCGTAGAAGTCCTCGCTCATTCGTTGTCGACCTGTAGTCGGTTGAACCACTTGAAAAGAACGGGTCGGGGTCGACGGGCGCTGACCCACCCGCGACGCCCAGTGTTGAGTCGGCTACGCGCGCCGACCAGCGTTTATCGTCTTCGTCTATCGAGCCCAGGACGACGCTACTCGTGGTACTCGTCTTCGTCTTTCCCCCGCTCGCTTCGCTCGCGGGGACACCGATAGACTCGCTTCGCTCGTCTATCGAGCCGACGAGGACTCGTCCTTTCAGTCCTCGTCCTCGTCGACGTCTTCGAAGTCGGCGTCCACGTACTCGTCGTCGCCGCCAGCCGCCCCGGCACCGCCGGGACCCGCACCGGGACCGGCACCGCCCGGGCCAGCGCCCGCTCCAGCCGCGCCGGCACCGGGACCGGCGCCGCCGGCGGCCTGCTGGGCCTGTTGCTGGTACATCTGCTTGCCGATCTCCTGAAGCTCCGTCGAGAGCGTCTCGGTCGCCTCCTCGAGTTCCTCGGTCTCGGCGTCCTCGTCCTCCAGCACTTCCTCGACGTCCTCGATGGCGGCCTCGATGTCCGCGCGGAGGTCGTCGTCGACCTCCTCCTCGTTTTCCTCCAGCAGCTTCTCGGCGCGGCGGACCGCGCTCTCGGCGTCGTTGCGGGCCTCGATGCGCTCGCGGCGCTTCTGGTCCTCCTCGGCGTGCTGTTCGGCCTCTTCTTGCATCTGCTCGATCTGGTCGTCCGAGAGGCCGGCGCCGCCCTCGATGGTGATCGACTCGGCGTTGCCCGAGCCCTTGTCCTCGGCCTCGACGTTGACGATGCCGTCCTCGTCGATGCTGAAGCCGACCTCGATCTGCGGGGTGCCCGCGGGCGCTGGCGGGATGCCGATCAGCTGGAACTCCCCGAGCAGTTCGTTCTCTTCCGCCATCTCGCGCTCGCCCTGGAACACCCGGACCTGCACGGAGGTCTGGTTGTCCGCGGCGGTCGTGAACACCTTCGACTCCTCGGTCGGGATCGTGGTGTTCTTCTCGATCAGGCGCTCGAACAGACCGCCCTTGACCTCGATCCCGAGGCTCAGGGGGGTGACGTCCAGCAGGACGATGTCGTCGACGTCACCGGCGAGCACGCCGCCCTGGATCGCCGCGCCGAGCGCGACGGCCTCGTCGGGATTGACGTTCTTCTTGGGCTCTTGCCCCGCGAGCTCCTCGACTTTCTCCTGGATCATCGGCATCCGGGTCGACCCACCGACCAGCAGCACCTCGTCGATGTCCGACTTCGAGTAGCCGGCGTCCGCGAGAGCCTGCTCGGTCGGGCCGACGGTCCGCTCGACGAGGTCCTCGGTCAGCGACTCGAAGGTCGCACGCGTGATGGTCTGCTCGAGGTCCTTCGGGCCATCGTCGTCGGCGGCGATGAACGGCAGGTTGACGGTCGTCTCCTTCCGCGAGGACAGTTCGACCTTCGCCTCTTCGGCGGCCTCGGTGAGGCGCTGGAGGGCCTGGCGGTCCTCGCGGAGGTCGATGCCGTGCTCGTCCTCGAACTCGTCGGCGAGGTAGTCGATGATCGCCGCGTCCCAGTCGTCCCCGCCGAGGTCGTTGTCCCCGTTGGTGGCGACGACCTCGTAGACCCCGCCGCCGAGGTCGAGTAGGGAGACGTCGAAGGTCCCCCCGCCCAGGTCGTAGACGAGGACGGTCTGATCGGACTCGTCGTCGAGCCCGTAGGCCATCGACGCCGCGGTCGGCTCGTTGACGATTCGTTCGACCTCGAAGCCGGCGATCTCGCCGGCGTCCTTGGTGGCCTGGCGCTGGCGG
>JBDGSW010000092.1:7904-8122 GCA_042217345.1 Haloarculaceae archaeon
GTCGTCGCCACCGAGGTCGTTGTCGCCGTTGGTCGCGACGACCTCGTAGACGCCCCCGCCCAGGTCGAGGATGGAGACGTCGAACGTCCCGCCGCCGAGGTCGTAGACGAGCACGGTCTGGTCGGTCTCGTCGTCGAGGCCGTAGGCCATCGCCGCGGCCGTGGGCTCGTTGACGATGCGCTCGACGTCGAAGCCGGCGATCTCGCCGGCGTCCTTGG
>JBDGSW010000187.1:0-8119 GCA_042217345.1 Haloarculaceae archaeon
AACATCGCCGAGGTCGTCGCCGAGGGCGGCGCCGACTTCCCCGGCGAGATCCACCCCCGCGTCGTCTGGCACCGCGACAGCCCGGAGACGCGCTATCGGGGCTTCCAGCACATGCTGGAGATCGCCGACCCCGAAAACGGCGCCGTCGAGAACATCGACGGGTTCGTCATCCCCGAGGTCGGCGGCATCGACGACTGGAAAAAGGCCGACGAGTTCATCACCATCGTCGAGAACGAGTACGGCCTCGAGGAGGGCAGCCTCGCGATGTCCGTGATCATCGAGTCCGGCGCCGCCGAACTCGCCATGGGCACGCTCCGCGAGGAGATGGGCAAGCCCACGAACAACCTCGAGCGCCTGTTCCTGCTGGTCGACGGTGAGGTCGACTACACCAAGGACATGCGCGCGATCACGCCCACCGGCGCCCTGCCCGAGTGGAAGGAGCTGCGCCACAACACCTCGCGGGCGGCCAGCGCCGCCGGCCTCATCTCCGTGGACGGTCCGTTCGACGACATCCGCGACGTCGACGGCTACCACGAGCGCATCACGGCCAACAACGCGATGGGCATGCTCGGCATCTGGTCGCTGACCCCCGGCCAGGTCGTCGAGGCCAACAAGAGCCCGCTGCCCCCCGAGGAGGGCTACTGGCTGATCGACGCCGACGGCCGCGAGGTCGAACTCGACGACCAGGACGGCGTGCAGGTCTACGACGGCGACCGAGTCAGCCTCGAGGAGACCGGCGACGGCTACGTCCTGACGGTCGGCAGCGACGAGATCCGCGCCGCCGACGACGAGGAGCTCGCCGGCGAGCTGCTCGATCTCGTCTCGTACGTCCCGAGCATGGACGACATCGTCGACTCCATGGAGGAGTTCGAGGCGGCCAAGGAGGCCGGCCGCGGCGCCATCGCCATGACCCGCGCGACGACCGTCAGCATCGACGGCGTCGAGGTCGACGTCAGCAGCGACCGCATGTGGGACGAGGCGACCTACCAGGCGATGATGACGCCCGTCACGCTGTTCCAGGACGTCTACGAGAACCGCCCCGACCAGCACGACGACCTCGCCGAACTCTACAGCGAGAACGTCGTCGAGCGCGCGATGGACGTCGGCAACTGATCGGTCGCGCCACCACGGAACTCACCGTTTTTTAGAGCCACCCCGAGAGGTCAGCGGCCGTGCCCTCGTCGGCGAACGGCGTCTCCCGGTAGTGGACGGGCTGGAGCTCGGCGCGCTCCTCGAGCACCTCGCCGACCGACGCCCGATCGGCCGTGCCGGCGTCGACGACGCCCCACGGCGGCCAGAAGGTGACGTGCAGGTACCGGCCGGTCGAGCGGTGCCAGCCGACGAACGTCTCGGCCTGGTCGCCCGTCGCCGCCAGGCAGAGCTCGCCGTCGGTGACCCGCACGGCCTCCAGGTAGTCGCGCCGGTCCAGGTCGGCCGGGGCCTCCCGGCCGGCCTCCAGCGCCGTCCACAGCAGCCGACACGGTCGGCTGTCTGAGTGTCTGAACAGCACCTCGTGGACGGCGTCGCGATCGCCCATGGCACTGACTGACGTCACCTCGGAGCATAAGCGTCGGGGTCGGCCCGGTCGGCGCTCGCCCGCCCCACCCACGCTCGCCCGCGACGGCTGCCGGCCGAGCGTTTTTATCCGTGGTAACCATTGGCGTATCCATGCAGTTCCTCATCGTGGGATTCGGCCGGGTCGGCATGCGGACGGCGCGGACGCTCGCCTCCGAGGGACACGACGTCGTCGTCGTCGAGTCGGATCCCGAGAAGGTCCAGCGCGCGACCGCGGAGGGCTTCGAGGCGATCGAGGGCGACGGCGCCGACGAGGCGGTCTTGGAGTCGGCCGGCGTCGCCGACGCCGACGCGGTCGCGGGCCTGACTGGCGACCTCAACACCAACTTCGCGGCCTGCATGGTCGGCAAGCACAACGGATGCCGGACGGTCATGCGCATCGACGAGGACTACCGCGAGGAGATCTACCGGAAGTACGCCGAGGACGTCGACGAGGTGATCTACCCCGAGCGGCTGGGCGCCGCCGGCGCCAAGACCGCCCTGCTGGGCGGGGACTTCAACGTCCTGGCGGACATCACCGAACAGCTCTCGGTTGCGACCGTCCGCATCCCCGAGGGCGCACCGGTGCTGGGCAAGCGCGTCGTCGAAGTGGCGTTGCCCGGCGAGGCGCGGATCTACGCCCACGGGGGGGCCAGCGAGCCCCTGCGCATCCCGCTGCCCCAGACGGCGCTCGAGGTCGACGACAGGGTCGCGCTGGTCGCACCGCCCGACGCGCTCGGGGCGGCCGAGGAGGCGCTCACCGGTCGCGCCGCTGACTGAGACGATCGCGCTGCGAGAAGAGGGTGGGGGTCAACGGATCCGGGCGCCCCGGGAGGATGGGAGACTGCGTCGGTCCGAGCACGCCCGTATCAGATTCCTGGCGGGGATCGCACTTAAATTCACGTCAGACGACTGTCGTACTAATCGGAGTGGGGCTCGGTCTGGCCGGTGGAGTTGGCCTGCGAGTCGACGCGCGCGGTCGTGACGTAGACGCTCGGGCGGCCGAAGACGACCTCGTCGAGGAACGAGACGACGTACACCGAGCTCTGCAGCGCCAGGTAGAACCACAGCGTGACCGGCGCGAGGTACTCGAGGGCGTCGTGGCTGAAGCCATCGCGGTAGTCCTGGATGAACACCAGCCCGGCCGCGATGGCCGGACTGACCGCCAGCAGCTGCCAGAAGAACTGCTCGTGGGGGATGTACGTCTGCGTGAGGTTGCCGTACCCGAACAGGTCGAGCGCGAGCAGCGGGAAGGTGAAGGCCACGTAGACGGGCATCAGCGCGTAGGTGAAGGTAAACACCGAGTCCAGCCGGGTGGCCAGCGAGACGTTCTCGCTGCGGGGCAGCCGGAGCAGATAGCGGAAGGCGACCTGCATCCAGCCGCGGGCCCAGCGCTTGCGCTGGCTCCACCACGACTGGACGGTCGCGGGGTTCTCCTCGTAGGTGACGATCGAGGGATCGACCCGGAGCTGCTTGCCGTGGTCGTGGATCTTCGAGGACATGTCGATGTCCTCGACCAGCACCTGCTCGTCGAACTCGCCGAGTTCGTCGAACATCTTCGCGCGGAAGAACGCCTGGCCGCCGCCGAAGATGGTGAACCCGCCCAGCACCTCGCGGGCGAACAGGTCGCCCTTCTCGGCGATGTGGCGCTCGACGGTCGCGTGCAGCGCCAGCAGCGAGTCGCGGGGGTTGTCACCGTAGCAGCGCCCCTTCACGCACCAGACGTCCTCGTCGTCGAGGAACCAGGCCACGCCGCGCTCGATCGCGTCGGGCTTGAACTGGTGGTCGGCGTCGATGCTGGCGATGACCTCGCCGGTGGCGTACTCCAGCGCGTAGTTGGTCGCCTTGGCCTTGCCGCCGCCGGGCTCGTCGCGCTCGACGGCGACGAAGCGGTCGTCCTCGGCGGCCGCCGCCTCGCAGATCGCCGCCGTGTCGTCGACGGAGTCCTTCTCGTAGCAGAGGACGACTTCGAGCTTCTCGGCCGGATACTCGAGGCGCTTGCAGGCCTCGATGGTGTCCGGCAGCACCGCCCCCTCGTTGTACGCCGGGATGACGACGCTCACCTCGGGCAACTCTGCGTCGTCGTCGAGGGCGGGCGTCTTCGGCGCCGCGAACGCCATGAGCGCCGAGATCAGCGCGCGCCCGGTCAGCCCGAGCAGCGACACCAGCAACACCGTGGTCAGGACCCGGAAGTACCACTGCCAGGCGAGTACGAACGGGAGGTACAGCAACCCCATCACGCCCAGGGCGGCGGCGATATAGCGGAGGGCCCTCTTCGACGAGAACTGCTGGCTCTCCGCCGTCTTTACTTTCATAGGGTGTAGTCACTGGGTGATCAAGAAATAATTGATGATTTTTCTCAAGGTAGCCGACGCCCGTCTGACGCCCCCGACGTCCGTCGATTCGGCCGATTCGCCGATCACGGTTACGCCACCGGCCGACCGTAACCGTAGGCGGTTTCTGGCAAGACTATAGTGTACCCGGGTAGTTCGCCACGCTGTGGCCGTTAGGACGTGGCTCCCGACCGATCGTCGGCTCGCCTTCGGCGCCGGCGAGTTCGCCGGCGCGCTAGGCGATTCGGTTACGGTCCTCCCGCTGGTCGTCGCCCTCGGCGCGGTGACTCCGGCGCCTCTGCCCCAGATACTGCTGTGGTTTGGCGCCTTCCAGGTCGTCTGGGGGCTGTGGTACGGGCTGCCGCTGTCGGTCGAGCCGATGAAGGCCCTGCTCGCGCTGGCCGTCGCCGGCTCGCTCGCCTACGGGGAACTGCTGGCCGCCGGCCTGCTGGCCGCCGTCGCCCTGCTCGCGCTGGGCTCGCTGGGCGTCCTCGAGCGCGTCCAGTCGCTGGTCGGCCGGCCCGTCGTCCGCGGCGTCCAGCTGGCGGTCGCCCTTCTGCTCGCCCGCGCCGGCCTCCGCCTCGCCGCCGGTGACCTCCGCTTCGCGCTCGCCGGCGTCGCCCTGGCGGTCGGGGTCGCCGCCGTCGGCCGCGCTCGCCTGGCCGCGCTGGTCGTTCTCACCGCCGGGACGCTGTGGGCGCTTCTCGCCGGCGGCCTCCCCGTGCCCACCGTACCGGTGCCCGCGGTGTTCCCGGCCGGGCGCCCCACGCTGAGCGGTACCGCCGTCTCGGGCACGCTGGCCCAGCTGGCGATGACCGTCGGCAACGCCGCCGTCGCCACGTCGCTGCTGCTCGGCGACCTCTTCGACGCCGACGTCTCGCCCGATCGCCTGGCCCGCAGCATGGGCGCGATGGACGTCGTCGCGATCCCGCTGGGCGGGTTGCCGATGTGTCACGGCAGCGGCGGCCTCGCCGGGAAGTACGCCTTCGGCGCGCGCACCGGCGGCGCGAACGTCCTGCTGGGCCTGCTGTACGTCGGCGCTGCCGCCGTCGCCGGCGTCTGGAGCGCCTTCCCGATGGCGACGCTGGGCGTCCTGCTCGTCGTCGTCGCCGCCCAGCTCGGCCGCGTCGCCGTCGACTCCGACGGCCTCCCCGTGACCGTCGCCGTCGGCGTGCTGGCCGTCCTCACCACCGTCGGCGTCGCCTTCCTCGTCGGGGCGGCCTACTGGCTCGCCCGCCAGCGCCTCCCGGTGGACTTTCCGTTCTGGGGCCCCTCCGGTCGGTCATGACCTGGGCGGCCCTGTTCGAGCGCGCGAGCGCCTACGAGACCGACGTCGAGACCATCCGCGACGCCCTCGCCGAGCGCCGCGATGGGTGACTCCGCCACCGAGCCCAATCCGGCGCGGTTCGTCGCCGACGCCGACGTCCTCGCCGCCGACCTGCTCGTCGGCGGGCCCGCCCGGGAGGCGCTCGACCTCGCGCGCGCACACGACTGGGTGACGCTCGTCGCCAGCGATCCCCTGCTCGCCGACGCCGAGGCCGTCGTCGCCGTCCTCGCCGACGCCGACCTGGCCGCCGACTGGCGCGAACAGATCGAGGCGCTCCGCGAGCCCGTCGAGCACCCGCCGGGGGATCACCCGGCGCTGGCCTCTGCGTACAACGGCGACGCCGTCCAGCTGCTGTCGTTCGACGAGCGCCTGCGCAGCGCGAAGGCCGGCGCCACCCTCCGCGAGCACGTCGAGGTCAGCGTCCGCGATCCGGCGGCGTTCGTCAGCCTGTTCGACCCCGCGTCGATGTACGAGGTCATCGTCGGCGGTGAGTACCCCGGCCCGGACCGCGACCCCCGGGCGTAGCGGCGGCGGGCGTTACCGGTTCGACGCACCGATCGCTCACCTCGTTCGCTCTCGGTACCACGCCCAGACGGTTCGGGGTGCCCGCTGGCGCTGCGCGCCCGGACTGCGACTGGTCTGGGACGCCTCGCTACCGCTCGGCGTACCACTCGGCGAAGCGTGCCAGCGCCCGCCCGCGGTGGGAGACGGCGTTCTTCTCGGCGGCGGACAGCTCCGCGAAGGTCCGCCCGTCGTGCTCGAAGATCGGGTCGTAGCCGAACCCGCCCTCCCCGCGGGGCGCGACGATCTCCCCGGGGACGTACCCCTCGAACAGCTTCACCGGGAGGTCGCCGTCGTCGACCTGCGCGTCGGTCGTCGCCGTCGCGCGCTCGTCGGCGTGCTGGTCCTGCCCGCGGCGCTCGCGGGTCGCTTCGCTCCCCGCTCGCCCGGTCCGAGACGCTCCCTTCGGTCGCGTCTCGCTCTCCCGGTCGACCGGTTCGGGCGAGGCCGCGAACAGCTCGCCGTCGCAGTAGGCGACCACGCCCCTGAACGCCGCCGAGCGGTCGTCTTCCATCTCGGTGAGGCGCCAGAGACGCTCGACGCCGACGGTGTCCTCGACGTACGCCGAGTAGGGGCCGGGGAAGCCGTCGAAGGCCTCGACGAACAGCCCGGCGTCGTCGACGATCACCGGTTCGCTCGCGTGGCGGTAGGCTGCGCGGGCGCCGTGGGCGGCGATCGCGCCCAGGTCGGCCGACTGGATCTCCGGGTAGTCGAAGTCCAGTTGCGTGACCGTCTCGTCGCCGAGGTACTCGCGGGCCTCGCGGACCTTCCCCTCGTTGGTGGTGACGAACCGGAGCATACGCCCGCTCGGGCGGGCCGGGAGAAAGAGGCGTCGATCAGTCGACGACGACCTCGACCGGGCCCTCCTCGTCGCCGGCCTCGGCCTGCTTCTGGGCGCTGTTGCGCTGCTGGTAGTAGAGCCCGCCGGCGACCAGCAGGACGACCCACGACCGCCAGTTCGCCAGGTTCAGGGTGTAACCGATCCCGAACGGCTTCTTGACGAGCATCCCCTCGCCGGGGCGCCAGTACGAGGACAGCAGTCGCTTGATGCTCGGTCGCTCGAAGTTGTACGGCACCCCGAGGATCTCGCCGGACTGGGATTGCTCAGCCATACGTCTCGTTTTGGCTGGCGGCGTTAAGTCGTTTGCCCCGGCCGCTCGGAGGGTGCGACCCCGTCGCCGGTCCCCGCCGGACGCCGCGGTCGTCACCGGCCGCTCACTGGTAGCGTCCGCGGCCCTCGACCTCGCGGAGCGTGTCGAGGACGGACTCGTCGCCGACCGCGCGGTAGGCGTCCTCGGCGGCCGACAGCAGCGCCGCGGGGTCGTCGGCCGTCCCCGCGAGCGACTGGGCGAACACGTGCAGGTCCATCGCGTAGTCCTCGGCGTCGTCCGTGTAAAAGCTCAGCCCGAAGTCGATGAGGTACGTCCGGTCTGCCCCGACCCTGACGTTGCGCGTCGTCGGATCGCCGTGGACGAACCCCGCCTCGTGGATCGTCGCGAGGTGGCGGCCCACGTCGCGGACCCCCGCCTCAGTCAGGCGCTCGCGGAGGTCGGCCTCACCCACCCGTTCCATCACCAGCCGCGCGTCCCGCGGGTCGGCGTCGATCAGCACGGGCGTCGGCACGCCGTGGCGGCGTGCCTCGCTCGTCAGCCTGGCTTCCTCGCGCGTCCGCTCGCCGCGCAGCCGCGCGTCCAGTTCGGGGTGGCGGTAGCGCTTGGGCACGCGCTCCTTGCGGACCCGGTCGGCCTCGATCGTGACCGTGGCCTCCGCGCCCTCGATCACGGCTGCGTCGGTCGGCGCCCGGGCGACGGACTCGCCGCTGCGCCAGGCGACCGGCACCTCGTCGGGGCGAAAGTCCGGGTCGACCGCGGAGTCCTCGATCGCGATGGTGTCGCCCGCCGCGGCCATCGTGGCGCCGAGGACGGCGATCATGCCGGCGTTGTCCCGGAGGAAGCGGGCGTCGGGGGCGTAGAAGTCGGCGCCGCGCTGCTCGCACATGATCGCGAGCATCTCCCGGAGGCGCCCGTTCTGCCCGACGCCGCCGCCCAGCACGAGTTCGTCGCTGCCCGTCAGGCTCAGCGCCCGCTCGGCGACCTCCGTCAGCATCGCGAAGACGTTCTCCTGCAGCGAGAAGCAGACGTCCTCGACGGGAACGCCCTCGTCGACGGCCTGCTTGGCGGCGCTCATGATCCCCGAAAACGAGAAGTCCATCCCCTTGACGACGTACGGGAGGTCGACGTACTCGCCGTCCGCGGCGGCTTCCTCGACCTTCGGCCCGCCGGGGTGGCTCCAGCCGAGGTGGCGGGTGAACTTGTCGATGGCGTTGCCGACGCCGGTGTCCATC
>JBDGSW010000035.1:0-8074 GCA_042217345.1 Haloarculaceae archaeon
ATGGCTAAATCGGACTCCGATAGCAATGGCCTCCGGCAGGATCAACCGGAATGGTCCCTGGGCGAAACGCCCAGGGGGCTGGCGGGAATACTCTCGTAAGAGAGTGTTCCGCTATCGAATATCGATTATCGAAGGTTCACGTAGTTCGACGACACACGGACCGACCGAGTGTCACCGAACTGCCAGGGCTAACATCAGATCCCATCTGTACGGCGGACCGCAGGGGTGGAATCCTCATTCACTGCGGACCGATTCGTACACCCCGAGAGGGCATAAACCCACCGGAGTCCCGTCGGTCCGTGGCCGGGCGATCTCGGCCCCGGCCGGGCCGCGTCTGCATTCCGTTCGTCCCCCTGATTTACTTAAGGGCGTCGGATCGACCCGTCCGGAATCGCGCTCCGGCGAGCCGCTGTCGATGCCGGCACCGCACTGCGCGGGCGCCGGTGCAGACTGCGGGCGGTGAGGCCGTCCTCACCGCGCCGCGTTCGTGTCTCTGGGGATGGGTGTCGAAAACTTAAGCCCGTCGAACGAACCCGGGTACGGGACCCAATTTCATGGGAACGAGTGGCGCAAATCGACGGGCGGACCAGTGGGTCGGCGACGAGGGGAGCGGGCCGCACAACGGCGATGTCGCGTGGGCGGAGGCCGGCACGTCATCCCTGGCGTGTCACGGGCGGTCGGGCCGGGTGGGAGCCACGCGAGTGGGCGTTCGCCCGGCGGGCTGATAGGTGTCACGGGTGGCACGCGGCCAGGCGCCGCTGGCCGGTCGGGCCGAAAGAATCAGTCGACGCGTCGATTCAGATCTCTTCGAGGTGCTCGACGCCCTGCTTCTCGACGTTGCCCTTCGTGATGACGTCGGGCATCCAGTCGGGTTTGTCGTCGGGTGCCTCCTCTCGCCAGGCCCACCCCTCGTAGATGTGGACCTTCTTCGTGCCCTTCTCGCGGAGCCGCAAGGGCACTCTGTCGGCGTTCTCCTCGCCGTCGGACGGATCGAGCCGGCGTGCGGCCTTCAGTGCCGCCTGTCGGGGGGTTCCCCCCGAGAATACGCTTGATTCCTCGCCGCTGTCATCTCGGAGCGCGAAGTTGCGCTTATCCTGGTCACGTGCCATGGTTTTCACCTCTCCGTGTCAACTCAGCACATGACTCACCATAAATATACCCCCCATTTTCGGCCGCTAGCAGCAAAACGTTTATGTACGGGAACGTAAACCGCCCGACAGTTCACGCCGAGTCGCCACGCGGCACGCGCCTCGAGCGCCGAGGTCGCAGCGGCGGGCCCGCGATTCGGTATCAGCGCGGACAGCGCACGGTAAGCTTAAGTAACTCCTGCGGCGAACCTCGACGTACGATAGCGCGATGGTGCGAAAAAAGAAGTTGAGTCCGAGTGGCGCCAAGGACGAGGACGGGGAGTACCACAACGTCCACATCAACCTGCACGAAGACGAGTTGGCCGTCGCGGGCATGGAGATCGGCGACGAGGTGTTCGTCCGCGTCCGCGACAACAAGATCATCATCCAGAAGGCCGACCCGGAAGACGTCGAGCACGAGTTCTGACGTGCGCGCCCGCGCTCGCTCTCTCTGTCGGCACTCGCCCAGCGAGGAACGCCCGTGACGCTGTACGACCTCGCCAGACCCCTGTTGTTTCGCCTCCCGGCCGAGACCGCCCACGGCCTCGTCCACCGGGGCCTCGACGTCGTCGACGGCACGCCAGTCGCCGACGCGCTGGCCAGCCGCCTCGTCGTCGAGGACGACCGCCTGGCCGTCTCGGCGTTCGACCAGGAGTTCCCAAACCCCGTGGGCGTCGCCGCCGGCTTCGACAAGAACGCCCAGATCCCGGGGGCGCTGGCCGCGCTGGGCTTCGGCCACGTCGAGGTCGGCGGCGTCACCGCCGAGCCCCAGGCCGGCAACCCCCGGCCCCGGATGTTCCGCCTCGTCGACGACGAGGCCATCGTCAACCGCATGGGCCTGAACAACGACGGCGCCGACGTCGTCGGCCCCCGGTTGGCCGCGACCGACGTTTCGATCCCCGTCGGCGTCAACATCGCCAAGAGCGAACACGTCGACCCCGCCGAGGCCCCCGCCGACTACCGCGACACCTACGAGCGGGTCGCCGATGGAGGCGACTTCTTCGTCGTCAACGTCTCCTGTCCGAACTCCCAGGGCTTCGAGGACCTCCAGAACCGCGACTCGCTCGCGGCCATCCTCGGCGAGCTCGTCGACGCCGGGGCCAGCCCCCTACTCGTGAAGCTCTCGCCGGACCTGCCCGACCCCGCCGTCGCGGACGCCGTCGACCTGGTCGCGGAGTTCGCCCTCGACGGCGTCGTCGCGACCAACACCACCACCGAGCGGCCGGCCTCGCTGCGCTCGCCTAACCGCGTCGAAACCGGCGGGCTCTCGGGCAAGCCCATCGAGGGACGCGCCACGGAGCTGGTCCGGTTCGTCGCCGAGCGGACGGAGGTCCCCGTCGTCGGCGTCGGCGGCGTCTCGACCGCACGGGACGCCTACCGGAAGATCCGCGCGGGCGCGAGCCTCGTCCAGCTCTACACTGGGATGATCTACCGCGGGCCCACGATCGCGCGCGAGATCAACCGCGGGCTGGTCAAACTGCTCGAGCGCGACGGCTTCGACACCGTCGCGGACGCCGTCGGCGCCGACCTGGACTGAGCGGCGCCCGTATCGGCGGCCCAAACCAGGGCGGATACTTAACCTGTTGCGTGAGTGACCACCACGGAGAGTCACATGGGCTGGCAGTTCACGACGTTGACCGCCCTCTGTGGGGTCTCAGGCGTCTTGGGGCTCGCGCTCACTGCGGCCCTCTGGCGAGAGCGGCCGAAGGCGGGCGCGACCTGGCTGGCGCTGGCCGCCGGCGCGTTCGCGCTCTGGGCGCTCGGCCAGGCGGCCGTCACCGCCGCGACGACCGTCGAGGCCGGGCTCGCGGCCTACACGGCCTCGTTCGTCCCGATGATCTACACCGCGCCGACGATGTTGCTGTTTGCCGTGCGCTACACCGGTACTGATCGCTTCCAGTCGCGCTGGACGATCGGCGCGCTGCTGGCCGAGCCCCTGGTGCTGGTCGCCCTCGCACTGACGAACCCGTCCCACCACCTGGTCTTCGCCGACGCCCACCTCGTCGAACGCGGCGGCCGGACCGCCTTCGCCGTCGCGATCGGGCCGGCCCAGCTCGCCCAGCACCTCTACGACTACGTCCTGTTGCTGGTCGCGGAGTACCTCCTGGCCCTGAAGTTCCTGGGCTCGCGCAACGTCTACCGCAAGCGAACCTTCTTCTTCATGTTCCTGCTGGCGGTGCTGATGGGCAGCCACGTCGTCTCGACGGGCGGCCTGAGCCCGCTCCCGTACAACACGCTGGCACCGGTCGCCTACTCGTTCATCGCCGCCCTCTCGCTGGTGATCGTCCTGGGCTACCGCGGGCTGGAGTTCCTGCCGCTGGACCGCCTGTTGGCGCCGTTCAGCAAGCACTCGAAGAACCTCTCGCCGATCGCCCGCGACCGCGCCATCGAGGAGATGGAGATCGGCTTCCTCGTCACCGACCACAAGCAGCGCGTCGTCGACGTCAACCCGATGGGCAAGCGGATCGTGGGCCGGGAGGGCGAGCGCGTGGTCGGCAAGCGCCTCGAGGAGCTCATCCCGCCGGAGCTGTACGTCGACGGCGTCCCCGAGTTCATCGGTCGTTCGGACGCGAGCGGGAAACACACCGGCATCTGGGTGGAGACCCCCGACGGCGAGCAGCGCTGTTTCGACGTCCTGGTCTCGGACATCGACCCGGAGGCCGACTCCATCGGCTCGGTCGCGCTCGTCCACGACGTCACCGACCGCCAGCGCCGCAAGCGCCAGCTCGAGGAGCAAAACGCCGAGCTGACCCGCCAGAACGAGCAGTTAGAGAGCTTCGCGAGCATCGTCAGCCACGACCTGCGCAACCCGCTGAACGTCGCCGAGGGCCGCATCGAGTTGATCGAGGCCGAGACCGACACAGACCACGTCGAGCCCGCGAAGGACGCCCTCGGGCGCATGCGCGAGATCATCGACGACGTCCTCACCCTCGCCCGGACGGGCCAGACCGTCAGCGAGACCGAGCGCGTCGACCTCGGCGAGCTCGCCGAACGCGCCTGGGAGAACGTCGACACCCGGGAGGCGACGCTCACCGTCGAACTCGACCGGGAGGCCGACGTCGACCCTACCCGCATGCTGGAGGTGTTCGAGAACCTGTTCCGCAACGCCGTCGAGCACGGCCGCGAGGACGTCGCCATCACCGTCGGACCCATCGAGGGCGCCCCCGACACGGCCGACGGGATCCTGCCGCCCGGCGAGTCCGCGACCGGCATCTACGTCGCCGACGACGGCCCGGGCATCCCCGAGGACAAGCGCGAGGACGTCCTCCAGCAGGGCGTCACCACCAGCGACACCGGCACTGGCTTCGGGCTGTCGATCTGCAAGACCATCGTCGAGGCCCACGGCGGCTCGATCGCCATCAGCGAGAGCGACGGCAGCGGCGCCCGCTTCGAGATCACCGGCGACGCCTTCGCCGAGGAACGCGACCGCCGCGCCATCGTCTGAGACCCGGTCTCCGCCCGAAGTATAATCACGCAGAAAACATTTATGTGTGACTGATCAGGCCACGGTATGAACCGCCCCTCCCGCCGCCGGTTGCTGGCGGCGATCGGCGCGGCGTCGGCCGGCGGCCTCGCGGGCTGTGCGAACCGAGCCGACCGGTCACCCGACGGCACCGACACCGACGGCACGCCGACGAACGGTCCGCGACCGACGGACGACTCGGCCGGTACGGGGACTGCGGCCGTCGGCGAAACGCTGCGGGTCGGCGACGCGAGCGTGACGCTGGCGAACCCCCGCGTCCGCCGGTGCGTCGTCGCGCGCGCGGGGACGGCCCGGTACCCGGCCGTCCACGACGGCCAGTACGTCGTCCTCGACGCGACGGTCGAGGGGTCGCTCCCCGCCGGCTACGACCGGCGGGGCCTCCGCGGGGTCGCGGACGGGACGGTCGTCGCCGAGGACCTGCTGCTCGTGGCCGAACGCCACCCCTCCGGCGGCCCGCAGCGCGACCCCTCGTCGTGGACCGACCGACCGATCGCCGTCCCCTTCCCGGCGACGACCCCCGACGCCGCGAGCGTCCAGTGGCGCCCCGACGGCGGTGGTGACTCCGCCGCGACGTAGACGCTCGACGACGAAACGCGCCGCACCCTGGGTCGAGCGCCCCGGTTCGCGCTCTCGGACTTCGCGGTCACCCGGACCAGCGACGCGATCCGCGTCGACTTCGGCGTCCGCAACGACGGTGCCCGCGACGGCCGGTTCCTCGGGCGCGTGTCGGCCCGATCCATCTACGACGCGGGCACCGTCGTCCGCCTCGACGTCCCCGCGGGCGAGACCCGCCGCTACAGTGGCGAACCGACGATCCTGCAAGAGCCCGATCCCGATACCTACGACACGGTCACCTTCGAGTACCCCGAGCAGGGGGCGATCGAGAATCGCGAACAGGACCTCCCAAGCGGTTCGTGAGCTGCAGGGAGTTCGACTGACAGCCTACTCCAGCGCGTCCAGCCGGAACTCGAACGCCGCCACCGGCAGTTCCAGATCGTGCTCGACGATGACCGCCGGGTGGACCTCGCCGATCACGCCGACCGCCTCGCCGTCGAGGACGACGCTGGCCGTCCGGCCGGGGATGAACGTCGGGTGTTCGGTCGGCGGTGTCTCCAGCTCTTTGTCGAAGGCGTCGGCGATGACCTGCAGCCGGGCCTTGGCGTCCTCGTAGGAGGCCTCGGCGTGGCACAGCGCCGCCGCGAGCGTCCGGTGTTCCGCGACGTTGGTGTTCTGGTCCTCGTCGACCTCCACGGCCAGCCCGATCTCCGCCAGATCCTGGGGGTAGGCGCGGTGGGTGTTGTTCTCCAGGACCATCATGATCGAGGGCAGCGCCCACGAGCGAACCATGGTGAAGTCCTCGCTGTAGGGCTGTTCGATCTGGACGGGCTCGCCGCCGCCGACCACGTCGCTGCCCGGCTCGCGGCTGTCGCCGCTCGCCCGTTCGCCGGACCGCTGGTCCGGCCGCTCGAGGTTCAGCCGCTCGTAGTTCTCGCCCTCGCTGATCATGTAGAAGTTCAGCAGGTCCTCGAAGCCCAGCCCGACCAGCGTCTCCCTGGCGGCGCGCTCCAGCCGGGAGCGCTCGTGACGGCCGCCGACCGTCGAGACGTCCGGGTACCGCGGTTCGAGGTCGTTGAACCCGTAGGCCCGTCCCACGTCGTCGATCAGGTCCACCGGATGGAGGACGTCGGTGCGGTACGGCGGGACCGTCACCTCGTAGGCGACGGCGTCACTGCCCTGGTCGGCGTCACCGTCACCGTCGTCGGCCCCGACTTCCTCGGCGTCCAGTCCCGCACGCTCGAAGAGGTCGATTACCTCGGTGGAGTCGAGTTCAATCCCGAGCGTCGTCTCGACGTCGCGGTGGGCGACGGTCTTGGTCTTCGTCGAGAAGTCCGGGCGGACGAGGTCGGGTCCCTCCTCGGGCGCGCCGGCGGTCGAGTCGGCGTAGTCGATCCGCACCTCCTCGATCTGGCCGCCGCGGGCGTCCAGCGCGTAGCAGACGATGGTGAGCATCTTGTCGATCGTCCACTGGTCGGTGCCAGTCATCTCGATGAACAGGTCCCGGGAGTTCGTCGAGACCTCCGTCCGGCGGCCGTTGACCACCGGCGGGAACGAGAACAGCCCGATCTCGTCGTAGATCGCCGGGTAGCGCTCGTACTCGCCCACGAGGTCGGCGTACTCCCTGCCGATGTGGTGTTCCGCCAGGGTCTCCGCGAGCGTCAGTTCGGCGTCGCCCTCCAGCGGGACGAAGGTGTCGCCGTCGGGTTCGATGCCCGTGTAAGTCACCGACTTCGGCGTCGCCTCCTCGTCCAGGGTCTCGCCCTTGAGCATCGTCAGGTCGTGGACGCCGATGGCGCCTTTCGCGCGCTGGCGACCCATCGTCGCGTGGAGCTTCTCCTGGAGCTGGATGAGCGAGTCCAGCGAGCGCTCGTCCAGGTCCAGTCCGCGGACGATCGCGCCGGTGACGTACGGGCGCTCGGCGGGCACGTCCTCGACGCGGATGGTCCACTCGGGGTCGTTGACGTTCGGGACGTAGACGCCGCGGTCGTCGCCGTACTGGTAGCGCAGCGACCGCGCCACGCCCTCGACGGACAGCCGATCCAGGCGGTCGGGCGCGAACTCCAGTTCGAACTCGCCGTCCTCGGTCTCGCCCTCGAACTCCAGGCCGAGGCCGAACAGGTCGTCTTTCAGCTCCGCGTCGTCCTTCTCGCCGTGACCGGTGAGCCGGCGCAGCTCGTCGGGGTCGACGTCGACGGTGGGCATCAGTAGATCACCTCCTCGCTCCGCAGGAACTCCAGGTCCACGAGCGTCCCGTGGACGTCGCGGATGTCCTCGGCGCCGGTGACGAGCATGAGCAGCCGTTCGAGCGCGAGCCCCCAGGCCATCACGTCGCAGTCGACGCCGAGCGGTTCGAGCATCTCCGGGCGAAAGATCCCGGAGTTGCCGATCTCGATCAGCTCGCCCGTCTCGGGGTGGCGACCGAACAGCTCGAAGCTCGGCTCCGTATAGGGGTTGTAGTGGGGCTTGAACTCGATGTCCGTGATGCCGAACTGCTCGTAGAACTCGGTGAACGTGCCCATCAGGTCCCGGACCGACAGCTCATCGGCCATCACCCACCCCTCGATCTGGAAGAACTCCAGCAGGTGCGTCGCGTCGAGCGTGTCGTTGCGGTAGGCCTTCTCGATCGAGAAGAAGCGCTGAGGCGGCTCCAGATCGCCCATCGCCTCGCCCGAGAGGTGCCGGGCGGTCAGCGACGTGGTGTGCCCGCGCAGCGCGAGCGCCTTCGCGAAGTCGAGATCCCACGGCGAGTGATACCCCTCGCCGTCCGACCCCACTCCCTCGCGGTGGGCCGACTCGACGCGCTCGACCAGCTCCTCGGGGAGCTCGTCGATCTGACCCGGCGACTCCAGCGCGAAGCGGTCCCAGTGGTTGCGCGCCGGGTGGTCCTGGGGCATGAACAGGCAGT
>JBDGSW010000194.1:0-7949 GCA_042217345.1 Haloarculaceae archaeon
CCCCTCCGGGACGTTGTGGATCGAGATGGCGACGGTCATGAACACCGCCAGCAGCGGGATCACGAACGGTCCGAGGTGCCACCCCGAGGCCAGGTTCAACTCGGCGAAGGAGACGCCGACGGCGACCCCCTCCGGGAAGCTGTGGACGGTCAGGATTCCCAGGATCAACACGAGCTTGCTGAAGTCGGCCTGCTCGTAGTCTTTGGCGTCGAAGTGGTGGCCGGAGATGATCCGGTTGGCCGCGAGGACCAGCAGCACGCCGGCGGCCAGCCCGACGATCATCAGCTCGACGTCGTACTGGCCGTTGGACTTTGCCAGCCCCTCGGTGATCAGGCCGAACACCGACGCCGAGACCATGATGCCCGACGCCAGCCCCCACAGTCCGACTTGCAGCCGGTCGCTCACCTCGTCGAGAACGAAAAACGGCAGCGCGCCCAGCCCCGTCGCCAGGGCCGTGATGAGTCCCGCGATAAACACCAGCGTGAGATTTGCGAGTGTTCCCATTCTACGTCCGATTGGAGGCGCCCGACCGTAATAGCTGTCACGAATTTGATCGTTTTTGGCCGCCCTAAAGGCGATCGGGGACGCCGACGGGGCGGCGCTCGCTTACAGCTCCACGCTCGCGACGGTGTGGTACTCGGGGCCCGCGTCGGTGAGGACACTCTCGGTCAGGCGGACGTCTGCGACCTGGAGGGTGCCGGCGTCGGGATCGCGCTCGCGGACCGTCTCCTGGACCTGTTCCTTCCCGCCGGCGTGCTCCATCCGCGCGAGCGTGACGTGGGGCGTGAACTCGTGGTCCTCGGGGTCGAAGCCCAGCTCGACCAGGCGGGGTTCGATCGCCTCGTGCAGCGCCGTCAGTTCGTCGCCGCCGCGGCGGACGCCGAGCCAGACGACGCTGATGTACTCCAGGCTGGGGAACACGCCCAGGCCGCCGAACTCGGCCTCGAAGGGGCCGACGTCGGCGGCCGCGACCGCGTCCGAAAGCGCGTCGACGATCTCGTCGACCCGGTCGGCGTCGGTGTCGCCGAGGAACTGCAGGGTGACGTGCGCCTGGGCGGGGTCCGTGACGTTGAGGCCCGGCGCCCCCTCGAAACGGTCCTGGACGGCGGCGACCTCGTCGGCGAGGCCGTCGAGGTCGACGGAGACGAACAGTCGCTTTCCCATGCGGGGCGTTCGGGCCGGTGCCACGTGAAAGCGACGCCGGCCGGGGACGCAGCCCTTAACCATCTCGCTCGCCAAGCGGGTCGTATGACTGACAGAGAGCCCGAGGACCACGAGTTCTCGACGGGTCAGGGCTTCTCCGAGCCCTACGAGGAGTTCGACCTCGATCCGCCGGAACTCGACGTCGACCCCGACATGGTCGACCCCGTCGACTCGCGGGTGGTGACCGACATGCTCGACGAGCGCAACCTCGCCAAAGCGGAGGTCGACGCCGAACAGCTGCTTGACGTCGGCCTCTCCTACATGGGGATCAACCGCTTCGAGCAGGCCGCCGACACCTTCGAGCGGACCGCCCGCTTCGCCGACGACGAGCTGGTCGAACAGGAGGCCTGGGTGAACAAGGGCGCCGCCCACGCCGAACTCGAGGAGTACGACCAGGCCATCGGCGCCTACCGGGAGGCCCTGAGCATCGACGACGACTCGGAGCACGCCGCCACGGCCGAGACCAACCTCGCGTACGCGCTGTGGGAGGCCGGCCGGACCGAGCAGGCCCTGGAGCACTCCGAGCGCGCCGTCGAGATCGACGAGCGCTTCGCCCAGGCGTGGTACAACCGCGGCTTCTTCCTGCTCGAGCGAGGGCTGGCCGAGGACGCGCTCAACTGCTTCGACAACGCCGTCCGGCTGGGCCACCGCAACGCCCAGGTCTTAGAGGAGAAAGCGCGCGCCCTCGAGGAGATGGGCGAGCTCGACCGCGCCGAGGAGGTCGTCGAGGAGGCCGAACAGCTGCGCGAGCAGGCCGAAGAGGAACTGCTGGAGTGACGATGCTGCTGAACGAACGAGACACAGAGGAGGGGCTGCTGGTGTCGGTCTGCGACCCCGATCTGCTGGGCGAGACCTTCGAGGACGGCCCCGTGTCGCTGACGGTCGAGGAGGACTTCTACGACGGCGAGGCGGTCGACGAGTCGGCGGTCGTCGACAGTCTGGCGCGCTGTACCGTCGCCAATATCGTCGGCCGCGAGCCCGTCGACGTCGCGGTCGAGCACGGCTTCGTCGACGAGGACAACGTCCTCGACCTGGAGGGCACGCCCCACGCGCAGTACCTCCGGATGTAGAAGAGCCTCTGACGCGCGGCTCAACCCTTTTAGGACTGCCCGCACCCGTTGGGGTATGCAGATCACGGGCGTCTCCCAGTACAACGTCGAACACGTCGCCGACGGCAGCTTCGAGCCGACGTGGATCCCCGGCTACCCCCAGGGCACCCACGAGGTCGCCCTGTTCGAACTCGAGACCGACGCGGGGATCACCGGCTACGGCGCCATGCCGAGTTTCGCCGGCGGCATCGACTTCTCCGAGCCGCTCTCGTACTTCTTGCTCGGCGAGGACCCCCAGGACGTCGAGGGCATCCTCCGGAAGTTAGAGAGCTTCAACCTCGTCGGGCCCCGTCCCTGGGGCGTCGAGATCGCGCTGTGGGACGTCATCGGTAAGGACGCCGGCAAACCCGTCTACGAGCTGCTGGGCGGGACGGCCAGCGAGATCCCCGTCTACGCCTCGACGGGGGAGGTCCAGCCGGCTGAGCAGCGCATCGAGTACGTCCGGGATCGGGTCGACGAGGGCTACGGCGCCGTCAAGCTTCGGGTGACCGAACCCGAACACGCCGAGATCGTCCGCGCGGTGCGCGAGGCGTTCCCCGACCTGCCGCTGATGGTCGACGCCAACAAGGGCTGGGCCGTCCGGGTGATGGCGGACGAACGCCGCTGGTCCTTCCGCGAGGCCCTGGCGTTCGCCCGCGAACTCGAGGCGATCGGGAACGTCCGCTGGCTCGAGGAGCCGCTGGATCGCCACGACTACGCGGGTTACGCTCGCCTGCGCGAGGCCGTCGACGTGCCGATCGCCGGCGGGGAGTTCAACGACGGCATCCACCACTTCCGGGAGTTCGTGAAGCAGGGCGCACTCGACGTGCTCCAGCCCGACGCGGCGCTGGCGACCGGGATCAAGCGCGCCGACGAGGTGGCGGCGATGGCCCGCCACCACGGCCTGGAGTACGTCCCCCACACCTGGACGAACGGGGTGGGCTTCGTCGCCAACCTGCACGTGATGGCCGCCAACGACTCGCCGTGGTGTGAGTTCCCCATGGAACCGCCCTGGACGCCCGACGTCCGGGACTTCCTGCTGACCGAAACGATCGACCACGACGACGGCGTGGTCACCCCGCCGGACGGGCCCGGGTTAGGTATCGAGATCGATCCGGACGTCCTCGCGGACGACTAGGGAAATCGAAAGCCAAAGGCGCCTCCGGCGGCGCAGTCGAACCGATGACCGACTTCGAGTTCACCACCGAGGTCCAGATCCGGTACAAGGACCTGGACCCGTGGGATCACGTCAACAACGGCGTCTTCGGCTCGTACATGGAGGAGGGGCGCTCGGCGTACCTCGACGCCGTCCTCGGCGAGCGAAAGGACCTCCGGAGCTTCGTGCTGGCCCACCTCGAGATCGACTTCGAGCGGCCGGTCTTCTACGAGGACGACCTCCTGGTCGCCGTCCGCACCGCGGCGGTCGGTACGTCGAGTCTCACCCTGGCGTACGAGCTCCGGACGGGCGACGGCGTCGCTGCGACCGGCGAGACGACGCAGGTACACATGGGCGCGGACGACTCGCCGACGCCGCTGCCCGCGGCGTGGCGCGAGTCCATCGAACGCTTCGAGCCCGGGCTGTAGTCGAGGGCGGCCGTTCTCGCCCGGACCGAAGGACAGTTCCGTCCGGCGCTCCTCTCCTCGACCAATGGAGACCTCCGAGTCAGCACCGCTCGACGTCGAACGCATCCGGTCGGACTTCCCCATCTTAGAGCGGGAGTTCGACGGCACGCCGCTGGTGTACCTGGACAACGCGGCGACCAGCCAGACGCCCGACCAGGTCGTCGACGCCATCGTCGAGTACTACCACCGGTACAACGCCAACGTCCACCGCGGCCTGCACACCCTCTCCCAGGAGGCCTCGATTCGCTACGAGGAGGCCCACGACCGGGTCGCCGAGTTCATCGGCGCCGACGGCCGCGAGGAGATCGTCTTCACGAAAAACACCACGGAGGCGATGAACACCGTCGCTTACGCCTGGGGACTCGCCGAGCTCGGGCCCGGCGACGAGGTCGTCCTCACGCAGATGGAACACCACTCCGCGCTGGTCACCTGGCAGCAGATCGCGAAAAAGACCGGCGCCGACGTGAAGTACGTCCGGGTCGACGAGGACGGGCGCCTGGACATGGACCACGCCCGCGAGCTGATCACCGACGACACCGCCATGGTCAGCGCGGTCCACGTCTCGAACACCCTCGGGACCGTCAACCCCGTCGGCGACCTGGCCGACCTCGCCCACGACCACGACGCCCTGATCTTCGTCGACGGCGCCCAGTCGGTGCCCACGCGCCCCGTCGACGTCGAGGCCATCGACGCCGACTTCTTCGCGTTCTCGGGCCACAAGACGTGCGGCCCGACCGGGATCGGCGTCCTCTACGGCAAAGAGCACCTCCTGGAGTCGATGCAGCCGTATCTGTACGGCGGCGAGATGATCCGCAGCGTCACCTACGAGGACGCCACCTGGAACGACCTGCCCTGGAAGTTCGAGGCCGGCACGCCTGTCATCAGCCAGGGGATCGCCCTCGCGGAAGCCTGTGACTACCTCGACGAGATCGGCATGGACCGCGTCCAGGCCCACGAGGAGGCGCTGGCCGAATACGCCTACGATCGCCTGGCTGAGTTCGACGACGTCGAGATCTACGGCCCGCCGGGCGACGACCGCGGCGGGCTGGTCGCGTTCAACCTCGAGTCCGTCCACGCCCACGACGTCTCCGAGATCCTCAACGAACACGGCGTGGCGATCCGCGCCGGCGACCACTGCACCCAGCCGCTGCACGACACGCTCGGCGTCGCCGCCTCCGCCCGCGCATCCTTCTACATTTACAATACGCGCGAGGAGGTCGACGCGCTGGTCGACGCCCTGGACGACGCGCGGCAGCTGTTCGCCTGAGCGGCCCCCTAACTCGTGACGAACGGGCCGAAGTCGGCGGTGAGCCGCGCGATGGCGGCGACGCGGAGGACGTAGGCGACGACGAACAGGAAGGGCAGCAGGATGACCGTCAGGCCGCCGGCGAGGACGAGGGCGGGGACCACTCGACCGGACGACAGCGCGAGCACCTCGCCGTAGCCGAGCGAGACGAACGCGCCGCCGACGACGGCGGGGACGCCGGCGAAGAGGATGACCCGCGAGAGCGACTCGAGCTCGTGTTTCGTGTGGAGCGTCTTGAAGTACTGGCGGGCGACGCCGGTGCGTTCGAGCAGGACGGTCAGGTCGGCGACGGCGTCGCGGTCGCGGTCGGTGACGGCTCCGTCGCTGTCGAGGACGGCCTGTTTCAGCGCGAGCTTGTGACGGCCGGGCTGGTACTCCAGCAGGACCGACCCCGTCTCGAAGGTGTTGACGTCGCTTTCGGCCAGTGCCTCGGAGACGACGGTCGTCTCGCTGGCGACGACGGCGGCGACGGCCGCTAGCGCGTCGTCGCTGGTCTCCTCGGCGAGTGCGCTCGTGCGATCGACGATGTCGGCGGTCAGGAACTCCAGGAAGCCCGAGGGCGTTCCGGGGGTGAGCTCGACGCCGGTCACCGCGGCGACGTCGTCGCGGAACGATTCCATCGAGTCCATCTGCGTGCGCAACTGGTTGAGCGGGCCGAAGTCCATCGACAGGACGATCTGGTTGACGGCGACGACGATCGTGATGAACGGCAGGTTGCTGCTGGCGAACCGGCTCAGGACGTTCTGGGTCAGCTGCGCGTCGCGCACGGGGACCAGCCCGGCGGCGATACACGCGACCGTCAGGAAGAACGTCCCGACGGTCAGCAGCATCGCCAGTTGGCTGCGCCGTCCGTCGACCAGTACCCACCGCAGCGCCCGACCGATCGGCCCCGTCGGATGCAGCGACTGCGGATCGATCGGCTCGTAGGCGTCGCGCTCCCCCATCGTTCACTCCGACGGTCGGCGCGCGGAAAAAACTCCGCGTGACCGGCTGCGCCGCCCCTCGGAACTCTTATCCGCCGGACGCCTCTATCTCAGGCCAACAATGGTCGGCGGCTCAGACATGTATCGACAGCAGATCCTCGACCACTACAAGAGCCCCCGCAACTACGGGGAACTCGAGGATCCGACGTTCACCCACACCGGCGAGAACCCCATGTGCGGCGACACCATCGAGATGGACGTCAAGCTCGACGACGACGAGGACACCATCGAGTACGTCGCCTTCCGCGGCGACGGCTGCGCCATCTCGCAGGCCTCCGCGTCCATGCTCTCCGAGAAGCTCCAGGGCATGCCCGTCGCGGAGCTCCAGGAGATGGATCGCGACGACGTCGTCGACATGCTCGGGGTCGACATCTCCCCGATGCGCGTCAAGTGCGCCGTCCTCGCCGAGAAAGTCGCCCAGGACGGGGCGAAGATCTACTTCGACGACCTCGACGTCGAGCAGACGACGACCGAGGACGACGAGGAATGACGGCCGACCGGCGTCAGTGCCCCGGATTCGGTCGCGAGACTACTTTTCAGCCTCGACCTGGAACGTGACGTCGAGCGCGTCGAATCGGTACGTGTACGTGCCCGGTCGCGGAATGCTGACGTCCGTCACGGTTATCGCACGGATCGAATCGACCGGGAGGTTCATCGCGAACGTCGCGCTGACGTCGTGGAAGGACCCGTCTCCGACCTTGATGCTCTGTGACGAGACGACGCTACTGTCCCGGTCGCCGACGTTGTGCAACCGGAGGCCGTAGTCGAACGACTCGTCGGTCGAGACCGTCGCGGGATGGATCTTGTCGACGACGGCGACCTCGTCGGGGTCCAGCGGCTCTCGGACGGCGAAGTCCGTGCTGGCGCTCCCGAGGTCGGCGCCGGACACTGCGTCCGTCGTACTGACCTCGAGCCGGTACTGGCCCCGGCTGAACTGGTCGGTCCCGAATTGGAACGGCGCCTGCCAGGTGACCGTCCCGACGCCGCCGGTCTGCTCCAGCTGGCGGTGCCGTTGTTTCCAGGCGTACTGCTTGCCGGTCTCGTCGTAGACCACGGCCGTCGCGTCGATGGCCGCCCGTCCCTGGTCGCCGACTCGCGAGCGCGTCTCGGCGGCGAAGATCGCGTTCGCGCCGCGGCCAAAGCCGGTCGTCTCCGTTCGACTCCCATCGCTGCCGTTCCAACCGGCGATCGGCGTTACCGATTCGATCGCCGCCGATCGGGCGGTGGACGTGTCGGGGCCGCTGCTTGCGTTCGTACCCGTCGGTTGCGTGTCGGTAGTGGCCCCGCTCGAACAGCCAGCCAACAGCGCCGTTGCCGTCGCGATACTCCCCATGAACTCACGTCGTCGTTGCACGACTCGGCGGTGCTTCACAGACCCGCCCCGTAAGTGGTGTGGATGGTTCCGCGGCCCCACCGGTAAAATACGCCCGTCGGTTGCCGAACTCCCTCGGGTCGCTACTCGGGCATCAGCCCGCCTTCCTCGACGCGCATGACGCCCTCGCCGTCGGGGAGGTTGGGGGCGTCGACCAGGCGGACGATCCGCTTGTTGCCCTTCGATTTCCGGAGGTAGATGCGGAACGTCGAGGTGTGGCCGAGGATGTTGCCGCCGATCGGCTGGGTCGGGTCGCCGAAGAAGGAATCGGGGTTCGAGGCGACCTGGTTGGTGACGACGACGGCGGTGTTGTGGAGGTCGCCGACGCGCATCAGGTCGTGGAGGTGCTTGTTGAGCTTCTGCTGGCGGTCGGC
>JBDGSW010000087.1:154-7925 GCA_042217345.1 Haloarculaceae archaeon
CGCGGCTTCGCCGCTCTTTCTTTCCGCTGGCTCCCTCCGGTCGCCAGCGCTACCCGCGGCTTCGCCGCTCTTTCTTTCCGCTGGCTCCCTCCGGTCGCCAGCGCTACCCCCGGGAGAAGGGTTTTCCATGGCGCTGGCGTAGCACGGAGGACTCCACACGGGAGTTGATCGAACGCCCATGTCAGTCTCTACTGCTCCGGAAGTCGTGGTCGTCACGGGCGCCTCGGCCGGCGTCGGCCGCGCCGCCGCCCGCGAGTTCGCCAAGGAGGGCGCGAAGGTCGGCCTGCTGGCTCGCGGCGAGGCCGGCCTCGAGGGCACCGCCGAAGACGTCGAGCGCCTCGGCGGCGAGGCCCTGCCCGTTCAGACCGACGTCGCCGACGCCGAGGCGGTCGCGGACGCGGCCGACGAAATCGAGTCGACGCTCGGCCCGATCGACGTCTGGGTCAACGACGCGATGACCGCCGTGTTCGCCCCGATCGAGGAGATGACGCCGGCGGAGTACCGTCGCGTCACCGAGGTGAACTACCTCGGGTTCGTCAACGGGACAATGGCCGCCCTCGACCGCATGCGCCCCCGCGGCGAGGGGACGATCGTCCAGGTCGGCTCGGCGCTGGCCTACCGGGGCATCCCGCTGCAGTCGGCGTACTGCGGGTCGAAACACGCCATCCAGGGGTTCACCGAGTCGGTGCGCGCGGAGCTGATCCACGACGAGGCCGACGTCCAGCTGACGATGATCCAGATGCCGGCGCTGAACACCCCGCAGTTCGAGTGGGTTCGCAACAAGCTCGACGAGCACCCCCAGCCCGTCCCGCCGATCTACCAGCCCGAAGTCGCCGCCGACGCGATCACCTGGGCCGCCCACAATGACCGCGACGAACTCTGGGTGGGCGCCTCGACCGTCAAGGCGATTGTAGGCAACAAGGTGATCCCGCGCCGGCTCGACCGGCTACTCGCCGAGTCGGGCTACAGCGGCCAGCTGACCGACCAGCCGGCCGATCCCGACGCGCCCGACGACCTCCGCGAACCGGCTGACGACGACGAGGACTACGGCGCACACGGGGACTTCGACGACCGCGCGCGCGAGCGCAGCTACCAGCTGTGGCTGACGACCCACCGCCGGCTCGCGGGGACGGCCGCGGCCGCGGTCCTCTCGATCGTGGCGGTACTGGCCGCGCGCGTCGCAGACTGAAGCGTGGTCGCGCCGCTCCCCAGACAGTGAGCGAGGGCCCGGCGACGCCAGCAGACCTAACCGCGTCGGCGCCGACGTCCGAGCCGGGAACGCCATGGCCTCGAAGTCAGCTTCCCGGCGCTCGACGGGGGAATCGCAGCCGCCAGCCACGGACGCCGACGGCGACCGCGACGGCCTCGGCCGGGCCGTCGGCCTGGGCGCCCGCGGTGGGCTCGTCGCGACCGTCGCCATGACCGCGTTCAGAATGCCCATCAGCGAGTCGCCGCCGCCGACGGGCGCCCTCTGGGCGAAGGTGCTCGGCGGCGAGCCCGACGACCACCACGTGTTGAACCTCGTGCTCCACCTGCTGTACGGCATGGGAGCGGCCACGGCCTTCGCCGCCTGGTTCCAGGGGCGGGTGACGGGCCGGACCGTCACCGACGAGCGCCGCGGCGTCGCCGCCGGGGCGCTGTACGGGCTCGGCCTCTCGGCGTTCGGCTCGCGGGTGATCCTGGGGCGGCTGCTGGGGATGGACCTGCAGTCCGACGAGCGGTTCGTCTTCGCCGTCGGCCACCTGATCTACGGAATCACGCTCGGCGCGTGGCTCGGGTCGAACGCCTGAGTCCGGGCGCGTGACCGGTCGCGTCGTTGACCTGCACAGGAGCTAACGGGCTCGAAGCCGCAGGTAACTGTAGATGGGCACGAGCGATCACTGGTACAAAAACAGCGTCGTCTACGCGGTCGACGTCGAGCGCTTCTCCGACTCCGACGGCGACGGCGTCGGTGACTTCCCCGGCCTCACCGCCCACGTCGAGTACCTCTCGCGCCTCGGCGTCGACTGCCTGTGGCTGTTGCCCTTCTACCCGTCGCCCGACGAGGACAACGGGTACGACGTCGCCGACTACTACGGCGTCGACGACCGCCTCGGAACGCTGGGGGACTTCGCGGAGTTCATGAGCGAGGCCGAGAACCACGGCATCCGCGTGCTCGTCGATCTCGTGGTCAATCACACCTCCGACCAGCACCCGTGGTTCCAGCGCGCCCGCGAGAACCCCGACTCGAAGTACCGCGACTACTACGTCTGGGCGGACGACCCCGCCGACGTCGACACCGACGCCGAGCCGCTGTTCCCCGGCCAGGAGGACAGCGTCTGGACCTACGACGAGGCCGCCGACGCCTACTACTTCCACCGCTTTTACGCGTCCGAGCCGGGCCTCCGGCTGGCGAACCCGGACGTCCGCGACGAGATCCGCGCGATCATGGGCTTTTGGCTGCGCCTGGGCGTCGACGGCTTCCGCGTCGACTCCGCCAACCACCTGATCCAGCGCAAGGGCCGCGCCGGGACCGAACCCGACGACCCCCACGGCGTCCTCAAGAACTTCCGGCGGTTCGTCTCCAAGCGCAACGGCGAGGCAGTCCTGCTCGGTGAGGTCGACGTCGGGCCCGACCGGCTGTCGCGATTTTTCGGCGAGAACGACGAACTCGAGTTGCTGTACAACTTCGTCCTCGACAACTACCTGTTCCTCGCGCTCGCGCGCGAGAGCGTCTCGGTCGTGAACACGATCGGCTGCCAGTCCTCGGTGCCGAACCGGTCGTTGATCTCGGCGACGCGGTCGGTGACCCGCTCCTGGATCCGCTGGTAGGCGTCGATCTTCGAGCGGCTGACGCTGGCGTTCTGGACGTATGTGAGTTCGCCGCGCCAGCGCGGCTCGGTCGCCCAGAGCCGTTCGAGCGCGTCGAGGCGCTGGGGGATCCCCTTGGTGTAATCCAGCCGGTCGACGCCGACCGCCAGGCGCGTGTCCGCGTCGACGTCGTGCTCCCGACGGAACGTCACGGGGAAGGCCCGCGCCTCCCCGGAGGTCGCCAGGTCTTCGATCTCGTCGGTGGGGATGCCCATGGGGACCGCCTCGACGTGGGTCGTCCGCCCGCGGTAGTGGACGCGGTTGTCGTCCCAGTCGACGACCGCGTCATCGAGGCCGGCCTCGACGCAGCGCAGGAAGTGCCGGCAGAACCGCGGGACGTGAAAGCCCAGCAGGTCGTTGCCCAGGAGGCCGGTGAGGAGGTCGGTCGCGTGCGGGCAGTTGCGGAAGATGTCCCAGGCCGGCCAGGGGATGTGCCAGAACTGCTGGACCCGTGCGCCGTCGGGCAGCGCGTCCCGGACCATCGAGGGCGCGAGCGCGAGGTGGTAGTCCTGGAACCAGACGACCGGGCGGTCGCCCACCTGGTCGGCGACCGCCGACGCGAACGTCCGGTTGACGTCGCGGTAGGTCTGCCAGAAGTCGTCCTCGTAGGAGACGTGGCTCAAAAGCGAGTGCGACAGCGGCCACAGCACCCGGTTGCTGAACCCGTAGTAGTAGTCATCGACGGCGTCCTCGGAGAGCCAGACGCGTCGGAGCGTGTACGAGGGGTCGTCGGGCGGTACCTCGACGCAGTCGGCCTCGTCGACGACGCGCTCGTCCGCGTCGCCGTCGCCCCAGGCGATCCAGGTGCCACCGAGCTGCTGCATCGCCGGGTCGAGGCCCGCCGTCAGTCCCCCCGTCGGTCGGTCGACTGCCACGCCGTCGCCCGTCGCTTCGTGTCGGTACGGTTGGCGATTCGAGACGACGATCAACTGCCAGTCGGCCGCGGCCCGCGACGCCGCGTCCCGACCGGTCGCGGTGGAATGCGTTCTCTGTTCTTGCATGTTCCGTTGAGCGCACCGACCGTTGTCGGTCTGGATTTCATGACACGCCGCCCTACAACAAGGGGATAGTGCCTGCACGTGCAGGCCCGCGGTAGTCGCCGCGCTCGGCGTCCGCGGGGCCGCGCCCCCCACCCGCTTTTGACTCCTGCGTCCCGCGAGCGAGCGCGCACCCGAACAGATTCACCGATCGCGCCGGTCGAACAGCAGACGGGTCAGGCGGTAAGCCCGATCGTGAGTCGGGGAGCGAACCGGTAAGGGAGGGCTAGGACTCGGCGGTCCGCTTTACATACATAATTCTGTAAACCTCGGCGAGCCGCAGCGCCCGGCGACGGCCGGCGAAGCGCCGCCTCGTGGGGACTGTCCCCGGTATCGCCGATCGTACAGGCCGTCCCGGGGACTGATAGGGTCGGCTTACGGTGGTTGGAGGGGACGTCTCGGGCGGCGCGTACTCACTCCTCGTGGGGTGAGGCGGTCCGATCGGCGTCCCCCGTCGAGATGGCGCGCGCGGCGACGTACGTCAACAGCGACAGCAGGACGAACGGGACGATCAACAGACCCTGGCTGACCACGAACATGAACGCGTTCCACTGCCACGCCTGGACAATGGCGAACAACAGGAGGAAGAACACCAGGATCACCAGCGGCACGACGTTCACCGTCAGGTCGAGCAGCGTGTCGCGGTCGAATCCGAACAGTCCCATAGACGTCGATACGGCCGCCGCCACCAAAGCCGTTGGGCCGGCACTCGATGGGCCGCCGGCCCGCGTCGACCCGCTCGGTAGCGACGACCCCGCGCACAGCCCACGTAATCGGACGCTAGGTCGACGACAGCAGTTCCTAACTCTTTAGGATATTCGCTTAATCCAGTAGTCCGTCTCTCCCCGAACATGACTTCACGCACCGTACCCGAACAGGGGGAGCCGGGAGACGAGACAGCGCAGCTTTCGCTGGTGGCCGACGCGCTCGGGTCCATCCGCAGGCGCGCGATCCTCTCGGTGCTGATATCGCGAGACGAACCCGTCGACCTCGACCGGCTGGTAGACGCCACCTGGCAGCGCGAGACCGGCGCCGAGGGGGACGCGCTGGACGACGCCGAGCGCGATCGCGTCCGGACGTCGCTCTATCACGTCCACCTGCCGAAGCTGTCGGAACTCGGGATCGTCCAGTACGATCGCGCCAACGGCGTGGTGGCCAGCGCCGAGCATCCGCTGTTCGAGTGCGAGCAGATCCGGACGCTGCTCGCGGACAACCGGGCGCTCCGTGAAGAGAGCGTCGACGCGCTGTGTTCGATTCTCGGTCGTCCGCGCGAGCGCGCGGTCGTCACCGCGCTCGTCGCCGCCGACGTCCCGCTGACCCGCCAGTCGCTCGCCCAGCGCGTCGCAGTCCCGGAGCGGACCGCTGACGCCCCAAAAGCGATCGCCGACGGCGGCCGGCGTCGCTCCGTCGACGTCACCACAGAGATCTATCACGTACTCCATCACGTTCACCTGCCGCGCCTGGACGCGCTCGGCGTGATCGAGTACGATCCGGACGCGGGCCTGGTGCGCTTCGACGGCGACGAACGCCTGTTCGATTCGGTTCTCGCACGGACTGCGGACGCTGATGACGCCGACGCGTCGAGGTCGGCGGACGCCGACAGCTGGTTCGGGCGCGCGCGCGTCGGCGAGTGCCGGCGACTGACGGCACGACGCGACCCCGTTGGAACCGTGTTTTCGGGGGCCGAGCGCGACGTCGCGATGGGGACTCGATTCCCGGACGCTTCTCGTTCCGCGGTCGCGACCTGATCCCCAGTGCCTACTCGGTCGAACAGCGGCGGGCGGCGCGTAACAGGGATTTCGCCTCCTCGTCCGTCACCTGATCGAACGACCGGTAGAACCGCCCAACGGCCCCGAACGGGCTGGGCGTCGACACCGCGATGACGGCGTCGGCCTCCCCGCGGAGTGCCGCGAGCGTGTCCGCGGGCCCGACTGGGACCCCGAGGACGATTTCAGCGGCCCCGCGGTCGTGGATCACGCGGAGGCAGGCGCGCGTCGTCGCCCCGGTCGCGACGCCGTCGTCGACGAGCAGGACGCGTTTGCCCGCGAGGTCGAGCGGCGGCCGTTCGCCGCGATACTTGGTTTCCGTCTCGCCGGCGTTGCGTCGCTCGCTCGCGACGGCTCGCTTGACGTAGCGTCGGTCCACCCCGATCCGGTCGATGAGGTCGTGGTTCAGCCAGCGTGCGCCGTCACTGCCGACGGCACCGATCGCGAGTTCGGGATTGGACGGTGCCCCGACCTTCTTCGCGACGACGACGTCCAGCGGTGCTTCGAAGCGATCGGCCACGACGCGGCCGATCGGCAGCCCCCCGCGCGGGATGGCGAGGACGATGTCCGGCCGGACGCCGGCCTCCTGGAGCGCGTCCGCGAGCTGTTCGCCCGCGTCGAATCGATCGTCGAACATGGCAGCTCCCGTCGTATTAGTCGGACGAGCACATAAGCGTAGACTGCGGCGATAGCGGAGAACCCCGTCGTGACGATCATATACTGCGTCCGATATCATATACGATCGATTTGGACGCGAAATCGCCGGTTCCGCGCAGGTGGAACGACCCACCCCGCAGGACAGACACGCCCCGCAGGGGACAGGCATCCCCTTGCAGGAATCTTCCTTCTGAAGCCCGGAGTATCGGAGGCATGCCCGAAGCCTGGATCCAGCTGCAGTGTCCGAACTGTCAGGAAGTCTGGGAGCTCAACCCCGCCGACCTCCCGGCGCCCGACCGTGCGTTCACCTGTTCGCTCTGCGGGGCGACGTTTCCGACGTCGGAGTTCGAGCGGACGCAACGCGGGTTGCGAATTCTCGAGTCGTTCCACGGCCGCTGACCGACGGTGACTGCGGGAGCGGGACGCTTCGATTCGCGAATGAGATCGTGGGGTGTTAACCAACAGCTGCCGGCAGGTAGTGCTGTTGGTTAATTTTGGCCGGAAACAGAAAGCCAGCGGATGCGGAGAAGGAGAGGACGTGGGAGAAAGCGCGGACGGGGAGGGAAAGACTGGGCGCACACACACCGGGTTTCCGGTGAAACGGGGTGTAGAAGAGGGTGGGGGCGGGATGTGGAAGGTGTGAGGGAGCGGAGTTGGGGATAGATATGAGAGAAAGGGTGGCGAGACGGCCTGAGAATCGACGAGATGTGAAGAGAGGTGATCGGGAGTCGAGCCGCCGCGCACACACACCGGGTTTCCGGTGAAACCGCCTGCGTGAGGGGGTGGGGAGATTGTTCCACCGGAATGGCGACGAGCAATCACAGGCAACGACGCCCGAGAGAGGATTGCTGGATCGCGCACACACACCGGGTTTCCGGTGAAACCGACTGTGAGAGAGGGTGGGAGGGAGAAATAACGGCAATAAACTCTGCTAGCTGCTGGCCTCTCGGCGAGCTTGCTGCGAGACTTCCGACTTCTTTCTCTCTTGTTTTCATATGGTTTTATATACTATAATGGTGAAAAGCTCATTGATTGAGTCGCAAGATAGAAAGAGCGACGAAGGTCGCTCGTGGTTCGAGCGGGTACAGGTGAAACACTCCTGCAGTACTCCTTGACTTCTCCGCAGCTGACCGCTCCGCAGCTGACCGCTCCGCAGCTCCTTGCCGTCTAGCGATGATCCTACCGTCCGCTGTCCGCTGTCCGCTGTCGGGTACGGATTATTTTGCAGAGTGTCCGTTTTACCTCAACGGACCGTCCGAGAGCGGTGCCCGAGTGAAGCGAGGTGGCACCTTCACACACGACGTCTCCCGATCTCTGCCTCGACGTTCATCCCGACTTCCGCATCGTCTCGGCCCTTCGCATCCCCAACCCCCGTTTCATCTGCAACCCCCTCCCCCCCTTACCCCCCATTTCACCGGAAACCCGGTGTGTGTCTCTCACCCATTTCTTTATATACCATTT
>JBDGSW010000108.1:0-7855 GCA_042217345.1 Haloarculaceae archaeon
GTACAAGGGCAAGGTCCGCGTCATGGCCATCATGACCGGCGTCCAGAGCGCCCAGATCCTCGGCCCGACGACCCAGAAGCAGGCCAACAAATCCAAGCAGGCCATGGGCCAGGAAGGAGAGCCCGCGCAGTTCGACGCCAGCGACAACGTCGGCGACGCGCGCGGCGACGGCTGGGCCGACGGCGGCCAGGACGAGAACGAGTCCAAAAACGGCCTCGACGTCATCCGGACGAACTGACGACGACCCGCGCTTTTTTCGCCGCGCCCGACCGCCGAGCACTCGCGCCGTCGGACGCTGTGCTGTGGGACGCCGTGCTGGCGGACGCTGCTCGTAAACACTCGATTACAGGCAGTAAACGGCCCCTACTGCTCAAGCAGCGTGGACCGACTCCACCAGCGCGCACTTCCGACAGAGGTCACGGGTCGTCGCCGCGCCGCAGCGCTCGCACTCGCCCAGGTCCGGGCCGTCGCCGCCGCGGTAGCGCTGGGCCGCCAGCGACGCCAGCTCCTCGTAACCCGACACGATCGAGTGGCGCGCGCCGGGGTGGCGCTCCTCGATATCGTACAGCAACTGCTGGATCTCCCCGCGGTAGGCCTCGCTAGAGTGGGGGCACTCGGTGACGTGTGCGGGCAGGTCCTGCAACTGCGCGTACAGCGCGACCTCCTTCTCGGGGACGTCGCGCAGCGGCTTGGCGCGGGGGACGAACGGACCGCCGTCGGGGTCGACGCGCTCCGGGGTGTCACCGTCGCCGTCGAAGGCGCCGAGGCTGGCGTCGAAGTGTTTGGCCATCTGCTCGACGTCGCCCTCGAGGAAGTTCATCAGCGCCGTCTGGGCCTCGTCGTCGAGGTTGTGGCCGGTCAGCAGCTTGTCGGCGTCGAACTGCTGGGCCGCGGCCGCCAGCAGATCCCGGCGGAACACGCCGCAGTACGCGCAGGCGGCCATGTTCTCGGGGTCGTCCTCGACCACCTCGTCCATCCGGAGGTCGAACTCCTCCTCGTAGGTGAGCACCTCGTGGCGGATCTCCAGATCCTCGAGGAGGTCGAGACAGGCCTCGAGGGACTCGTCGCGGTAGCCGGCGATGCCCTCGTGGATCGTGACGGTCACGAGCTCGACGCGGGGGTCGCGCGCGAAGGTGTCGTGGAGGATGTGGGTGAGGACGACGCTGTCTTTGCCGCCCGAGAGGCCGATCAACCACGTCTCGGGCTCGTCGGGGCTGGCGTCGTCGGGCAGCAGGGCGTCCTCGCGGACGCGGCGACGGACCCGCGACTCCACGGAGCGACAGAAGTGCTCCGCACAGAGGTGGAGCCCGGAGTAGGCGGCGTGCATGACCGCCTCGTCGTCGCACTTCTCGCAGTCCATTACCGGCCCGTTGCGGCCCGGCGGGGTTGACCGTTTCGGAAACTGACTTCACGCGGCCGCCGGTCCCCTCGGTCGTGTTCGACCGCCTGCGTGCCCGGCTGTGGCGACTTGCCTTCAGACTGTACCCCGCGTATCGCGGCACCGGCGGGCGCGTCACGTACATCGCGCCCGACTGGTCGGAAGTGCGCGTCCGGATTCCGCGCAACTGGCGCACCCGCAACTACGTCGGCACGACCTTCGGCGGCTCGATGTACGGCGCCGTCGACCCCATCTACATGCTGATGCTGATCAAGCGCCTCGGCGACGGGTACGTCGTCTGGGACAAGGCCGCCGTGATCCGGTTCGAGAAACCCGGCAAGTCCGACCTGTACGCGACCTGCGAGCTCCCCGAGGAGGAGGTTGCGGCCGTCCGCCGCGAGCTGGCCGACCCCGACACGGACTCGATCGACCGCGAGTACGCGATCGAGCTGGTCGACGACGAGGGCGTCGTCCACGCGACCGTCGAGAAGACGCTGTACGTGAGCACCGACCGGGAGAAAGGCGCCTGAGCGGGTCAGAGCGCGGCGATCCCGCCGTCGACCGCCGCCAGCACCGCGTCGATGTGGTCCTCGCGCGCCGGGCAGTTGAACAGCTCGTGGCCCCCCTCGAAGGCGATCCGGTTTTCCGCGGGTGCCTGGGCCTCGATCGCGCCGGCGTCGACGATCCGATCGTCGGGATTGTAAAACACCGCGTCGGCCGCGTCGAACGGCGGCATCCGCGCCTGGGCACGCTCGGCCTCCCGGAGGAAGGTCGGCGCCGCGGCGTCGGGCGCGTCCGCGATCCACACGTCGGACGCCAGCTCGCCCAGCTCCTCGCGGCCGGCGTCGAACGGCAGGATCGGCCGCGAGATGGGCAGCTTCGTGAGCAGGGTGACCAGCAGGTTCCGCGTCGACTCGTGCATCCCCCACCACGGGCTGAGGTACGTCCGCGTCGCCATAGCGTCGTCGTCGACGAAACGCGCGATCAACCCGCCCGTGCTATGGGTGAGCAGTCGGTACTCCTCGAAGTCGGCGACGTGATCGCGAACCGGCTGGAGGTACTCGGCGTCGAAGTCGGTGATCGTCCGCGGGATCTCGAGGGCGTCCACGCGATACCCCTCGTCGACGAGCCGGTCGATCAGCCACTGGACGCCGTCGTGGCGCGGGCGATTCCCCCAACCCAGGACGAACACGACCCGATCGCCGTCGTCCGGCCCGAAGGTCTCCACGTGCATGTCGGGCCCTTGTCAGTCAAGGGATAACTAGCTACCCCTGATTTCGAGGGGGCGCGTGGGGCGACCGGAAACCGTTTTCCCGGCCGCGTGCCAACGCTCCGGCGATGACCGATCTGGACCGCGCGGCCGCCGTCGACCGCGTGTCCGCCATCGTCGAGACCGTCGCCACCGAGCCCATGCCCGTCCCGGTCCGCGAGGTGTGGGTCTACGGCGACCTCGCCCTGGGCGTGGACCCGGTCGAGCGCCTCGACGTCTACCTCACCAAGGACCTGCTGTTCGGCCGCGACGCCGACCGCGACGCCGCGTTCCGCGAGTCCCACGGGATCGAGGGCGTCGGCAAGACCGTCGACGCCGAGTGGGCCGCCCAGTTCCCAGAGCACCTGCGCGCAAACGCCAGCGGCCACGCCGCCCCCGAACGGTGCCTGGCCGCCCACCTGCTGGACGACGGCGAACCGATCCACCTGGAGGTCTGCAACAGCACCTTTTCGGACAACGTCACCCAGCGCCTCCAGGGCGCCGTCGCCCGCGAGAGCTACGAGCAGATCCTCGACCCGCGGGGCGTCTGCCTGTGGGCCGACGGGCAGCGCAGCGACGACGCCTTCGAGAAACTCCGCGAGAGCGCGTTCGCCTTCCCGCCGCTGTCGGGTGCCCTTGAGATGCTCGGCCTCGATCCCGCCGACGCCGAGCGGGCGGCCGACGTCCTCGCCGCGTCCCGGCAGCGCCAGGACGGGACCAGCGTCAGGGGCGACGTCCTGTGACCAGGGGAATCCTCGTCTACGGCAGCCTGCTCCACCGCGAGACGCTCGCGGCCACGCTCTCGCCCGAGACCGTCGCCGAGGCCGTACCCGTCACCGTCCACGGCTACCGCCGGGCGTTCTCGATGCGCTCGCAGTACCGCGAGGGCGAGGGCGGCCAGCGCGGGATCCTCAACGCCGAACCCGCGCCCGACGCGCGCCTGAGCGCCGTGTTCGTCCCCGACGTCCCCGACGACGAGTTCGAGTGGTACCGAGCGCGCGAGGCGCGCTACGACCTCGTCGACGTGCCGGCGGCCGACGTCGAGCCGTTCCCGCAGGCCGGCGACGACGGTCGCGGGGACGCTCGCGACGCGATCGACCGCGAGGACGCCCGGGCGGCCATCGACCGCCAGGACGCCCGGCTGATCGCGACGGGCGAACCGGTCGCCGACACCCCCGAGCCGATCCCGTATTACGCCGCCAAGTGCGTCGACGGCGCGCGCGACTGGGGCGAGGCGTTCCTCGCTGAGTTCCTGCTGACGACGCACGAGTGAGACGGCGCCCGTGGAACGCGACGGTCCGCGACCGCTCAGACGCGGCCGACGGTGACGTAGAAGGGGACGACCTCGCGGCGGCGGTACTCGCCGGCCTGCATCTGTTCGATCACCTCTCGACCCATGGCCCGCCAGTCGGCGCGGAGGTCGTCCAGGGCGGCCGGTGTGGCGCCGCCGGCACGCATCGTCTCGCGGTCGTCCGCCAGGCCCTCACCGCTGGCCTTCCGGCGGGCGGCTTCGAGGTCTGCCGTCGAATAGGGGGGTTCGACCACTCGCTCGTGGTCGTAGCGTTCGGTCGAGACGTCCGTCAGCCCCGCGTCCTCGAAGACGTCGGCGGCCGCGGCGCCGAGCGCGACGTCGGTGTCCACGCCGTCGAGGTACAGTTCGCGGGCGCGGGCCGCCAGCGCGGTCTCGGTCTCGGCGGTCGATTCGACGCGCACCGCGGCGTTGTCGGGTTCGATCGCGGCGACGAGGTCGCTCGACGCCCGCGCGAACTCCCCGACGGCCGCCTCGGGGTCGGGCAGGTTGATCAACAGCGCCTGACAGACCACCAGGTCGACGGCGTCGTCGGGCACCGGAAGCGACAGCGCGTCGCCCTGGACGACCGGCGGGTCGGCGTGGCCGAGCAACCCCCTGTCGGCGTCCAATCCGACGACGACCCCGGGGGTCTCGGCCCGGAGAACGGCCGTCAGCTCACCCGTCCCGCAGCCGACGTCCAGGACCGCCTCGCGGCTGTCGAGGGCCAACCGCTCGAGGGCCGCCCGGGAGTCGGCCCACATGCCCTCGCGGGTCGAGCGCAGGTACTCGGCGCTGAACTGGCGCACGCCGGGCGTTCGCGCGGTCCGGAGAAAAGCGGTCGGGTTCTACGCGTCGTCGCGCAGCTCGTGCACCCGCGCGATGTTCCAGGCGAAGCCCTTGCCGTCCTCGGTCGGCGTCTCGAGGACGAACGGCCGGTCGCGCAGGTCCTCGTGGTTGACGATCGCGCGCATACCGTCCTCGCCGATCAGGCCCTCGCCGATCAGGGCGTGTTCGTCCTTGTTCGTCCCGCACGCGTGCTTCGAGTCGTTGAGGTGGATGCAGGCCAGATCCTCCAGACCGACGACGTCGTCGAACTCGGCGACGGTGTCGTCGACGCCTTCGGGCGTCGAGAGGTCGTAGCCCGCGGCGAAGGCGTGGGCGGTGTCCAGGCAGAACTCGACGTCCTGGCTCGTGCGCTCGCGGACGGCCGCGAGGTGCTCGAACTCCCCGCCCAGCTTCGTGCCGCTGCCGGCGTCGCTTTCGACCAGGACCGTCACCCCGTCGGGGACGGCGAGTTCGTCCAGCGCGCTGGCGGCGTTGTCCAGGCCCTGCTCGACGCCCGCGCCGGTGTGGGCGCCCAGGTGGACGTTGACGTACTCGACGTCCAGCAGATCGGCGGCCTCGACCTCCCGCTGCATGCTGGCGATGGACTTCTCCCGGAGGTCGTCTTTCGGGGTACAGAGGTTGACCAGGTACGACGAGTGGATGACCCACGGGCCGACGTCGTTGTCGGCCGACTCGTCGCGGAAGGCCGCGGCGTTGTCGGGGTCGATGTCCGGGTCCTGCCAGACCTGCGGGGAGTGCGAGAAGATCTGCCCGCAGTTGCCCTCGTACTCCAGTTGCTCGGCGACGGCGTTGTCCACGCCGCCGGCGATCGAGGTGTGCGCGCCGACTCTGAGCATACGCGACCCTGGACCAGCGGGGCCAAAGCGGCTTCGATGCCCGTTTGCGCGCCGCCGCGCGTCAGGTCGGGTCCTCGCGGTCGCGCACCCACGCCTCGGCCGCGTACTTCCGGTCGGCGCGCTCGCGAGCGCGGTCGAGTTCGTCGTCGGTCCAGGCGCCCTCGCTCGCGTCGGCCCACTCCGCCAGCGCGTCCTCCAGCCGGCGGACGACCGTCTCCCGGTCGACGTCGGCCAGCTCGGACAGCGCAGTGACGCGGGCCTCGAAGTCGGCGGGCGCGACGTCGTGGTCGGCGAAACAGCTGAGGTGGCGCTCGGTCGCGCGTTCGTAGGTGAGCGAGCCGTGCTGGATGACGCTGTCGCGCCGGCGGTACTGGGCGTTGCCCGAGAGCTTCCGGCCGTCGGCCGCGACCACGTCGTGTGCGGGGTGCAGCGCCCGCAGGTAGCAGGCCGGCTCGTGGATCGCCGGCTGCTCCTCGCTCGCGAACCCGGCGTCGACGCCGAGGCGCTCGATCGCGGTCAGCAGGGGTTCACAGAGTAGTTCGTAACACGCCAGCAGATCGCCGGGGAGTTCGGCGGCCGGCGCGACGATCGAGTAGGAGACGTCGCCGGTGCGGTCGTGATAGATCGCGCCGCCGCCCGTGGGACGGCGGGTGACGGTGATCCCCTCGCGCTCGCAGAAGTCCCAGTCGATCGAGACGGGGTCCTGGCGGTAGCCCAGCGAGAGGGTGCTCGGTTCCCACTGGTAGACCCTGACGGTCCGCGGCCCGCCCGCGGCGGCCGTCTCGGCGGCGATCTCGTCGAGCGCCATGTTCATCGGGCCGCGGTGGGACTCCTCGCGGATCACGCGCCACTCCCGGTCGGCGAGGTCGGCCATCGCCTGCCGTTGGCGGGCTCGGGGGAAATCGCTTGCGTCGGCGGTGCGATTCGATATCGCGCGATGCGGTTTAGTACGTGAAGTCGCCGCGACGCGCGGGCTTTTTCCCGGGGAGGCGACTACGGGCGCCTGATGGTCCAGAACGTGGCGCCGCTGATGGCCGAGCTCGAGCCCGAGGACTTCTATCTGCTCTCGGGGATCGAGCAGGGGATGCGCTTCTCGGAGTGGGTCGCCCGCGAGAAGCTCCCCGACTTCTCGCGGCTGTCGGCCGAGAACGTCGACTACCGCCTCGACCGCTGCGAGGACCGCGGGCTGATCGAGCGCAAGACCATCCAGTACCAGGGGTTCAAGCTGACCTTCGAGGGCTACGACGCCCTCGCGCTGCACGCGTTCATCGAGCGCGACACGATCGAGGAGTTCGGCGCCCCCCTGGGGGTGGGCAAGGAGAGCGACGTCTACGAAGTGCGATCCTACAAGCCCCTCGCGCTGAAGTACCACCGCGAGGGCTACACCAACTTCCGGGAGGTCATGCGCGAGCGCGACTACACGTCCGACCGCGAGCACGTCTCCTGGCAGTACACCGCCCGGAAGGCCGCCGAGCGCGAGTACGAGGCCCTGGAGACGCTGTACCCCGACGTGCGCGTCCCCCGCCCGATCGACCAGAACCGCCACGCCATCGTCATGGAGAAGATCGACGGCGCCGAGCTCTCCCGAACGAAGCTCGACCCCGACCAGGTCCGGGGCGTGCTGGACCTGGTGCTCCGGGAGATGCAGGCCGCCTACGAACGGGGGTACGTCCACGCGGACATGAGCGAGTACAACGTCTTCGTCGACACCGACGGGGTCACGATCTTCGACTGGCCGCAGGCGGTGCCGACCGACCACGACAACCTCGACGAACTGCTGGTCCGCGACGTCGAGAACGTCCTGGGGTACTTCCGGCGGAAGTACCCCAACCAGGTCGACGACGAAACGGCCCGCGCCATCGCCGACGCCATCGTCGCCGGTACGTTCGACTCCGTCGACGCGATCGCGAGCGACTGACCCGTCCTTCTCGATTCAGACTGGAGCGCCGTCCGGACTGTGATCGCACACGAGCAGACACGCCCGTCGCGCGCGAGGCACTTTTTCTCCCTGACCCCCTCCCATCCAGGGAGATCTCCCCCGAGAGTGACGTCGCCGGACCGACGGCCCGGGGAGACGGGGTGTTTCGCCCCCGAAATCGGCCCTGCCGGCGATAAATCTCCAATGAATGGTGAGTTTCTCCCGGCAGCGACCCTACGTATAAACCACATGTCGCAATACGAAATGAGGTGATGCCGACAAACCACGTTTTCGGGATCTCGATAGCTACAAACCACCAGACAACTGATACACTGCT
>JBDGSW010000173.1:0-7825 GCA_042217345.1 Haloarculaceae archaeon
CCGTCGGCGAGGACGACCTCGCAGGACTCGACGTAGGCGTCGGTCTTGCCGTACTGCAGCGAATGGGAGCCCGTGGAGTTGTTGCCGATGGCGCCGCCGACGGCGCTGCGGTCGCCCGCCGCGGGGTCGGGCGCGAACTTCAGGTCGTGGGGCGCCAGCTGCTGGTTCAGGTCGGCGAGGATCGTCCCGGCCTGGACGCGCGCCTCGCGGGCGTCGGGCTCGACGGCGAGGACGTCGTCCATGTAGCGGGTGAAATCCAGCACGACGGCCTCGTTGACGGCCTGACCGGCGAGGCTGGTGCCGCCGCCGCGGGGCAGGACCGGGATCTCGCGGGCGGCGCAGTAGGCGACGACGGTGGCGACGTCGTCGGTGTCGGCGGGGAAGACGACGCCGACCGGCGTCACCTCGTAGGCGGAGGCGTCGGTGGCGTACAGCTGGCGGGTGTAGGCGTCGAAGCGGACCTCGCCGGCGAGGCGGTCGCGCAGGTCGGCGACCAGGCCCGGGCGGGCGACGTCGCCGCCGACGTAGTCGTAATTCGAGCGATCGTCGCTCGCCGCTGGCTCGCGGGCGTCCGGCGCTCCGTCGGGAGTTGGGTCGACAGTCATGGGAGATCAGCTACCGAGGCGGTGACCCGCCCGCGGCGGGCGGGTGGCGAACTACCTAGGGACAGTCGGCCCGCCAAGTTAAGGCCGCGGGTCCGACCCCGTCAGTCGATCTCGTAGTGCTCGATGACGCCGTCGGCCGCTTCCATCCCCAGGACCTCGGTGGTGCCGTCCTCGATGAGCTTGACGCGGGCGTCGCGGAACAGCTTCTCGACGGGGTAGTCCCGGGTGATGCCGTTGGCGCCGTGGAGCTGGACGGCTCGGTCGGCCACGTCGAAGGCGATCTGCTTGCAGTAGACCTGCGCGGCCAGCGCGTGGCGGTGGGAGGCGTCGAACTCGAACAGCTCGAGGTTGCGCTCCCAGACGTGCTCGCAGACCCGCCGCGAGTACGCCCGCGCGGTCTCGACCTTCTCGAACATGTCGTAGAGCTCGCGCTTGACCGACTGGTGCTCGCAGATCGGCTTCCCGCTCTGCTCGCGCTCGCGCGTGTAGGCCAGCGCCTCCTCGAAGGCGGCGCGGGCCAGCCCCGTCGCCACGGCCGCCATGCCGGCGCTGGTCACCGAGAGGATCTGGCTCAGGTCGACGTAGCCCGTCTCGGGGTCGAGCATCTCCGGCGTCATGACGACGTTGCGTTCGGGCACGCGCACGTCGTCGAAGACGAGTTCGCCCTGCGGGCAGTCGCGCTGGCCGAGCTTGTCGATCGGCGGGCCCTTGGTGACGCCGTCGGCGGCAAGCGGCACGAGCACGGCGTAGCCCGCGCTACCCTCGGCGGGGTCCATGTCGACGTGCAGCGCGCAGTGCGTCGCCAGCGGCGCCGCCGACACCCAGGAGGCCTTCGCGCCGTTGATGACCCACTCGTCGCCGTCCTGCTCCATCGTGATGTCGGGTCGGGGGATGTTGGCCCGCTCGTCGGCGTCGAGGCCCCCCTCGCGGAACGAGGCCGTCGAGACGAGTTCGGAGCCGTGGTTGGGCTCGGTGACGCCCCAGCAGCCCTGGTACTCGCAGTCGGTGTCGGCCATGTACGGTTCCAGGAACGACGCCTGGATCTCGTCGTCGAACGAGAGGGCGGCGAAGATCGCCGGCAGGAAGTCCACGCCAAGGGCGATGGCCAGCCCGGAGCTGCCCCAGGCCAGCTCCTCCATCATGACGTGGAACTCCTCGCCGGTGAGCCCGCCGCCCCCGAACACCTCGGGGACGACCGCGCGATGGTAACCAAGCTCCTTCAGCTGGGTCAGCACGTCCCAGTACGGCGAGTCGGCGGCGCCGATCTCGAGGTACTCCTCGCGGTTCATCCGGTCGATCCCCAGGGCCGCCGGCCGCACCTCGTTTTTCGCAAAGCGGTGGACCTCCTCGCGCAGCAGCTGGACGCTGTCGTCCTCGGCGTACTCGGTGTCTAACTCCAGGTAGCTCACAGCTCCCACTCCTTGTGGACCTCCGTCACCCCCAGCTCCATGTCGAACTGGCCGTACAGGCCGGCCATGTCCCGCTCGACGGTCACCTTGTGGATCGGGTCGTGCGGCGAGTGGTCGGGATAGGAGACGCTGTGGGGCCCCACCCAGCGCTTGTTGCGCCCCTGGGCGTCGGCGTGGAAGTTCAGGTCGGCGTACCACTTCACCAGCTGTGTGCAGCCGTCACCGCCCTGGATCGGCGGGAAGTGCCGGATGGACAACAGCGGCAGCTTGTCGTCCAGCAGCGTCTCGACGATGCCGCCGACCGCGCGCTGCTCGGGCTTGACCGACAGCGAGATGAGCCGCGTGTCCTCGGGGCGGTCCATGTGCCCCTGGACGATCGTGCCCTCGGTGTCGAGGTCGATCTCGGCGAGTTTCTTGGGCGCGCCGGCCATCTCCCGGCCGGCCACCAGCGCGGCGTCGTTGGTGACGTAGATGTACGGGATGTAGTAGGCCAGCTCGCCGTCGAAGTCCTCGACCTGGATCACCGTCAGGAACTCGTTGTACTCCCCGACCGTGCTGAACGGGTAGTGCGTGAGGAAGACTCCGGCTGTCGGCGGGTTCGAGTACGGCCGGATTCCCTCCGGGAGGATCTCGGCGACGTCGGGCGATGTCGTGAAGAAGGCCAGCGCGGCCTCACAATCCTCGTAGTCGATCGTCGTCTCGGCCGCCGGCGTCGACGGCGAGGTCGAGGCGTTGTAGATCGACGAGTCGAACGGCGGTGCGAACCCCTCCGATCCTCCTTGCAGGACCATGACACCCGGCAATCGTTGTCACCCACCAAAGGCCTGTACCCGATAGTCAGAGGTCTATTAAGTAGCCGTCTGGAACCAGCGGACGATCTCGGGCAGAAAGGGGTCGGCCGCGGGTCAGTCGTCGGCCGCGGAGGGGGCGCTCGAGACCGCGGGTGCGGTCGCGTCCGGTTCGGCCACCGGCGACCACTCGAGATCGCCGCCGTAGCCGAACGCGCGGTGGTCCTGCGTCGGGTCGACGACCGTCAGCGAGAGCCAGTCGTTGTCCAGGAGGGCGAGCAGGTCGTCGTGGTCGGCCAGGACGTCGGCCACGCGATCGACCGGGGCGTGGATCACCGTCGAGAGGCGCAGCGGCTGGTGGTAGGGCTCGTCGTCGGCCGCCATGAGCGACTGCTGAGGGAGGCCGGCCATCAGGTCGCCCCCGTTGCCCTGGTAGACGCCGACGTTGCCGACGGGGTTGTGCGTCACCTTCGACCCGCTACCGTAGACCGCGTTGTCGACGGTCGCGAAGTAGTACTGGGCGTTGATCCACTGGGTGACCACCATCGGGCCAGTCAGGATCGACTCGATGGCGTCCCCCTCGGGATCGCTCGCCCAGTCGTACGAGTGCAGGAACGCCCGGCCGTCGAGATCGAGCCCGTCGGTCAGGTCGCGCGGGCCGATCACGAACGCGGCGTTGCCGGCCAGGCCCCACTCCGGGCGCGTCTCCGCCCAGTCGGCGGCGCGGCGCTCGGTCTCGCGGACGCCCGCGTCGGCGGTCGGGTCCATGTCGTCGGCGCGCTCTGCGGCCGCACCGGCGCGCGCGGTCTCGAGGTCGGCGCGCAGGCGCTCGAGGTCCTCGGCGTGGGACTCGGGGGCCTCGCCGTCGAACAGCTCGATCTCGTCGGTGGTCGTGTTGTGCTCGCCGGCGAGGAAGACGGTGTCCTCGGGGACGTCGATCCCGCGCTCGCGGAGGCGGTCCTGGACCGCCTCGTCGCTGCAGATGGCCGCGAGGACGCGGGCGTTGGGCCCGCCGGGGTTGCCGGCGCAGGCGCCGCAGTCGAGGCTGGAATCGAATGGATTGTTGGCGGTCTGGCTGGCGTGGCCGACGAAGACGACGAGGCGGGCGAAGCGCTCCCAGCCCATCTGCTCGAAGGCGGCCGCGGCGTACTCGACCTTCTCCTCCAGGGTGAGCCCCTCGCGGAGGTCGTTGACGGAGTCGGGGTTGTACTCGACCGTCAGCTCGCTGACCTCGTGAGCGTCGGGGACGCGCTTGTCGACGGCCTCGAACAGATCGTACACCCGGGTCGGCAGCAGCGTCCGGGCGGCCAGGGCGGCGCCGTAGCCCAGGCCCGTGTTCTCGACGAAGCTGAACGCCGTGGCGGCGTTCGACTCGAGGGCCTCGACGGCGCCGCCCGCGGTCTCGGCGGCGGTGCGCCAGCGGTCGTAGGCGCCCCGGCGGTCGTGTCCCGTCGCCGGACGGTCGCTGATCCGGTGTTGGGTCTCGACGATCGGCGGGCAGGCGTCGACAGTCACCCCTGCGTCGTGGTCGGCGTAGCGCATCGGGACGCCGAAGAAGCCGGCGTACCCGAACGTCTCGTAGTCGCCGACGGCCTCGACGTGCCGGCGGACGATCTCCGAGCGCGTGTCGATGCAGAAGGTCAGCTGGGCGTCAGGCCGGCCGTCGTCGTCGGCCGCGGCCGCCGCGGCGCTCGCGTCGGTGAGCGAGTCGACCAGTTCGGCCCGGTAGGTCGCCTCCCAGGCGGACAGCCAGACCTCGGGCAGCGGCGGGCGGTCGGCGTCGCCCTCGGTGTCGGCCTGCTCGTCTGTCGATTCGGGGGGCACCAGCGGCGCGTCGAACTGCTCGGCCAGCGCCAGGCGGATCGCCAGGTAGCCCAAAAGCGTGATCGGCTGCTCGGACTGCCACGCGCCGCCGTACTCGGTGCGCTGCTTGACGAACCCGGTCCAGCCCGGCAGCGCCGCCAGGTGGAACTCGAAGACGGCCCGCCACTGCCCGGCGGGATACGCGCCCAGGAGCTCCCGAATCGCCTCGGCCGGCTGGTCGGGGAGGGCCGCGATCGCCGCCCCGTCCGGGACGTCGCCGTCGTGGGGCGCGACCGACCGGAAGGCCTCGTAGAATCCCTGCTCGCGGTCGGGCATGGCCCACTCCGCGCGCCCCTGGTCGAGGAAGGTCGCGAGCCACTTACTCAACACGGCGTCGACGCGCTCGGTGGCGGTCGTCGCCGGCGTCTCGGCGGCCGACTCGCGGCCCGCCAGGCGGTCGAGCGACGCCTCGGGGTCGGCCTCGTAGCCGTGCTCGGCCAGGCGACTCGCGAGGACCTCGGGGTCGATCCGGCCGGATTCGAGGGCCCGGCGGAAGACGTCGGTGCTCGGATAGCCGTCCCCGCCGAGCAGCCGCTCGGCGTCGGCGACGGCCTCGTGGAACGGCCGGTCCTCGAGCCCGGCGAGCGGGTTTGCCGCGACGAACGAGTGCAGCGGCCAGACCGCCCCGACCGCCTCGGCCGCCGCGTCGATGCTCTCTTCGATGGCGAACTCAGTACTCATTGTAGTCCTCCGGGGTCGTCAGCAGCGTCTCGGTCGGCGGTTGACTGGCGTTGCGCAGCGCCACGTACAGGCGGTGACTGCGCTCGTAGACGCCGCTCTCGACGGCGATGTACGCCGCGAGGAAGGCGACGGCGACGAGCACGTGAACCGGCGTCAGCGCGACCGGCTCCCCGACGCCGGGCAGGCCGGCCAGCAGTCCCCTGATCGCCCGGTAGACCAGCGCGTAGGCCGTTATCGCCGGCAGGGCGACCGCCGGGACGGCGCCGTAGCGGACCGCCGGCGGGAGGTCGGCCCCCGTGACGGCCTCGCGGGCGGCGTGGACGACCGTCAGCACGACCAGCCCGACCAACAGGAGGCCGCTGTGCAGGTCCGTCCCCTCGCCGGTGAGGACGGCGAACAGGCCGCCGGCGGCGAGCGCGGTCGCGAGGACCGCGACGCCGCCCGCGAGGCCCAGCGACTCGCTCGGCCCACTCGACGCCGGGCGCTGGTGGGCGACCCGCTCGCCCGACGAGAGGAACTGGTAGGCCTTGTAGAACCCGTGGAGGATCAGGTGGGTGATCGCGGCCGCGAAAAAGCCCAGCCCGGCCTGCATGATCATAAAGCCCATCTGGCCGACCGTCGAGCAGCCCAGCGCCCCCTTGACGTCGGGCTGGACGGACTTCATGAGCTTCCCGCCGAGCGCGCTGGCCGCGCCGACGAGGGCGATCGCCAGCATGACCGTCGGGTCGCGGCTGACGACGGGTGCGAACCGCACCAGCAGGACGCCGCCGGCGTTGACGAACCCGGCGTGCATCAGCGCCGAGGCCGGCGTCGGCGCCGTCATCGACGACAGCAGCCAGGTGTGAAACGGCACCAGCGCCGACTGGACCATCGCCGCGAGCACCAGCGCCCCGGCGGCGACCAGCAGGAGCGTCGGCGGCTGGCCCCCGACGGCCGCGGCGACCCCCGAGATCGTCGCCGCGCCGGTCGTCCACCACAGCGTGGCGAGTGCGACGCCGAGCAGCGCGCTGCTCGCGAGGAAGTACCGCCGCGCGAGCGACGCCGCTGCGCGGGCCTGGGGCCACCCCCGCGCGGTGCCGATCAGCCCGGCCATCGCGAGGCCCATCGCCACCCAGGCGGCCCAGAATACCAGCAGGCTGTCGGCTGCCACCAGCGCCATCACGAACAGTGTGAACGCGAACACGCGCGTGAAGAACCGATCGATCACCCGGCTACCGGCCATGTAGCGACGCGAGTAGCTGTGGACGAGACCGCTGAAGAAGGTGGCCGCCACCCACATCACGACCGTCAGGCCGTCCACGGCGACGAGGCCGTCGATCCGGAACGTCTCCCCGGTCGACACGTGCGCGACCAGCACCGCACAGCTGACCACCCACAGGGACCACGCGAGTCGCGTCAGCACCGCCGGCAAGCGCGATTGTCCCGTCGTCGGTGCCTCGAGCGGTCCGATCGTCGCCGAGTCGTTGCCTGTCATCGTTTGGTGCGTCCGTGACCGACCACCGCGTCGAGGCGTCCGATCGATCCCCGAAGCGGTTATCGGTCGTGTCTACCCACATCTACGAACAGATTGGGTAATAAGCCCTGCTATTTTCCCAGCTCGTTCGTGAGGGCCGTTGTCAAGGAACAATGGGTTTTTTCGAACCGGCCCGACGGGCCGATCGAAACGCCGACGGTGCCCCCGGCTGGACCGGGTCGGAGGCTGCGCTGTCGGTCGGCCAGATAGGCGGCCGGCGTCGAACGCCCAACTCGTCAGCGCCCGCGCTCGGCGTGGGTCTCGGGGTCGAACTCGTCGAAGGGGGTCGTCTCGTGACTCCGGACGAGCACCTCGTCGGCGACGGTCAACCCCATGTCGAGGAGGTCGCGCGCGACGGCCGTGATGTCGCCGTCGGACTCGCCGACGGCCGTCACGAGGAGGTTCTGTTCGCCGGTGACCAGCTCCTGGACCGAGACGACGCCGTCGATCTCGAGGATGTCGGGGACCAGCTCGCCGCGCTCGGCGATCGAGGCGGTACAGAACAGCAACATGCGGAGGGGGTATCCCGACCGCTGGTAGTCGACCTGCGCACTGTAGCCCTTGATCACGTCGTCGTTCTCGAGGCGCTGAATCCGCTTGCGGACGGTGCTGTCGGAGGTCCCCGTTCGCTCCGCGATGTCGCCGGACGACATGTTCCGGGCGTCCTCCTGCAGCGCGTAGAGAATCGCCCGGTCCACGTCGTCGATCTCCTCGTGGGCCATACCCGTCGTCGTCCGCAAAGCCACTTTACTGTTGTACGTGATTCGAGCCGCCCGGGGGTGCCGACGTCTGCCCGCGGCGCTCGCGCGCAGGCGCGCGAAATTGTTCCCGAAACGCCGTCACGGACGCGAATTCTGGCGCGTCGGGAGCACTCGGACCGGAATTTACGCGTGACGCCCCGTTCAGTGCGAGCCACGTTTTCGGGATATAGAAGCGTTACAAACGAATATCGATCGAATTAGCCGG